>CAYMJJ010000009.1:32570-50909 GCA_964390445.1 uncultured Anderseniella sp.
GGCACGCCAGCCCTTGACGTTGTTTCGTAGCTGCCATATAGACACGCCGATGAATTCGATCCGGCCATCGCGGCCGGACTTTTTTCTGTCTGAATGGGTGATTTGACACCCTCGGGCAGATTGACCAAACAAGTGGAGTTAGATGTCATGGCCCGCCGTTGTGAATTGACCGGCAAGGGTGTGCTGAGTGGAAACAACGTCAGCCACGCCAACAACAAGTCCCGCCGCCGCTTCCTGCCGAACCTGAGCGAAGTGCGTTTGATGAGCGATTCGCTCGGCCAGAACTTCTCGCTGAAGGTTTCGGCCGCAGCGCTGCGCTCGGTCGAGCACCGTGGTGGCCTCGACGCCTTCCTGATGAAGGCGCGCGACACCGAACTGTCGACCAACGCCCTGCGCATCAAGCGCCAGGTTGCAAAGAAGGCCGCGGCCGCTGCTGCTGCCTGAGTTTCGGCACCTCCCGGGGTAAAAAGATTTGCGGCCGCTCCTGACGGGGCGGCCGTTTTCGTTGATAGTGGCTGGCGATGAGCGATGAGCGATGACGTGACAGGCACAGGCCAGAGCGCCAGGCAACCGGCGGCGCGCGCCAGCCGCGACGGCAGCCCCGTGGTGCATGGCAGCGCCACGGTGCTGGAGAGCACGCTTGGCCGCTATTGCGAGGTCAAGGAGCGGGTGCTGATGCGCTTCAGCACGCTGGGCGATTACTCCTACGTGGAGCGCCATAGCGAGCTGATCTACACCGACACAGGAAAGTTCTGCGCCATTGCATCGGACGTGCGGCTCAATGCGCTCAATCATCCGATGCATCGGGTCAGCCAGCACAAGTTCACCTACCGGCCGAATGAGTATTTCACCGGCAAGAAACTGGACAAGGCGTTTCGTGATGAACGGCTCAACGCAGGCAGGGTCACGCTGGGACATGACGTGTGGGTGGGCCACGGTGCCATCGTGCTGCCCGGCGTGACGGTGGGCACTGGCGCGGTCATCGCGGCAGGTGCGGTGGTGACGCGTGACGTGGAGCCCTATGCCATCGTCGCGGGCATGCCTGCGCGGTTCGTGCGCTGGCGGTTCGAGCCTGATACGGCTGCACGGCTGATGAAACTTGCTTGGTGGGACTGGAGCCATGACCGGCTGGCCGAAGCGGTGGAAGACATGCAAACGCTGACGGCGGAACAGTTTCTCGACAAGTACAACGGCGGGGTGGAGATCTAGTCCAGCCGGAACTGGAACATTACTGTCGACTGGATCGAGCGGTTGAAATTGTCGTCAGAGATGACCGTGATCACCGTGCCGCGCTCATCCCTGTGGGCGGCGATGCCTTCCATGTTGTCGATCCGGAAACCGGTGATCCTGCCTTCGAACACGAGCGTGCCGCTGCCGGTATCGCGTTGCTGAAGGTCCTTGATGCTGAACCTGCGCATGGCCATGCCGACGCCGAAGGGT
The DNA here is from genome assembly GCA_964390445.1 of uncultured Anderseniella sp. GTDB lineage: Bacteria > Pseudomonadota > Alphaproteobacteria > Rhizobiales > Aestuariivirgaceae > Anderseniella. The sequence goes on from CAYMJJ010000009.1 coordinate 34,011, forward strand.
GGTTCAAACAGCCGCTCCACGGTTATGATTTCCTCGCTACCGGGCAGGATTGCCAGGCCGGTGATGCGATAGTTACCCAACCGGGTGATGTGAAATTCGTGGGTTTCTCCCTTGCGCCACAACCAGCCGCGCAGCTTGCCGCCGGGGGTTTCGTTGCGCTCGGAAATGCCGATCAGCCAGCCTTTCAGCGGGCCGTCATGAAACCGGCCCAGGGCTTCCAACTCGCCGTTGGTTTCGCCTTCGCCGGCCTGGTCGGGCAAACGCACACGCTCGGCCGGTGCGGCCAGGCCATGGCGGCCAAGGTCGAACAGTTCGACGCGCTGCCTGCGTTCAAAGCCGACGATCACCTTGCCTGTTATGCCCTTGGCCGACCACGCGGCAACGGCTTCGGCATCGGAGCGGGACTTGCGCGGGTCAACCTTGCCGTGCGTGTCGCGGATCGGGGCCATCCGGGTGCTGGTGATGCCTGCCAGCTTGCCGTCACGGTAGACGAAATCGCCAGTAAGCCAGTAGCCGCGGTCGCTGACCGAGATGAAAGACTTGCCGTCGGCCGACACATCCAGCCCTGAAAATCCACCGAAGTTCTCGTTCGCGCTTTCCAGCTGAAGACCGCCAATCGAGGTCAGGCGATCAGGCATCGGCGTGCCGGGCACCCGCGCGAAGCTGATCTTGCTGGACCGGACATCAACCGGATTGTCCGCGACTGCCGGCGTGGACACGAGGGCGATCATGCCTGCAGTTGCGAGCAGCTTGCCGATGTGGTTCACAGGCTGGCCTCAACCCGCACGGCGGACACGGCCGGGACGCGGTTGTGGCTGGGCGCTGCCGGCGCGATCTTCGAACAGTTCGGCGAGTTTTTCGGTCATTGCCCCGCCAAGCTCCTCGGCATCGACAATGGTCACGGCGCGCTTGTAGTAGCGGGTCACGTCATGGCCGATGCCGATGGCGATCAGTTCAACCGGCGACTTGCCCTCGATATCCGCGATCACCTGGCGCAGGTGCTTTTCAAGGTAGTTGCCAGAGTTGACCGACAGCGTGGAATCATCAACCGGCGCACCATCGGAGATGACCATCAGGATGCGGCGTTGCTCGGAGCGGCCCAGCAGGCGGTTGTGCGCCCAGATCAGTGCTTCGCCGTCGATGTTTTCCTTCAGCAGGCCTTCGCGCATCATCAGCCCGAGGTTGCGCCTTGCGCGTCGCCACGGCTGGTCGGCGGACTTGTAGATGATGTGGCGCAGGTCGTTGAGGCGACCCGGTCCGGCGGGCTTGCCGTCGGCCAGCCACTTCTCACGGGCCTGCCCGCCCTTCCAGGCGCGGGTGGTGAAGCCGAGGATCTCGACCTTCACGCCGCAGCGTTCCAGCGTGCGGGCCAGGATGTCGGCGCAGGTAGCCGCCACGGTAATCGGGCGGCCGCGCATCGAGCCTGAATTGTCCAGCAGCAGCGTCACCACGGTGTCGCGGAACTGGGTATCCTGCTCGGCCTTGAATGACAGTGCATGCATCGGGTCGATGACAACCCGGTACAGCCGCGCAGCATCAAGGATGCCTTCTTCGAGGTCGAAGTCCCAGGAGCGGTTCTGCTGGGCCATCAGGCGGCGCTGCAGCCGGTTTGCCAGGCGCGCGACCACGCCCTGCAGGCTGGACAGCTGCTTGTCGAGGTAATTGCGCAGCCTTGTCAGTTCTTCGGCATCGCACAACTCGTCAGCCTCGACGGTCTCGTCGAACTGGTTGGTGTAGACCTTGTAGAAGCGGTCGTTGGACATCGACGCAAACGGCAGTTCCGGCCGCCATGGCTGATCGCCATCGGGCTCCTCCTCGCCCTGCATTTCGTCCATGTCGTCTTCCGATCCGTCCATCTCCATGGCGTCTTCCATGGTCTGGTCCTGATCGGCTTCGCCTTGCTCCATGTCGTCGGAGGCTGACGTTTCGGCGTCTTCCTGGCCGGTTTCCTGCTGCTCCTGTTCGCCTTCGGAGTCCTCGTCGTTGTCGTCGTTGTCCTCGTCGTTCTCGTCGGGGTCATCGCCAAGTTCGTCGGACATGTCGAGTTCGGCCAGCATGTCGCGGGTCAGGCGCGAGAAGGCAGACTGGTCGGTGATGACGGAGTCGAGGTTGTCGAGCTTGTCGCCGGCCTTTTCCTCGATCCACGGGCGCCACAGGTCGACCAGCTTGCGTGCAGATTCAGGTGGTGCCTCGCCGGTCAGGCGCTCGCGCACCATCAGCGCCAGTGCGTCTTCAAGGGGCGCATCCTCGCGCTTTTGCAGCGGTCCGGTGATCTTGTCGGCAAAACGCTTCTGCAGCATGGCGTCGAGGTTTCCGGCCATGCCGGGCATGGCGCGGGCACCGATGGATTCGACGCGCGCCTGCTCGACGGCTTCGTATACCGAACGTGCGTGCTGACCGGCCGGCAGGTAGCGGGCATGGACCTGCTTGTTGTGGTTGGCCAGCCGCATGGCCATGGCGTCCGACAGGCCGCGGGTGACAGTCAGGTCGGCCAGCGTGGCATCCTTGGTGACCTGGGGCAGGCGGGCCCGCGTGTCGGTCAGCCCGGCCTGTTCGGCCCCGAACGAGCAGGTGAGCTCCGGCTCCTGCGCGATCGTCTTCATGGCGAGCGTCAGGGCGCGCTTGAAGGTATCCGCCGGTGCATCACGATCCTGGGCCATAAGGTTTGGGGTGTCCGCTGGTTCCGCTTGGCTGTGGTCAGACGAGCTGCAGGGCAGCCGAGCTTTGCGGCAGCTCTTCACCGAAGCAGCGCTGGTAGAACTCGGCCACCAGGGCGCGTTCCAGCTCGTCGCACTTGTTCAGGAAAGTTACCCGGAAGGCAAAGCCCACGTCGCCAAAGATGGTGGCGTTTTCCGCCCAGGTGATGACCGTGCGCGGGCTCATCACGGTGGACAGGTCGCCGGCCATGAAGGCGTTGCGGGTGAGGTCCGCCAGCCGCACCATGTTGGACACGGTCTTCCTGCCGGCATTGGTATTGAAAGACTTGTTCTTGGACAGCACCACGCCGCACTCGTGCTCATGGCTCAGGTAGTTGAGCTGCACGATGATCGACCAGCGGTCCATCTGGGCCTGGTTGATCTGCTGGGTGCCGTGATAAAGGCCCGTGGTGTCGCCGAGGCCAACGGTGTTGGCGGTGGCGAACAGCCGGAACGCCGGATGCGGCTGGATCACGCGGTTCTGGTCCAGCAGTGTCAGCCGGCCCGAGCTTTCCAGTACGCGCTGGATGACGAACATCACGTCGGGGCGGCCGGCGTCGTACTCGTCGAATACCAGCGCCACATTGTGCTGGTAGGCCCACGGGAGGATGCCTTCGCGGAACTCGGTGACCTGCTTGCCGTCCTTGATGACGATCGCGTCCTTGCCAACGAGGTCGATACGGCTGATATGGCTGTCGAGGTTTACGCGGATCAACGGCCAGTTGAGGCGTGCGGCCACCTGCTCGATGTGGGTCGACTTGCCGGTGCCGTGGAAGCCCGTCACCATGACGCGGCGATTGTGGGCAAAGCCCGCCAGGATCGCCCGCGTGGTCTCGGGGTTGAACAGGTAATCCTCGTCGATCTCGGGCACGTACTCGTTGGACTGCGAGTAGGCGGGCACCGTGATGTCAGTGTCGATCCCGAAGACCTTGCGCACCGAAACGGTCTTGTCGGGCAGGCCAGGTGCATCGGACTTGGTCTTGGCATTCATTGAAAACAGTCTCCGGGAATTCAGGCTCGTGGCACCGCCTGCGAGGGGGACCGGGCCGATCGGCTGGATTATTCGGGTTGATGTTTAGTCTGGCGCTGTTCCGGGTGCAAGCGCCTGCGTTGGATCAAATCAGCACACACCGGCAGATCTGAGATAATCATAGGCCTGGACGATCTCGCGGAAGCGGTCTTCAGTGGCGCGGCTGCCGCCGTTGGCGTCAGGGTGGAACCGTTTCACCAGCGTCTTGTACTGGGTCTTGATTTCTTCTGCGGTGGCCCCTGTCTCAAGGCCCAGCGTGTCCAGTGCCTTGCGCTCGGCGTTGCGGATCGGCCGGGCCGTTTCACGAGCCCGCCCGCGCCAGGCCTCGGCATGCTCGTTGAACATGGTATGCGGGTCCTTGAAGTCGGCGTCGTGGCGAAAGCCCTTGCGCCCTGCAGGCCCGGTCTGGGCCTTGCGGTCGCGGGTGCGGCGGTTCTCGGCCCAGGAGTTCTCGCCAAGCTTCCAGGTGGGCCTGTGGCCGGTATGGGAGGACTTTATCCAGTCGCCGATGTCATTGTCGCCCATGCCGTCGAAATAGTTGTATGACTTGTTGTAGGTCCGCACGTGGTTCATGCAGAACTGGAAATACTGGCCTTCCGCATTGCGGCCCTTGGGCGCGCGGAAGGCACCGCGTGCGGTGCAGCCGGGCCATTCGCACTGCATGTCTTCGGGCCGGGGCTCGTCGCTGTCAGGCTTGATCCGGATGCGGTCAAAATATTTCGAGTTCAGTTTCATGTGGTGCTTGCGGGCAAGTGTGTTCGTCTTGATACTTCGGGTGAATCAACAAGGTCGGAAACTATATAACCGTTGACCGGCAAACGCGAGGTAAAGGGTGGCGATATGGCGTTGGGGCCAGTGGGACAGAAAATTTGTGACAAGCTTGAGGCCGCGCTTCAGCCGCAGTCGCTGGAGGTGATCGACGAGTCGCACCTGCATGCGGGTCATAGCGGCGCGCGGCCCGACGGCGAAAGCCATTTCAGGGTGAAGGTGGTGGCGCAGGCGTTCGAAGGCAAGACGCCGCTCGCACGCCACCGGATGATCAACGAGATTCTTGCCGAAGAACTGAAGGAGCGCGTTCACGCGCTGGCAATTTCCGCGAAGCCCGCCTGAAGGAAGTTCTTGCATCATGCAACCAGCCGCGAATGATCCTCTCCTGCAACCGCTTACGGTTGGTCATGTCACCTTCAAGAACCGCATCATGAGTACCAGCCATGCCTGCGGCCTCGACAAGGACGGCTATCCGCAGGAGGCCTACCAGGCCTATCACGAAGAAAAGGCAAAGGGCGGGCTGGCGCTGACCATGTTCGGCGGCTCGTCCAACGTGGCACCGGACAGTCCCAACACCTTCCGGCAACTGCACCTTGGCAATGACGGTTGCATTCCGCACCTGCAGCGGTTTGCCGACCGCATCCACGCGCATGGCTGCGCCATCATGTGCCAGATCACCCACCTGGGCCGGCGTGGTGACCCCTATGGCGATCACTGGCTGGAAATGATCGGACCGTCGCCGGTGCGCGAAACCCGTCACCGGGCGATCCCGCGGGAGATGGACCAGTACGATATCGACCGGGTGGTCAAGGCCTTCGGCGACACTGCCGCCCGCTGCAAGGAAGGCGGGCTTGACGGCATCGAGACGCTGTTCGGCGGGCACCTGGTGGGCCAGTTCCTGTCGCCGGTGATGAACAAGCGCACCGACAGGTATGGCGGCAGCGTTGAGAACCGGGCGCGGTTTGCGCTCGAGGTTTACCGCGAGATCCGCAGGCGCACGGGCAACCGGTTCCTCGTCGGCATGCGCTACATCGTCGATGAAGGCATCGCCGACGGGCTGACCTTCGAGGATGCCGTGACGGTGGCGAAGATGTTCGAGGAAGAAGGCCTCGTCGACTTCTTCAATGCCATCTATGGCCGGATGGATACAAGCTACGCACTGGCCATGCACAACATGCCGAGCATGGCCTCGGGCATCGCGCCCTGGCTGGACAAGGCAGGGGCCTTCAAGCGTGAAATGTCACGCCCGGTGTTTCATGCCGCGCGCATCGCCGACGTGGCGACGGCTCGCCATGCAATCCGTGACGGGCTGATCGACATGGCTGCCATGACCCGGGCGCACATCGCCGATCCGCACCTTGTCGCCAAGCTGATGCGCGGCGAGGAAGACCGTATCCGGCCGTGCGTCGGCGCGACCCACTGCATGGGCGCGCACCGGCCTACCTGCCTGCACAATGCTGCAACGGGGCGTGAGCTGAGCGGTGGCCATACCATCGAAAAGGCAGCGACTGCGCGCAAGGTGGTGGTTGTGGGCGCAGGCCCGGCCGGGCTTGAGGCGGCCCGTGTCAGCGCCGAGCGCGGCCACGATGTGACCGTGCTGGAAGCTGCGTCGCAACCGGGCGGCCAGTTGCTGCTGGCGCGCCATGCCTCGTGGCGCAAGGACATTGCGGGGCTGGTCGACTGGCGCGTCAGCGAGCTCGAAAAGCTTGGCGTCACAGTGCGCTACAACACTCTTGCCGAACCCTCCGACGTGGCAGCACTGGCACCCGACGTGGTGGTGATCGCCACCGGTGGGGTGCCCAACCCCGGCTGGTTCGAGGGCGCGAACCTCGCCACCAGCAGCTGGGACGTGATCGGCTCGGACGCGGCCCAGGCTGGCGACGTACTGGTCTATGACGGCACCGGGCGGCATTCGGCCATCACGGCTGCCGAAAAGCTGGCGCTGGCAGGGCGCGCGGTCACTTTCGTCACGCTCGATGAAACAGTCGCCGAAGAGCAGGGTTATGCCGAGCGGGTTGGCTGGAAGCGGCAGGTCTACAAGCACGGCTTCGAGGTGCTGCGCGACCTTGAACTGGTGCGCATCGAAAAGCACGGCAACCGCCTCAAGGCGGTGCTGCACAACGAGTTCACCGGCGAAGACATCGAGCGCTTGGCCGACCAGATCGTTACTGATCACGGTACGCTGGCGGCAGACGAGGTCTATCAGGCCATGCGTGATGGTGCGGTCAACAAGGGCGTCAAGGACATCGACGCATTGATCGCGGGCAAGCCGCAACCGCTCACCGCCACCGGCCATGACTATGAATTGTACCGGATCGGCGATGCCGCCGCCTCGCGCAATGTCGCTGCTGCGGTTTATGATGCGCTGAGGCTGTGCCGCACCTTGTAGCCGGTTTGCAAGCCGGGTCCGGTCAGCGCTTGCCTGCGGCGCTGATCGGCGTAATGCGCAACCGCGTGAGCTGGTTGCGCTTCTTGCCCACCACCTCGAAGCGGAATCCGTGGAAGGTGAAGGCCTGGCCCTTGTCGGGGATCATCTGGGCCTCGTGAATCACCAGGCCTGCGATGGTGTTGGCTTCGTCATCTGGCAGGTTCCAGTCGTTGGCCCGGTTCAGATCGCGGATCTGCAGTTCGCCGTTGACCACCATCGAGCCTGATGCCTCGCGGGCGATGTTGGCGCTGATGACGTCGTGTTCATCGGCGATATCGCCGACGATCTCTTCCAGGATGTCTTCCAGCGTCACCAGGCCCATCACCTCGCCATACTCGTCCACGACCAGCGCAAAGTGGCTCTTGCGGCGCAGGAAGGCAGACAGCTGCGCCTTGACGGTGGTCGTGTCGGGCACGAACCAGGCCTTTGAGCACAGGTTGCGGATGTTGACCTTGTCGAGGTCGCCCTTGCTGGCCTGAACGGCGGCCAGCACGTCCTTGGCGTGCAGGATGCCGATGATGTTGTCCTGGTTGTCCTTCCACATCGGCACCCGCGAGAAACCGGACTTGAGCAGTTCGGTGATGATGTCGTCGCTCGACATCTCCACGTCGAGTGAGAACATGCGCGTACGGTGGACCATCAGGTCGGCGAGTTCCAGGTCGGACAGGTCCAGCACGCCACCAAGCATGTCGCGGTCGGTTTTCTTCACCGCGCCTTCCTTGTGGTGGAGGTCGATGGCGCCCCGGATTTCTTCCTGGGGCGACAGGATGTTGGTGTTGTCTGCCAGGTCGACCCCGAAGACCGCCAGTACCTTGCGTACGATCAACTCGACGCCCATCACGATCGGCGCGAACAACCGCACCACAATGCCGATTGCCGGGGCCACGGCCAGCGAGAACCGCTCCGGGTAAACAATCGCGTAGGTCTTTGGCATCACCTCGCCGAACACCAGCACCAGCGCTGTCATCACAAGGGTGGCCCAAACCACGCCGGAGTCGCCGAACAGTTGCAGGAACGCGGTGGTGGCCAGTGACGAGGCGAGAATGTTGACCAGGTTGTTGCCCAGCAGGATGCCGCCGATAAGCCGCTCGGGCTGTTCCTTCAGCTTCAGCACCTTTTCAGCCTTGCTGTTGCCGCGCTTGTTAAGCTCGTGCAGGCGCGCGCGTGACGAGGTCGTCAGTGCTGTTTCGGAGCCGGAAAAGAAGGCAGACAGGATGATCAGGCCCAGTGCTGCGCCGAGCATGATGCCGAGTGTCAGTGTCATGAGAGGTTCAACTCTTCTTCGAGGAAGGCTTTGAGATGGGCCTCGTCAACGTTCTTTTCAATGAAGGCGTTGCCGATGCCGTTGACCAGGATGAAGGTAATCTTTCCGCCTGAGGCCTTCTTGTCCTGCCGCATCATCGCAATAAGCTCATTGGCTGTGGGCAGGTGCTGGCGGATTCCGGACAGGGTCACTGGCAGGTTGACCGATTTCAGGTGCGCCTCGACCCGGGCGGCACAGCCAGCCGGGCACAGCCCCAGCCGCTCGGAAAACCGGAACGCCTGGGCCATGCCGATGGCCACCGCCTCGCCATGCAGCAGCAGGTCCGAGTATCCGGTGGCGCGCTCCAGTGCGTGGCCGAAGGTGTGACCGAGGTTGAGCAGGGCGCGCTCGCCATGCTCATGTTCATCGGCGGCAACTATGCGGGCCTTGGCCTCGCACGAGGTGCGGATGGCCTGGACGCGGGCTTGCGGATCGGCTGCGAAAATCCGGTCTGTGGCGGTATCAAGCCAGTCGAAAAAGTCAGCATCGCCAAGAAGGCCGTACTTGGCCACTTCGGCATAGCCGGCGGCCAGTTCACGTGGCGGCAGGGTAATGAGCACCTCGATGTCGGCCAGCACGGCAACCGGCTGATGAAACGCGCCAATCAGGTTCTTGCCGTGGGGCGAATTGATGGCGGTCTTGCCGCCGACCGAACTGTCCACCTGGGCCAGCAAGGACGTGGGGATCTGAACGAAGTTCACGCCCCGGCGCACGATGGCAGCCGCAAAGCCGACGAGGTCTCCGATCACACCGCCGCCGAAGGCAATCACCGTATCGGCGCGCTCGATGCCGGCACCGAGGATGAAATCGCACACCTGCATCAGGTATTGCTGGCTCTTGGTGGCCTCACCGGCAGGTAGCACCAGTTCGCTGTGGACAATGCCGGCGGCATCCAGGCTGGACTTCAGCGTGGCAAGATGATGCCTGGCAACGTTTTCATCGGTGATGATGGCGGTCAGTGGCCTTGCCAGCAGCGGACGCAGCGTCTCGCCGGCATGATGCAACAGGCCCTCGCCAATGGTGATGACGTAGCTGCGCTCGCCCAGGGACACGTCGACACTGGCGCGGGCGGTACTGCTGGCTGACGGCGCGGTCATGGTCATGCGTTTGCGCTCTGTCTTGATGTGTGTTGCTCGACCCAGTCGGCCAGCGCCTCAAGGCACAAGGTCACGATCTGGTCGTGGGGGGCGTCGCGGCTTTCCACCACAACATCCGACAGGGCGTAAACCGGATAACGTTCATCGATGAGCCGGCGCATCACGCTTTCCGGGTTTGCATTCTTCAAAAGCGGCCGGTTGGACCGGCGGCGCACGCGCTTCATCAACAGGTCGAAATCCGCCTTCAGCCACAACGCGATGCCATTGCGCGCGATGGCATCACGGGTTTCGGCGTTCATGTAGGCACCGCCGCCCGTTGCCAGCACGCGGGTGCCGTCCTGCAGTAGCCGGTCGATGACGCGGCGTTCACCATCGCGAAAATACTGCTCGCCGTGTTCTTCGAAAATTTCCGGAATCGACTTGCCCGCAGCTTCCTCGATTTCATGGTCGGCATCCACGAATGGCAGGTGCAGGCGGCTGGCAAGGCGGCGGCCCACGGTGGTCTTGCCAGCGCCCATCAGGCCGATGAGCACGATGCTGCGGCCATTGAGGTGTCCGGTGACCCTGGCGGCCAGTTCATCGATGTTGTTCGGCTGTGACACGAAATCCGCACGTTATTGCAGGGGCCGGGCACAGGCCCGCTTGGGGCTGTCTTATAATAGACAGGCGTCGCAGACCGCAAAGTTTTTTGCAAAGCAGTCTGCGGGTGTGCACACTGGGCATTCGCCGGAGCCTGATGTGCACCACATGAAACCAAGGTCGATCCAGCCATGCCTGACAGCCTTCGCTTTCTGTTAATCATGCTGTGCTTGGCTGGTGCCGGGTATGGTGCCGTGTGGTGGCTGTCTGCAGCGCCGCCTCCACAACAGGAAGTGATCAAGCGGTTGCCGCATGCGGTTTTCGACAACTGAACAAGCCGTAACGCACGTGCAGCCGGGTGACCGGCGGCTGGTTTTGGCGTTTCTTGAAATGATGAGTGCAGAGCGCGGCGCATCGCGCAACACGCTGGCTGCGTACACCCGCGACCTTGAACTGTATGCAGGTTTCATGGCGGCCAGGCAGCGCCCGCTCGATGGTGCCGGCAGCGAGGACATCCGCGCGTTCCTGGCCTCGATGCAGTCAGAAGGCCTGAGCAAGTCCACGGTTTCGCGGCGGTTGTCTGCGGTGCGGCAACTGCACAAGTTTGCCTATGCCGAAGGTGTGACGGGCGATGATCCGGCCACGGTAATCTCGTCGCCGTCGCGCGACCGGGGCTTGCCGAAGGTGATGTCGGTGGGCCAGGCGGACCGGCTGCTGGCGAGCGTGCGTGGTGGAGTGGTGGTTGCGCGTAGTGATCGGGCACGGGGCAAGGCTGTACGGCTCGCCTGCCTGATCGAGGTGCTTTATGCCACGGGTTTGCGGGTATCCGAGCTGGTTTCGCTGACGGTCGGCATGGTGTCGGGGGATGACCGGTTCATCACCGTGCGCGGCAAGGGCGGGCGTGAACGCCTCGTGCCGCTGTCGCCGCTGGCGCGGCAGGCGATATCGCAATGGCTGGCAGAACTGAAGAAGGCAACGGACGGGCGTGACCTGCCGGCAGGCCAGGTGCTGTTTCCCTCGCGCGGCAAGGAAAAACACCTGACGCGGCAGCATTTTGCGCTGTTGCTGAAGGACGCTGCCCGGCAGGCGGGGCTGGATGCGGAGGCCATTTCCCCGCACGTGCTGCGCCATGCCTTCGCCAGTCACCTGCTGCAAGGCGGGGCAGATTTGCGCGCGGTGCAGCAGATGCTCGGCCATGCCGATATCTCAACCACGCAGATCTATACCCACGTGCTGCCGGAAAAACTGCGCGACGTGGTTGAGACGCACCACCCGCTGGCCCGCTAGTGCCTTGCCAAATCGCCAGTTGACACAAGAAGGCGTACTCGCCAGTTTGCGGGCCAATTCTCACTGAGTTCTGGCGTCTGGCGGACATGCAGACATTTCTGGATTTTGAAACACGCATTGCCGAGTTGCAGGGCAAGATCGCCGAGTTGAAATCGATCGGCGAGGACGGCGAAGACGGCCAGGTTTCGATCGGCGACGAGATCCGCCAGCTCGAATCCAAGCTCGCGAAGTCGCTGGCAGACCTGTATGCCAACCTCGATCCGTGGCAGAAAACGCAGGTCGCGCGGCACGTTGACCGGCCGCACACGGGCGACTATATCGCTGAACTCATTACAGATTTTACCCCGCTTGCAGGTGACCGGAAGTTCGCCGAGGACGAAGCGGTGATCGGCGGTCTGGGCCGGTTTCGCGGTGAGCCGGTGGTGGTGATCGGGCAGGAAAAGGGCTCCGACACCAAATCCCGCCTCAGACACAATTTCGGCATGGCGCGGCCCGAGGGCTATCGCAAGGCGGTGCGGTTGATGGAACTGGCCGAGCGCTTCACGCTGCCGGTGCTGACCTTCGTTGATACGGCCGGCGCCTACCCCGGCATCGGTGCGGAAGAGCGCGGCCAGGCCGAGGCGATTGCTCGCTCGACCGATGCATGCCTGGGCCTGGGCACGCCCATCGTCGCCACCATCATCGGCGAAGGCGGGTCTGGCGGGGCCGTTGCAATTGCCACCGCAAACGCCGTGCTGATGCTGGAACATTCAATCTATTCAGTGATTTCGCCCGAAGGGGCAGCCTCGATCCTGTGGCATGATTCAGCACGCGCCAACGAGGCGGCAACGGCCATGCGGATCACTGCTGCGCATCTGAAGGAGCTCGGCGTGATCGACACCATCGTGCCGGAACCGGTGGGCGGGGCGCACCGCGCGCGCAAAATTGCCATGGTAACGGCGGCGGACGCGATTGCTGCCGCGCTGGAGCCGCTCAAGCAGATGAGCGCGGCTGAAATCCGCCAGCAGCGGCGTGACAAGTTCCTGGCCATCGGGCGCAACCTCGGCGTGTAGCCTGGTCTGACATGACGCCGTAAAGCTGCCGTTTTATGCAAGGATTGTATCACTTGCTAACGGCTCCGGACGGCAAACAGGATGGTACGTCTCGTTAAACTGCTGCTCGTTATCGCTGTACTTGCAGCGAGTGCCTGGGCGTTCATGTCCATTCCCGAGAACCGGCGCGTGGTTGACCGGATCACGTTGCCGAAGCCTGAACGCCACCGGCTGGTGGCCTGGGAGGAACTTGCCGGGCGTGACCTGAAACCCGGCATGCCGGTGTTCATCCGCATCTTCAAGCAGACCAGCGAGCTGGAATTGTGGATGAAGGGGCAAGACGGCTGGGAGCTGTTCCGCACCATCACCGTTTGCCGCTGGTCGGGCCGGCTGGGACCCAAGCTGAAGCAGGGCGACAAGCAGGCACCTGAAGGTTTCTATACGGTGACACGCGCCCAGCTCAACCCGAACTCGCGCCATCACCTGTCGTTCAACCTCGGCTTCCCGAACCGCTTCGACCGCTCGCTCGGGCGCACGGGTTCATTCCTGATGGTGCATGGCGGGTGTACCTCAGCCGGGTGCTATGCCATCCGTGATCACGAGGTCGAGGTGGTGTACCGGCTGGTCGAGGCAGCGCTGAAATCCGGGCAGAAAAAGGTGGACGTTCACGCGTTTCCCTTTCGCCTGACTTCTGCCGCTCTTGCCCGGCACAAGGGCCACCGCTGGCATCAGTTCTGGACCATGCTGAAGCCCGGCTATGACGCCTTCGAGCGCGAACGCCGGGTGCCCTCGGTAAAGGTGGCTGACAAGTCGTACGTGGTTAATTGAACGTTAGCGGATGTTGACGCACAGTGAGACGCCGCGAGGTCCAGGCCCGCCGGCACTGATGCTGCAATGGGATAGATGATGGATTTCGCTTCCGACAAGCTGGAACGGCCTGACCGGCGCGCCCTGGTGGCTGGCCTGGTTGCGGCGTGCGGTGTGGCGCTGGCCGGATGCAGTGCGGGCACGCACAAGTCGCTCGAGCCGTTGTCGCCGAAGGTGATGGCGGACCTCGCCGCCAACAACCTCAAGGTCGGGGCGCCGCTGCTGGTCAGGGTGTTCAAGGAAGAAAACATCATGGAGGTCTGGCTGCAACAGCCGTTCGGGCCTTACGTGCATTTCCGGAACTACCAGATCTGCAGCCGGTCGGGCGTGCTCGGGCCGAAGATCAAGGAGGGCGACAAGCAGGCACCCGAGGGCTACTACATGGTGTCGCAGCGCCAGATGAACCCCAATTCGGAATATTATCTTTCGTTCAACATCGGTTTTCCGAACGCCTACGACAAGGCGCTGGGGCGTACGGGTACGCACCTGATGGTACATGGCGGATGCCGCTCGGCGGGATGCTATGCAATCAACGACGAGCAGGTGAAGGAACTGTTCTCGCTGGCGCGTGAAGCGTTCCTGCAAGGCCAGGGCGAGTTTCCGGTTCATGCCTATCCGTTCCGGATGACCGAACATAACCTGATCGCCCACGCCGGCAGCCCGCACGCTGCCTACTGGCGCAACCTGAAGACGGGTTATGACTATTTCGAGCAGTACCGGCAGCCGCCAACCGTTGGGGTGAAGGACTATCAGTACGTGTTCTTCCCGCACAATGTCAGCGTACCGCCGGAGTTCTTGCAGGTGCAACTGACCGCCGGTTTGCCGGTTGACCCTGCCGCCCCACAGCTCATTCGCGGCTGGGGTAGCGGCGCGTTCCAGTAACGGTTACAGCCCCCACACCAGCATGATCATGGGCATGCCGACCGCCAGGATGATGATTTCCAGCGGCAGGCCCATTTGCCAGTAGTCACCAAAGCGATAACCACCAGGGCCCATGATGATGGTGTTGTTCTTGTGGCCGATGGGCGTGAGGAACGCACATGATGCCGCCACCGCCACGCCCATCAGCATGGCGTCCGGGTTGGCGTCGATCTTCTCGGCGATACTGATGGCCACGGGAGCGGCGACCAGCACGGTCGCGACGTTGTTGAGTACGTCCGACAATGTCATGGTGACGACCATCAGCAGCAGCAGGATGCCCCAGGTTGGCCAGCCCCCGGTCAGGCTGACGATGCCGTTGGCGATGAGCTGGGTGCCGCCGGAGCTTTCGATTGCGGCACCGATGGGGATGAGCGAAGCCAGCAGCACGATGACCGGCCATTCGACCGCTTCGTAGATCTGGTTGAGGGTAATGATGCGAAGCAGTGCATACAGCGCGACACAGGCTGCCAGCGCCGCCGGCAGATACACGTAGCCGAGGCTGGAGGCGATGATGGCAGCAGCGAAGATGACGATCGACACACCGGCTTTCTGGCGCTGGGTGACCGGCAGGTCGCGGCCGGCCAGCGGCAGGCAGCCGAGCCAGTCGATGACGCCGGGCAAGGTGTCCTTCGGTCCCATCAGCAACAGCACGTCGCCCGGCTTGAGCGGCATCCGGCGGATGCGTTCACGGGTCTGCCGGCCGGCACGCGCGATGCCAAGCAGCATGGTTTGCTGGCGGTAGAGCAGGCGCACATCGTGGGCCGAGCGGCCATCGATGCGCGCTCCCGATGCCACCACGCACTCCGTCATGGCGAGAGTGCCGGTCAGCACGCCGGTATGCGTGGAGGAAGTTGAATAGGACAGCTTGAGTTCGTTGGCGAACGATTCCAGTGCGGTCGGGGTTGCTTCAAGGACCAGTATGTCCCCCTTCTTCACCTCGATGCCCCGGCCTGATCCGGGCATGCGTTCACCGCGGCGGATGATACCGAGAATGTAGACGTCGTTCTCGTCGGCCTTGGGGTAGAGGTCGCGGACTTTCTGGCCGATGGCGGGTGAGTCTTCGGGCACTTGCACTTCCATCACGAAGCCCTCGAGGTTTTCGAGGCCCTTGGCGGATGCGCTGCGCGCCGCGTCGACCGGGGTAAGGCGCCAGCCAACGGTGGCGATGAATACAAGGCCTGCAATGGCGCAGGCCAGTCCTACGGGCGCAAAGTCGAACATCGAATAAGCCGCGCCCATGTCCTCGCCGTTGAAGGTGGCGTTGCCGCGAAACTGTGCGACCACGATGTTGGTGGGGGTGCCGATGAGCGTGACCATGCCGCCGAGGATGGTTGCGAAGGACAGCGGCATCAAGGTGGTTGCGCGCGGGCGCTTCGCCTTGTCGGCGGCCTGCATGTCGACCGGCATCAGCAGCGCGAGGGCGGCCACGTTGTTGATGAAGCCGGACAGGCCGGCGCCCACCAGGCCAATGATGCTGATATGCGCCGTGATGCCCCGGCTCGACGAGATGACGCGGCTGGTGAGCATATCAACCGCGCCGGACTGGGTGAGTGCCCTGGACACGATGAGCACCAGCGCGATGATGATGACAGCCGGGTGACCGAAGCCCTCGAAGGCCTTGTCCTTGTCCACGACCCCGATGATCACGGCGAGCGCAAGCGCGCCGAAAGCCACAACGTCGTAGCGGATGCGGCCCCACACCAGCATGGTGAGGACGCCGCCCATGATGGCGAAGAGGACGATCTGGTCAAAGGTCATGTCTGGGGGCTACCGTCGCACAGCAAGTGGGGATATCAAACGTACAAACGCTCCGCGCACCTGTTCAGTTGGCAAGGCCTGGCTGATCTGGCGGCGGGGATCAATCGAAGAAATATCGCGTCAGCACGATGAAATCGGTGGCCTGACCGGTCTCATGGCCAAGGCCGACATCGGAAATGGCCAGCGATGAATGCGGCGTCAGCATGCTGGAGATGCGGGTGCGGACCTCTGCCGGCACCTGGAACCGGGCCAGCGCTTCAAGAGCGGCGCCGGTGCCGCCAAGCTGGTTGGGGCCATCGACGGTGAGGGCAGTCCAGCCGGCCTCGCCGCCCGACTGTGATGGTGTGCCCATGGTGAAAAGGTGGGTGCCGAGCAACGCCGAGCCGCCGTCCAGGTGCAGCGGCATGTCGAACACCGGCTCGCGATTCTGGCGTACATAGAGATGGCCTTGCGGGGTTTCCTCAACGCCGTAGGCTGCTTCCAGCACGGGCAGCAACTGACCCCGGATCACGCCTGTCGGCTTCATGCCGGCCGATTTCTGGAACAGGACGATGGCGCGCCAGGTCTCCTGGCCGTTGATGCCGTCGGGTGTGCCTTCATAAAAGCCCAGCCGGGACAGCATGTGCTGGACCCGTTCAAGCCGGTGCTTGCCGGTGTGGCGGGTGAGATAGATGCGCAACGGCTTGCCCGCGCGCTGTTCGACCGGCGTGGCTGTTGCCTCGTCGAGGCTGGCGGTGCGAGGCAATTGCGGCTGGAACAGCAGCGGGCTGGTGACGTCGTGCACTTCCGGCATGTCATCGGCAATGACCACGTGCCGGTTCAGGGTTTCGAGTTGAAACAGGTCGCTGGCGAACGCACCGGGAAAGCGGATGCAGCCATGCGAGGCGGGGTGGTTGGGCACCTGGCCTTCGTGCAGCGCGATGCCGGACCAGGTCAGTCGCTGCATGAACGGCATCTCAGCGCCGGAATAGATGTTCGATTCGTGGTAGCGGCGCTTGTCCAGGACCGAGAAGATGCCTTGCGGGGTGTCGTGTCCGGGCTTGCCGGAGGAAATGCGCGTGGAGCCCATCAGCGTGGTACCGGCGTAGACCCTGGCTTGCTGCTGGCGGATCGAGATGATCACGGTCACCGGGT
>CAYMJJ010000010.1:0-13591 GCA_964390445.1 uncultured Anderseniella sp.
ATGCGAATGCTTGCCTGGACAGACCGGCATGTTTCGGTCAACCGATCACGCAATTGCCGCCTGCTGCGTTTCACTGCGATGCGAGCAGTGCAGCAGCTTTGCGCCAATGTGGTCGCTCCGACGCCCTGATCGAGGGCGAGATTGCACCTGCGAGGTGGGAAACGGCTGGTTCTGACGGTGTGAGAGGTGCGTTAAACAAGGCGGATCTGAACTCCCGAACTTCCTCCAGATTTGTATGGCGTTCGTCGTGAAGTTGCTCCGAGATCCAACATTGGAGCAGGAATGCAGCCTTGACTGATGACCGGGCGCTGTCTCGCTTGCTCTGGATCAATGCACAATCCGTCTTCACCGGCTAGCGTGGTTGGCTGGTACTGCCGTGCGGCTTTGATGCCGTTCGATATGAGAGGACGTCGAACGCAGCTATGGCTGCCACTTGGCGCGAAAGGTGGACAATGCCGGCACAGGCTTTGCAATCCAGAAGCGGGAAACCTTCCGAACCACTGCCGCGCGAACCCGTGGCGTCAAGCGTGGTCGTGTCGTCTGGCTTGAATCCGGCAGAACACACTCATCAGACACTTGATCGCGGTGTGCGGGCAGCTATGGCACGGTTGAGCGGAGGTGTCTCGACACATGCCTTTGTCGAGGCCTGGACCGACTGGGCCTTTCATATGGGCGAGTCGCCCGGACGCCAGCTCGAGTTGTTCGAGCGCGCCCAGCAAAGCGCCCTCAAGCTGATGGCCCATGCCGCACGCATCGGTTCTGACGCCTCGCCTCCGTTCGAGCCGAAACCTTACGATCACAGGTTCGATCACCCGGACTGGCAAAAGCTGCCATTCAGCTTGTGGCAGCAAGGCTTCCTCGCTGTGCAGGATTGGTGGCACCACGCGACCGATCAATCGCGCGGCCTGAAGCTCGAGGATGCCAACCGGGTCAGGTTCATGGCACGCCAGGCGCTGGATACGCTGTCGCCTTCGAACTTCCCGGCCTTTAACCCGGAGATCATCGAATCGACCATTGCAACGGGCGGGCAAAACCTGGCTGGCGGCGCAGCCCACTTCATGCATGACATGGTCAAGACCCTGACCAATGCGCACGATCCCGCGCCCGAAGGGTTCAAGATCGGACAGGGTCTGGCGTGCACGCCGGGCGCGGTCGTCTATCGCAATGAACTTTTCGAACTGATCCAGTATGCGCCGCAGACTGCGACGGTACATGCCGAGCCGATTCTGATCGTGCCGGCGTGGATCATGAAGTATTACATTCTCGACCTCTCGCCTCATAATTCGATGGTCAGGTACCTTGTCGGTCAGGGCTTCACCGTTTTCATGATCTCCTGGTGCAACCCGACCACGGCGCAGGCCGACCTTTCGCTGGAAGATTACCGCACAACTGGAGTAATGGCGGCGCTGGACGCCGTGGGCCGGATCGTGCCAGGCCGCAAGGTCCATGCCGTAGGGTACTGCCTTGGCGGCACCATGCTGGCCATTGCCGCAGCCACAATGGCGCGAGACGGCGACGACCGGCTGGCCAGCATAACGCTGATGGCGGCGCAAGTGGATTTTGCCGAAGCCGGCGAACTGCTCCTGTTCGTCGATGAAAGCCAGGTCGCATTTCTGGAAGACATGATGTGGGATCAGGGGTACCTGGACCGCCCGCAGATGGCGCGTACCTTTTCCACGATCCGCTCCGAGGATCTGATCTGGTCACGGGCTGTGCGTCGGTATTTCCTTGGCCAGGAAGAACTACCCACCGACATGGGTGTCTGGGTGGCCGACACGACGCGGATGCCCGCAAAGATGCACGGGCAGTATTTGCGCGGGCTGTTTCTGGAGAACCGCTTGACGGCCGGGCGATTTGCAGTCGAGGGGCGCGTGATCGCACTGAAGGGTATTTCGACCCCGATGTTCGTTGTCGCGACCGAGACCGACCATATCGCGCCCTGGCGTTCGGTCTACAAGACGAAACTCTTTACCGATTGTGACCTGACCTTCGTGCTGACCAGCGGCGGGCACAACAGCGGCATCGTCAACGCGCCCGGAAATTCGCGTCGCAACTACGTCTGGTCGCATCGTCCGCCGGGGGCGTTTTATGTCGGTCCAGACAACTGGCTGCCGGGGGCGGAAGCGCGCGAAGGCTCATGGTGGCCCGCATGGAAGGATTGGCTGGAGACCAGAAGCGATGGCCTCGTGCCGCCGCCTGCGACGGGCGCTCCGGACCAGGGGCTTACGCCAATTGCTGCAGCGCCAGGTACCTATGTATTCCAGATGTGATGGCGTGTGCCTTCAAGCCTGAAAGGATGTCGCCGTGACTGAACCCCGTCTAACCTTCCACGGTGCGGCCGGCGCTGTTACGGGCTCCTGCTTCAGGCTTCAGACCGGGGCCGGCCAGGTGCTGATCGATTGCGGCATGTTCCAGGGCTCAAAGACGGAAAAGGAACTCAACTATCGTCCCTTTCCGTTTGAACCAGGCAAGGTCGCTGCAGTCATTCTCAGTCATGCACATATCGATCATTCGGGGCTTCTGCCAAAGCTTGTACGCCACGGATTCACCGGCCCGATCCACGCGACGCCTGCCACGGCTGACCTGGCCAGCGTCATGCTGCCCGACAGCGCCCACATCCAGGAAAGCGAAGTTAGACAGTTCAATCGCCGCGCCGCCCGTCGCAACCGCAACCGGGTGGAGCCGATCTATGATGGTGACGATGTCGTAGCTTGCCTGGACCTGTTCCGACCACATGATCTGGACAACTGGTTTGACGTGCTGCCAGGCATGCGGGCGCGCTTCTGGAATGCCGGGCACCTTCTTGGGTCGGCCTCGATCGAGATCGAAATTGCTCAGGCGGACGGCGCTGACCCGCTGCGGCTTCTGTTCTCGGGCGATATCGGACCAGACTCCAAGCTGCTGCACGCCGACCCCGAAGGGCCAAGCGGTGTCGACTACCTGATCTGCGAGTCGACCTATGGCGACGTTGACCGCATCGATGCCACGGCCAGGACGCGCCGCGAGCTGTTGTGCGAGGAGGTGCGTGCTGCCATGCATCCGCACGGTGCCTTGCTGATACCATCGTTCGCGGTCGAACGCGCGCAGGAACTGATCAGCGACATTGGCCGCCTGATTGCCGAAGGGGACCTGCCTGATATTCCGGTCTATGTAGACAGCCCCCTTGCCACAAAGGCCACCAAGGTCTTTGCAAGGCATCACCGCGAACTGGAACAAGGTGCCGTCCTGATGAAGGGCCTTCGTGCGCGCAACCTGCACTTCACGGAGACGGTCGAGCAGAGCAAGGCCCTGGATCGGCTGCGGGAGTTCCACATCGTCATAGCAGCCTCAGGCATGTGTGAGGCCGGTCGAATACGCCACCGACTGAAGAACTGGCTCTGGCGCGACGAGGCGACGGTCCTGTTCACGGGATATCAGGCCGAGGGCACATTGGGGCGCATCCTGCAGAACGGTGCGCGCACGGTCCGCATCCAGGGTGAGGAATTCGTGGTACGGGCGCGCATCCGGTCGCTCGACCTCTATTCCGGTCACGCTGACGGACCCGAGCTTGCAGACTGGATCAGGGCGCGGATGCCGTTAAGTCACGACCTGTTCCTTGTTCATGGCGAACCGGCAGGGATCGAAGGTCTGGCCGCTCGGCTCTCGGGAATGGTAGAAACACCAAGGATCCTGCGGCCGGTTCTGGACGAGACTTTTGAGTTGACGTCCGAGGGGGCAAGGCGATTGGGCGGCGAGACGCGCGCGCGACTGCAGCCCGGGCAGGTCGCACGGCTTGACTGGCACAATGACGTTTCGCGCCTGATCCTCGACATCAATGAAGCCCTTGCCGCCGAATCCGACGAAAAGAGCCGCGCTGTCCTGATCCGGCGCTTGCGGCGGGCGCTCGATGCAGATGAAGAGCACGGAGCAGGATGAAGTGGCTTGGCAGCCGCCGCCTCGTGAATCAGCGTTGACGCGCATGACTTCAGCGGCACTCACATTGTCCATGAACCCATCATTGCCATCAGGCCCATGCCACATCAGCTGCCACTTCTGCCGCAATCATCGCCGCTTCCTTGACGTAGTGCGGCGCGCGAACGCGGTCAAATCGCGCCTCGAACACCAGATCGTCCGGCAACCATGCGAAATCCAGCCGCTGCAAGTCGCCCGTCGATATCAGGTCACCGACCATGACCTGGGGCAGGCAGGCAATGCCCAGTCCTTCCAGCGTCATCTTAAGGCTGGCGGCAAGGTTGGTGGACGGCATCAATCGAACCCGCACATTGCTGTCGTTGCGAAAATAGTGCGCCATCTGCCGGTATGGCTGGGTATGTGTGGCATAGGTCAGGATCGGAAACCGGGCGAACTCGTCAATCGTCAGTTTCGTTGCGCCAAGCCCCAGCCGCGGCGACGCAACCCAGGCAAGTGGATAGGCACCCAGTTCCATTGAGCCCGACGTCCGGGTTTCAAACGGTCCGCTTTGCAGGGCAAGATCAATGGTCCGGTGGTTCAGTGCCTCGGAAAGGTTGGCCGAGAAATCCACCAGCAATTCGGTATCAACGTTCGGAAAGCGCGCGCTGAACGCCGCCAGGAAATCGGCAAGCCATGAGTGGACGATCATCTCGGTAACGCCCAGCCTCAACCGTCCGTGAAACAGTTCCGGCTCGTTGGCCGCAACCAGCAGGTCGTCAACCGAGGCGAGGATGGCCCGCGCCTGGCCGATCAGCGCGCTTCCCGCCGGTGTCAGGGTGACGAAACCTGCATCGCGGTCGAGCAGCTTGCGGTTCAACAACCCTTCGAGAGCGGCTATGCGGGCGGAAATGTTGGGTTGCGTGGTGTTCAGCGCATCACCGGCGCGGCGGAAACTGCCCAGTTCCGCCGCCAGCACGAAGGCTTCCACCTGCTTGATGTTGATTGATCGCATGGCCCACACACCATCACAAAACGTGATCCTGTTTATCAAGCAAAATAATTCGATTAAATCATCTTGTCACGATAGCATCGCCTGAGTTATCGCACAGGAACACCCAATGACTGCATCGCGCACGCGCCTAGGCGTAGATATCGGCGGCACCTTCACTGATGTCGTGCTGGAGACAGACGGCACCCTCCATTCCACCAAGGTATTGACCACTTACGCAGCCCCCGAGGATGCCATCGTCGAGGGTCTGCACCGGGTTTGTGCCAAGTCGGGTGTTGCAGCCTCCAGCATCGATCAAGTTATCCATGGCACCACTCTGGCCACCAACGCACTGATCGAACGGCGCGGCGCAAAGACCGCCTTCATCACCACGCAAGGCTTCCGCGATGTCATCGAGATGCGCACCGAAAGCCGCTTCGAGCAGTACGATCTGAACCTCAAGCTGCCGGACCCGCTATTACCGCGTAACCGCCGCCATGTGGTCGCCGAGCGCATGGAAGCCACCGGCAGGGTGCTCATTCCGCTTGACCGGGCCGAGGTTGAAACCCTGGCTGATGATCTGAAACTCGCAGGCTATGACAGCATCGCTGTTGGTCTGCTGCATTCCTATGTGAACGATGCCCATGAAAAGCTGATCCGTGACGTCCTGGCGGAAAAACTGCCAGGCGTCATGGTGTCCATAAGCTCCGAAGTCTCGCCCCAGATGCGCGAATACGAGCGCTTCAACACCACCATCGCCAACGCTTACATCAAGCCGCTGATGAAGTCCTATCTCGGCAGGCTGAAGGACAGGCTGGCGTCTGAGGGCGCCGAGTGCCCGGTGTTCATGATGCACTCGGGCGGGGGCATCATGTCGCTGGAAAGTGCAGCCGAGTTTCCGGTGCGCCTGGTCGAGTCCGGTCCGGCCGGCGGTGCGATCTTCGCCGCCGACATCGCTGCGCGTCATGGGCTTGAGAAAGTGCTCTCCTTCGACATGGGCGGCACCACGGCCAAGATCTGCCTGATCCGCAACTACACGCCCAAGACCGCGCGCGTGTTCGAGGTCGCCCGCACCTACCGCTTCAAGAAGGGATCGGGCATGCCGATCTCCATCCCCGTCATCGACATGGTCGAGATTGGCGCAGGTGGCGGGTCGCTGGCCCACGTCGATGTGCTCAACCAGATCCGCGTCGGGCCGGAAAGCGCAGGCTCGGAGCCGGGACCGGCCTGTTATGGCCGGGGCGGGGAACGCCCTGCCGTAACCGATGCCGACCTCGTGCTCGGCAAGCTCGATCCCGACAATTTTGCCGGTGGCTCGATCAGGCTGTTCCCCGACAGTTCAGCAGGCGCACTCAAGGCGCATATCGGCGAACGCCTCGACATGGACGCCACCGAAGCGGCCTGGGGACTGGCGGAAGTGGTTGATGAAAACATGGCCAACGCCGCGCGCGTGCACGCGGTGGAGAACGGCGAGGACCTGTCCGAATACACCATGATCGCGTTTGGCGGCGCAGCACCGCTTCATGCTGCACGGTTGTGCGAAAAGCTGGGCATCGATCGCTGCCTCGTGCCGGTGGGCGCAGGCGTCGGTTCGGCCATCGGGTTTCTGCGTGCACCCTTCAGCTTCGAGGCCAACCGCTCAGTATTCATGACGATCGGCAAGTTCGATGCCGGCGCGGTAAAGGCGCTGTTCCGCGACATGGAAACCGAGGCGCGCGCCTTCGTGCGTTCATGCGACAAGGACGCTACCATTCTGGCCGAACACAAGGTCTACATGCGCTACAAGGGCCAGGGCTGGGAAATCCCGGTCCAGCTTTCAGCCGAACAGGCCGCCAACCCCGATGCGCAAACCTATCTGAAGCTGTTCGAGGCTGACTATGTCCGCCTGTTCGGCCGCTCGGTTGAGGGCATGGAGGCCGAGATCACCGTGTGGTCGGTCAACGCCTTCACCCAACCACCAAAGGCGATCCGGCTGGCCCCTGCCAGGCCCGGCACCGCGGCTGGCGCGAACGGCAATCGCCAGCTGTTTGAACCCGCACTTGGCAAACCGGTTCACGCTGACGTCGTGGAACGCTCCGCCGTCTCGACAGGCCAGACCATTGCCGGTCCTGCCCTGGTTACCGAAGACGAGACCACGGTGGTCCTGCCGTCCAGCCGCCAACTGATCGCGCAGGCCGACGGCACCCTCGATATCACCATCAAGCAAGGCGCCGGCACGGCCCGGGAGGCATCCAATGTCTGACATTTCCAGGGTTGCCTACCAGGTCATGTGGAACCGCCTGATTTCGGTGGTCGAGGAACAGGCACAGGCGCTGGTACGCACCGCGTTCTCCACCTCTGTGCGCGAGGCAGGCGACCTGTCCGCCGGCGTCTACAATGACAAGGGTGAGATGCTGGCGCAGGCCGTCACCGGCACGCCAGGCCATGTCAACGCCATGGCGGAATCGGTAGGACATTTCATCCGCCGCATCGGCCGCCAGAACATGTTCGAAGGTGACGTCTATATCACCAACGACCCGTGGGAAGGCACCGGCCACCTGCACGACATCACTGTCGTCACGCCATCGTTCTACAAGGGCCGCTTCGTCGGCTTCTTCGCCTGCACCGCCCACATCACCGACATTGGCGGGCGCGGCTTCGGAGCCGACGCCAACTCGGTCTACGAGGAAGGCATTCACATACCGGTCATGAAACTCGCAGAGCGCGGCGAGGTTGACCGGACCCTGGTCAAGATGCTGCGCAGCAATGTGCGCGAGCCTGACCAGTTGATTGGCGACATCTACGCCCTTGCCACATGCAACGAGGTCGGCCATCGCCGTCTTACCGGCATGATGGACGAGTTCGGCCTGACGGACCTTGACGGTATTTCCGAATTCATCCTGACCAATTCCCGGATCGCCACGCTGGAGCGCATCAACGCGCTGAAGCCCGGCACGGCTGATGGCCACATGCGCATCGACGGCTACGACACTCCGATTGATTTGAAGGTGAAGCTGAGCATCGAGAAAGATCGGATGTTCTGCGACTGGGAAGGCACCAGCGGCGTCGACAAGAAGGGCATCAACGTGCCGCTTGTCTATACCAAGGCCTATACCTGTTACGCGCTGAAGTGCGCCATCGCGCCGGAAATCCCCAATAACGCGGCCTCACTCGCACCGTTCGAGATCGCCGCACCGGTCAATTCCATCGTCAACGCACTCCACCCTGCCCCCGTGGCCCTGCGCCATGTCATCGGCCACATGGTGCCGGACACCGTCTACGACGCACTGGACAAGCTGCTGCCGGGTCTCGTCCCGGCGGAAGGTGCCGGCAGCCTGTGCAACTTCCAGATATCGTTGCGTCCGCGCACCGATGCCCCCGCCCCGCCCGATGCGGTGCGCGCCGAGGTTCTGACGTTCAACTCGGGCGGTGCCGGCGCGCGTCCCGGACTGGACGGCATGAGCGCCACGGCCTTCCCCTCCGGCGTCATGACCATGCCGGCAGAGGCCACCGAGCAGGTCGGCCCCGTCATCATCTGGCGCAAGGAACTGCGCCCCGACAGCGGTGGCGCCGGCAAACGGCGCGGCGGCCTTGGCCAGTACATGGAAGTCGGCGCGCGCGAAGGCCACGAGTTCGATATCTCCGCCATGTTCGACCGAGTGCGCCACCCTGCCCGCGGCCGGCGCGGTGGCGAGGCAGGCGCACCCACCACCATAGGCCTTGACGACGGCACGGCCATGCGCGGCAAGGGCCGCCAGCACGTGCCACACGGCCGCAAGGTGATGATGGCATTTCCAGGCGGTGCCGGTTATGGCGATCCGAGCGAGCGCGCACGGGAGGAAGTCCACCGTGATCTGGCGCTGGGCTACATTACCGCAGACTATGCCGCCACCCACTATGGTCTCGCACGGGACGAGATCGATGCAATCCTGCAGCGCGCCCGGCTCGGGGAGGTTTTCTGATGCTGAAAGGGCAACCATCGGTCACGCCATCGAAGCCGTCCTATGACGTGGTCATTGTCGGCGGTGCCATCATGGGTTCATCGAGCGCCTGGTTCCTGGCCAAAAACCCGGACTTCAAGGGATCGGTGCTCGTCGTCGAGCGCGACCCGGCCTACGAAAAATGCTCCACCGCACACACCAACTCGTGCATTCGCCAGCAGTACTCAACCGAACTCAATATCCGCATATCGCAGTATACCGCTGACTTCATCAGGGACCTGCCGGCCAGCATGGGCGGTGACGAACGCGTGCCGCACATCGCCATCCGGTCGTTCGGCTATCTCTATCTGGCAGGCGATGACCAGTTTGCGGGTGTCCTGCGCGATCTTCAGAAGATGCAGAACGGCGCCGGCGCGGCAACACAGTTGCTGACCCCGGCTGAGATCAGCGAGCGCTATCCGTTCTACAACGTCGACGACATCGTGCTCGGCTCGATCAACCTGGTGGACGAAGGCTACTGGGACGGCGCAACCGTGTTCGACTGGTTCCGCCGCCAGGCGCGCGAGGCCGGTGTCGAGTACGTGACCAACGAAGTTGTCGCCATGTCGTTGAACCCCGCCGGCACCAGGGTTGAATCGGTAACACTCAAGTCCGGCGAGGTGGTGTCCTGCGGTCACGTGGTCAACGCATCAGGACCACGCGCGGCCGTGACTGCGGCGATGGCAGGTATCCACGTTCCCGTCGAACCGCGCAAGCGCTTCTCCTACATTTTCAAGGCCGAGAAGCCTCTCGACCGCGACCTGCCCCTGACCATCGACCCTTCCGGCGTGGCCGTGCGTGAAAACGGCGGCGGCACCTACCTGGCCGGCGGCCATGCCGACTACGACCCGGCAGTCGAATTCGACGACTTCGAAATGGATCATGATTTGTGGCAGTCGTTCATCTGGCCGACCATTGCCACCCGCATCCCGCAGTTCGAGGCAGTCAAGGTCACCAGCGAATGGGCCGGACACTATGCCTACAATCTGTTCGACCAGAACGCGATCACCGGCCCGCACGCTGTGGTCTCGAACTTCATCTTCGTCAACGGCTTCTCCGGCCATGGCCTGCAACAATCACCGGCCATGGGTCGCGGTGTCAGCGAGTGGCTGACCTATGGCGAATATCGCACCCTCGACCTCACCCTGTTTCACCATGACCGGATCGAGCGCAATCAACCCGTGCTGGAAAAGGCGATCATCTGATCAAGCTGCCAGACAATCCGTTCGTCCACGCGCTCAAGGCGGGCAAGAAGCAATTGGGACTGTGGATTTCGCTGTCCAGCCCGTTCTCTGAAGCAGGATTGAGCGAACCGGCGCTGGTGGTCCTTTCGCTGCCCGGCAGCCATAAGGTCGAAGCTGCAGGTTGACGATCACTTGGCCAGGTCGCGCGCCACACAGCTCATCCGCCATATTCTTCCTGCAACTTGCGGCGCTGGATCTTTCCTGACGGACCCTTGGGAAGCTCGGTGAGGAAATGGATGCGGTCGGGCGACTTGAATTTACCGATCTTGTGGTTGCACAGATCGATGAGGTCCTGCTCGGAAACGCTGGCGCCTTCGCGCACGGCAACCCCGGCCTCGACCCGCTGGCCATAGTTCTTGCAGGTACAGGCAAAAGCCGCCGCCTCGATAACGTCCGGGTGGGCGTACAGTGCTTCGTCCACTTCCCGGGGCGCGATGTTCTCGCCCCCCTTGATGATCAGCTCTTTCAGCCGCCCGGTAATAAAGACATACCCGTCTTCATCCATGCGGCCGAGATCACCCGTACGCAGCCAGCCATCTGCAGTCAGCGCGGCGGCGGTTGCCTCTTCGTTGTCGAGGTACAATCGCATCACGTTTGGACCACGCACAAGCACTTCGCCCTCTTCGCCTCGCGCAACCTCGATCTGGCTTGCGTCGGCGATGATGACCTCATTTCCGTACGCAATGCCCGGAGATCCGATCTTGCGCACGCCGGGTGGCAGCGGGTTGGAGAGTATCTGGGCGGCGGTTTCAGTGAGCCCCATCGTCTCCACGACAGGCACACCAAAGCGCGCCTCGAACGCTTCCTGCACATCCGGCGCAAGCGGCGCCGATGCCGAGCGGGCAAAGCGCAGCCGGTCCAGAGATCGGACCATCTCCGGGTCGGTCGCGGTGTCATGCAACAGGTAGGAAATCTGTGTTGGCACCACCGAGAACCAGGTGCAGCCATATTGGCGGACGGTTTGCCAGAAGCTCGACACCGAAAACCGTAACGGCATCACGACGCTGCCGCCCGAGACAAGCGGGCAAAACACGGTCACGCACAGTCCGTTGATATGGTAGAGCGGCAGCACGCACATGGCCCTGTCTTCCGGGCCAAGCTGATGCGCAATAGCTGCGTTCAGCCCGCCCGCCAGCAGGCTCGATTGGCGAAGCACCACCCCCTTGGGCCGGCCCGTGGTGCCGGAGGTGTACATCAGCAGTCCGTCGTCGCTACCACTGGCCAGAGCCATCTGTCCCGGCTCCGGGGCGGCGTCAAACAGCTCAGGCCCTACCTCGACCAGTTGCGGGCACCCATCGCTGGTCTCAAGGGCCTGTTTGACGGTTTCGCGGGTGTTTGGCTGAATGAAAGCGAGCCGGGCACCTGAATGGCCCAGCACGTAGGCAATCGTATCATTGCCGGCAACAAGGTTGATTGCCGTGGCAGTATGGCCACCGTACATGATGCCAAGCACCACGCACGCAGTATCCGGGCTGTTGGTCATCGCGTAGGCGACCTTGCTACCCGGTGGTACCCCCTGTGCAGCGATGGTTGCGGCCACCGCCCGAGCACGGATGCGCAGTTGAGCATGGGTCACTGCGACGCCGCTGTCCGGATCAATCAGGAACGGCGCATCCGGCGTGGTAGCGGCGCGCAGATCTATCAGGTCTCGGACCGACAATGCCGTGATGTGGTCGATCTGTGGTGCGCCTGCCTTGTTCACTTGCCTGCCTTCAGCCAGTACCCGGCGAAGATATCGTCCACCGCGGGTTCGTTTATGGCAATCGTACGCACGACCTTGGTCACGTTCATGAAGTGCCGCCAGTTCAGGTTATCGTCAATCGAGTTTCCGCCCCATGACCCGCAGCCCATGGACAGCGAAAACGGCATGCCGTTGTCGAACGAACCGCCGGTCGCAAAGCAGTGCGCCTGGTTGACGATCACCCGGCAAGTAGGCATGTCGAAACCGAGTTCGATCGCGCGCGTGTCATCGCCGGTATGAATGCCGATGGAATGACCCGCTCCCTGGTGCGCGAGTACCCTGGCGGCCAGCGCCTTCGCGTCGTCAAAGTCGGCAGCCCGGTAGACCGTCAGCACCAGCGACAGCTTCTCACCCGATTCCGGATAGTCAGGCCCAATACCTTCTCCTGGAATGGCGAGAAACCGGGCAGTATCTGCCCTGTCCACGTTGACCCCGGCCACATCGATCACCTGGCCGATATCGTGGGCGATCATGTGCCGGTTGAGCTTGCCGGCCTGGAACAGCGCCATCTTCAGCTTCTCCGCCTCGCCCCCCTGCAGCATCCGCCCGCCTGCCGCCGTCAGTTCGGTCATGAATGCGTCGTACACGTCATCGACCACCACGAGCACATTCTCCGATGAACACGAGGTGGCATTGTCAAAACACTTGGATGCGGCGATCTTTGCGGCTGCATCGGCAAGGTTGGCCGTTTCATCGACGATCACCGTTACATTGCCCGCACCCACGCCAATAGCAGGGGTGCCGGACGAGTAGGCGCGCCGCACATTGTCCTGGCTGCCGGTGACCACCAGCAGGTCGGCGGTTTCCATCAGGCGTTGTGCCTTCACCTTGGAAACGGGCGCAGGGATCATCTGCACCAGGTCGTGGCCCAGGCCGATCTTGTCGAACTCGGCATGGATGTACGACAACAGCCGCTCGCACACTTCCGCGCCCTTTGGCGAGGGCGACAGGATAATGGCGTTGCCGCACTTCAGTGCATTGATGACATTGTTGGCCGGCGTTGCCACGGGGTTGGTGGACGGCACCACCGCGCCGATAACCCCGATCGGCCGGGCAATCCTGGTGATCCCGGTGACCGGGTCGTCGCCGATGATGCCATGGGTCTTCGCATCACGGATGTCCCGCAGCAGTCCCAACGTCTTGCGGTGGTTCTTGGTAATCTTGTCCCGGACGTTGCCAAGACCGGTGGTCTCAACTGCCATCAAGGCGAGCTCGGCGTTTCGCTCTGGCTGCATCAGCGCCCAGGCTGCTGCAAGTGCGGCCATGTCATAGCGCTCTTGCGTTGCGCCTTGCTCGAACAGCTTCTGCGCAGCGCGCGCGCGCGCGAGCAGGCGATCGATCACTGCTTCTTCATCGAGTGCCGGGGCGGACTGTACGGCGGCGGTAGTCATGAATTGGTCTTCCTGTTGTTGCCGGCGGAGAGATTTCAGGCCTCTTCCGCCGGCTGCGTCATGCTTGTCGCCGTTTACTGCTTCTTGAGGTCCTTCAGCAGGTCGGCCAGATAGACTTGCCGGTCGGCCCACATCTTTGCGACCTCTTCGCGGCTCATGATCCTGACGGGTGATCCGCCCGCCTTCATCTGTGCGGCGACATTGTTGTGCGCGAACATTTCCGGCATGGCCTTGGCCAGCTTTTCAATCACCTCTGGCGGCGTGCCTTTCGGGGCCATGATGCCGCGGAAGTTCACGGAGCTGTCATCCACGTCATAGCCGGCTTCCTTCAAGGTCGGGACGTCGGGCAGAAAATCCTTGTCGCGCTCATTGTCGGC
>CAYMJJ010000010.1:13691-47437 GCA_964390445.1 uncultured Anderseniella sp.
GAGTACTTGACACCACCTTCGATCGACTGGGCGATGAAGTGTGGGATGTTGTAGACGCCGAGCGTGTAACCGTCAGCTTCGGCCTCGGTGGCCAGCCAGTTCCAGCCGACGCGGCCACCGGCACCCGGTTTGTTGATGATGACCATCGGCTGGCCGAGCAACGTTTCCTCTCCGGACATCATCGTCACGATGCGGGCCTGAAAGTCGGTGGCACCACCGGCACCATAGGACACCATCACCGAGATGGGCCGTTCCGGATAACCTTCCGCCTTGGCGGCTGGCATGCTGGCCGTAATGGCCAGCGCCGTTATGGCCAGTGCCTTGAAAAGCTTCTTCATCTGCTTCCTCCTTCTATGTTTTCCGACCCTTGGACGTGCGTGGATCAGAAGAAAATGCCTCGCGGCGTTTGCACCTTCAAAAGCGTGTTGAACAACAGGTAGATCACGACCATGAATCCGGCAGGAATCAGGATCCGCCGTGCCCAGGCAGCAACCGATTTATGAGGAGCCGGATCGTAC
Organism: uncultured Anderseniella sp.; assembly: GCA_964390445.1. Taxonomy (GTDB): domain Bacteria; phylum Pseudomonadota; class Alphaproteobacteria; order Rhizobiales; family Aestuariivirgaceae; genus Anderseniella. Next base: position 14,210 of record CAYMJJ010000010.1, read on the forward strand.
AGGGCATAGATCGCGGTAAAGGCAATCCAGGATGCCACGTAGAAACCAAGCCACCTGGCAGCCAGGAACACGTACACCAGCATGACCAGCGTACCGGGGGTGAGCCGGATCAGCAGCCCCGCCGACAGACCGGTGCCAACCCGCGCAAGCCCGAATGCGGCCCGGGCAAAATTCCACACGGCCAGCATCAACATGACGACCGCTATCAGACGTGGAAACAGGAACGCATCTGCCGGCTCGCGGGTAAAGCTCAGCCAGGTGACTGTGGCGGCAAGCGCGAGAACCAGCGCTGCCGGTACGAGATGTTGCAGACGCCGCGTGTCCGTGCTCATTCGGCGGCCCCCGGCTTGGTCTGTGCAGCACGGCTGGCGGCACGGCGGGGCTCGTGGATCATCGTTGCCCAGAAGCTGTAGGCCATGGACGCAATCACCATCGCGATCAGGAAGAGGTTTAGCGTCCCCGTCATGAAGTACCCGACTGGGCCATCACCGGCGTTGGCGATCATGCTGCCTTGAATGAAATTGGCCTCGGCGATGGGTCCCAGAATGAGGCCAAGCACCAGCGGTGCCGCGGAGAAGCCGAACTTCTCGAGGAAGAACATGCCCAGGCCCAGCACCAGCATGATGTAGACATCGCCCATCGATTGCTGGATCGAGTAGGATCCGAACAGCGACAACACAAGCACGGCACCGGCCATGATCGGCGTTGGCACCCTTGCAACGCGAGCAGCCCAGCTGGCAATCCAGATGCCGAACGCCACCATGAGCAGCTGGCCGATCAGCATGGAATTGATGAAGGTCCAGGCCACCTGCGGGTGGTTGTCAAACAGGTCGGTGCCGGGAAAGATGCCGTGTATCAGCAGGCCGCCAAGCAGCACCGCAGCAGTCGGGCTACCCGGGATTGACAACGTGAGCAAAGGCACCAGTGACGGACCCACCATCGCATTGTTGGCGCTTTCGGCAGCGATCACGCCTTCGGGATGCCCGCTCCCGTACTTGTCGCGGTCGGGCGAGAACTTGCGTGACTGGTCATAGGCCAGCAGGCCTGCAATCTGGCCACCAACGCCGGGAATAAGCCCGATGATGGCACCACATGCGGTGCCAATTGCCAGCGCACGCTTGTACATGAACGTCTCTCGCAGCGACGCCATCAGCGATTGCTTCTCGACGGCCAGCGAAGAGATGGAACCCTGTACCCGGCCCTTTGCGAACATCTCGATGACCTGCGGGATGGCGAAGATGCCGATCAACGCTGCGATGATGTTGATGCCGCCGGTCAGCGCATCATGGAAGATGAAGCGTTGAGCGCCCTGGATGTCGTCGTATCCGATCATCGACAGCCAAAGCCCCAGGCAGCCGGACAACAACCCCTTGACGAATGACTTGGAGTCCAGCGAACCGATCACCGTGACCCCGAGAATGGCCATCCAGAACAGATGCGACGGGCCAAACGCCAGCGCCCACTTGGCCAGCATCGGTGTCAGGAAAATCAGCAACAGTACGCCGATCACCCCGCCGACGCCTGACGCGATGAACGACATGTGCAGCGCCTTTGCCGCCTGGCCATTGCGCGCCATCTCGTGGCCGTCAAGGGCGGTGGCAATGTTGGCCGGCGCGCCCGGGATCTTCAGCAGGATGGCGCTCACAGCACCACCTGCCACCGTGGAGGTGTAGGCCGCGCCGAGCAGGATCAGGCCCTGTGTCGCCTCAAGCTGGAACGTGAACGGGATCAGCAGTGCCACAGCCATGGTGGGCGACAGACCCGGCGTCGCCCCGAGGATCAGGCCGCCAATGGTACCGGCCAGCAGCAGCGTAAACGCCACCGGCTCGAACACGCCACCAAAATACCCTAGGAACTCCATCCGGATGCGCCTGCGTTTCCTGTTTCCCTTGATGGTGGCTATTGAGCGCACCCCGGAACCTTGTGGACGGTTCCCTGAGACAAAGGCTATGCAATGAAAACGATTATGCAAACGTTTTCATTCTGTGTCAGCCTGATCTCATGAAACCGCGCAGGTCACGCAAGGGAGCTCCGGGCATCGTCGAGGTTGCGGCGCGTGCCGGCGTCTCGATCGCCACGGTGTCTCGCGCATTCAGCGAGCCGTCCATGGTCCGCCCGCCGACGAGGCAGCGCATCGAGAAGGCGGCGGCGGAGCTTGGCTATATCCGCAACCGGGCAGCCGGCAGCCTGCACAACCGGTTCTCCGGGACGGTGGGCCTGGTGGTGCCAACCATAGACAATGCGATCTTCTCCGAGCTTATTCAGGCTTTCTCCAGCCGCTTGCGCGATCACGACCGCACCTTGCTGATCGCAGCGCATGGCTATGACCTCAAGCTGGAAGCTGCCATTGTCAGGTCGTTGCTGGAACGGCGCATCGACGGGATTGCGCTGGTCGGCTTCGATCATGACCCGGTGTCTATGAACATGTTGCGGCAGCGCGACATACCACTTGTTCACGTGTGGAACTTCCGGGCTCAGCACGACATGGCTTGTGTAGGCGCCGACAACAGGGCTGCAGCCTGGACAATAGCGGATCACGTGGTCGAACAGGGTCATAAGGACATCGCCTTGCTGTTTCCGGATGTGGGCTCCAATGACCGTGCCCGTGATCGGCTTGACGGCGTGCTGGACCGGCTTCGCAATTCCGGCATCAACGTACCGCCCCACCGCATCATCAACTGCCCATACGATGTTGGTGAAGCGCGCAGACTGGTATCGCAGATTCTGGCCACCGCCGACCGGCCGACATCGCTGATCTGTGGCAACGACATCATTGCCCATGGCGCCTACTTCGCCTGCCAGGCACTCGGGATCGCCATTCCCGCCGGCATGTCGATCGCGGGAATCGGCGACTTTGGCAGTTCTGCCCACCTTCACCCTGGCCTGACCACCGTCCGGATGCCCGCGAGACAGATCGGGACGGTTGCGGTCGATACGCTGGTCAACCTCATGGAAACAGGCGAGTTGCCGGTTCCCGCGGGTCACAGGATCGACTTTGAACTGAAGGTCCGAAAGTCGGTCGCACGAGTGTAGCAAGGCATCAGCGAGATGAATCATAACCAAACCATTTCGCCGGTCGCCTCGTTTCTTGCGATGAATGGTGTCCGTGGCGGAATACCTTGAACCCCGCGCTTTCCAGACACCCTGGGTTCTCATTGCCTGCTGCCGGTCGAACTCGACGGGTGACAGTCTCCCGTTCCTGACGCGCTGGTGCCGCGCGGCTGCGAGCTCATCAATTGACTTCCCGCACGCAAACTGATGAGGTTGGTGTTTGTGAGGGGCTGTAATCATCAAGGGAGTGCGAACCCATGCGTTCGTGTTCTGCCGGCCTCGTTGCCTTCCTGCTTTCGCTGATCTTGTATGCCGGAGCGGCATTGCCACAGTCGGCTCCCCGCATCGAAACCCATCAGGACAGTGACTACTTCGGCTTCGACCTGCGGGTCGAACAGGATACCAGCCTTGACCAGTGCAAGCAGGCTTGCCTGGGCGAAGCGCAATGCAAGGCATTCACCTATGTCGAGAAGCAGCGCTGGTGTTTCCTGAAGACCGATCATGGCGCGATCAAGCGTTCTACAGGAGCAATTGCAGGCCAGGTGCTCACCCCGGCCAGCGACCCCGACATCGGTGTGCCTCCCGCACTTGCCTTCTTGCCCGACTACCTCACTGCCGAGGAGGATCGTACCAGGCAACAGATCGGCGCGCCGGCGGCGGATGCCACACGCGGGCTCAATGGCCTGCGCGAGCAGGCGCAAACGCTCCTGGCCAATGGCGACTTGCGCGGTGCGCGCGAGGCATTCATTGCTGCGCTCCAGCTTGACCCGTCCGACCCGGTTTTATGGACCGGCTTTGCCAGGGCGATGGCCGGGTTGGAAGCAGGACCGGGCGAAAGCTCGTACGAGTTCAAGCAGGCCGCGAGTTCTGCCGCCCAGATCGCCTACCGGCTGAGCCGGACCGCGCCGGTACGGGCGGGGGCGCTGGCGGTGCTGGCAGCGGCCCTCGATCAGCGCAGCCTGTATCGCCCGGCGCTGGAAGCCTACAAGGCGAGCCTTGCCCTTGAATCTTCGGCAGAAGTGCAAGCCGCCTACGCCGAACTGCGCGAACGCCAAGGCTTCCGTGTGGTGGACCACTCGGTGGACAGCGACAGCTCGAGTCCGCGTATCTGCATCCAGTTTTCAGAACAACTGGTGCGCACCGGCGTGGACTATGCGCCGTTCGTGAGCGTGAACGGGGCTGCTGCCCGCTCGGTCGAGGCGCAGGGCCAGCAGGTGTGTGCCGAAGGCCTTGAACACGGCAAGACCTATCGCGTCAGCTTGCGCCAGGGCCTGCCCTCTGCGGTGGGCGAGGTGCTGGAGGCACCGGTGTCGCTGCAGGTCTATGTGCGTGACCGGGCGCCCGCAGTTCGCTTCACCGGCGACAGCTACGTACTACCCTCAAGCGGCCGCCATGGCATTCCGCTGGTGTCGGTGAACACGGCCAGCGCAGCACTCCAGGTCTACAGGGTCGGGGACCGCGGCGTGTCCCGCCTGCTTGGCGAAAGAAGGTTCCTGCGCCAGCTGGAAGGCTATGACGCCAACCGGCTGGCCGATGAATTCGGCGAGCCGGTGTGGAGCGGCACCATCGATATCGCCAGTGAACTAAATCGTGAAGTGACGACCAGCGTCCCCGTCGGCAAGGCCGTGCCGGACAGGAAGCCCGGCGTCTACGTGATCACTGCGGTGCCGGAAGGCGACCGGCGCGAGACCTGGGAGGCCCGGGCAACGCAGTGGTTCGTCATTTCGGACGTGGGCCTGTCGAGCTTCGCCGGCGAGGACGGCCTGAGCGTGTTCGTGCGCAGCCTGTTGTCGGCGCAGCCCCTCGCGGGCGCCGATATCCAGTTGATTGCGCGCAACAACGAGATTTTGGGGACCGCCACCACGGACCAGAACGGGCAGGCAAGTTTTGCCGCCGGGCTGGTGCGCGGTGTCGGCGGGATGGTGCCCGCCGCCATCCTGGCGCGCAATGGCGCTGACGACTTCGTCTTTCTGGACCTGACCGGCAGCGGATTTGATCTGTCTGACCGGGGCGTGACAGGACGGGCAGCGCCCGGGCCCGTCGACGTATTCTCCTGGACCGAACGCGGCATCTACCGGGCAGGAGAGACGGTTCACGCCGCTGCGCTGGTGCGTGACGCCTCGGCCTCGGCACTCAAGGGTTTGCCGCTGACCTTCGTGTTCAAGCGGCCCGATGGGGTCGAGGACCGCCGGATCGTGGCCACCACAGATTCGCTTGGCGGCCATGACGTGGCGCACGATTTGCCGCCAAATGCCATGCGCGGCACCTGGAACGTCCAGATCCATACCGATATCAAGGCCGATCCGGTCGCGGTGATGCGTTTCCTGGTGGAAGACTTCGTGCCCGACCGGCTCGAGTTCGACCTTGCCGCAAGCCCGGAGGAGGTGGCAGTCAACGAGGCGGCTGCGATCAGCGTCGATGCCCGGTTCCTGTACGGGGCACCGGCGGCGGGGCTTGGTCTTGAAGGCAGCCTGCGCGTGGATCCGGTGCGCGAGTGGGAACCCTTCCCCGGCTACCAGTTCGGGCTTGCCGAGGAGGAGACCCGGGCGACTGTGCAGACGCTGGAGAACCTGCCCCTGCTAGACGGGGCAGGCAAGGCCAGCATTGCGGTCGCGGTAACGAACGTGCCGGCGACCACCCGCCTGCTCACCGGCACGGTGGCGGTCCGGGTGCGCGAGCCCGGCGGACGGGCGGTCGAGCGGACGGCCAAACTCGGCATTGCACCGGCTGGTAACATGATCGGGATCAGGCCGGAGGCAGGTGAAACCGTGCCGGAGAATTCCACGGCGGCATTTCGCGTGATTGCCGTGGCGCCCGATGGCAGTCGCCTCGCCATGGCTGGCCTGCAGTGGCGGTTGATGCGCATCGACCGTCAGTACCAGTGGTATCGCGATGGCAACAGCTGGCGATACGAACCGGTCGACATCACCAGGGAATTGCTCAACGGAAGCGTGGATGCAGTTGCTGGTGATGAAGCCCGCATCAGCATGCCGGTGGCGTGGGGCCGGTACCGGCTTGAAGTGGCGGAAGCCGGTGGTGCCGACGCCGTGAGCTCGGTGGAATTCGACGCCGGCTGGGTGGTCGATGCCGCTACGCTTGAAACACCGGACGGGCTGGAAATGGGTCTCGACCGGGAAACCTATGCTGCCGGTGATACGGCACGGCTTACCGTGTCGGCCCGCAATGATGGCGAAGTGCTGGTGACGGTCGGGTCGGACCGCCTGCTGGCGGTGCACACGGCGCATGTCGCCAAGGGCGACAACGTGATCGAAATTCCTGTCGGTACGGACTGGGGCGCGGGGGCCTATGTCACGGCGACGGTGTTCCGTCCCGGCGAGGCAGTCGAATCGCGGCTACCGTCGCGCGCGATCGGTGTGCAGTGGCTGAAGGTCGACAACAGTTCCCGTACGCTGTCCGTGTTGATCGAGGCCCCGGCGGAGGCAAGCCCGCGTCAGGCGCTTGATGTGCCATTGACGGTTGGCGGCCTTGCAGCTGGCGAGGAGGCCTATTTGACGCTTGCTGCGGTGGACGTCGGCATTCTCAACCTGACGCGATACGAAACGCCGGACCCCGCCGGCTGGTACCATGGCCAGCGGCGCATGGGATTGGTGGTTCGCGACCTGTATGGCCGGCTTATCGACGGTTCGCTCGGAGCGGAGGGCCTGGTGCGCAGCGGCGGCGATGAAGGCGGCATGGCGGCTGACGGCAGTCCGCCGACACAGAAGCTGCTGGCGCTGTTCTCCGGCCCTGTTCGCGTTGACGAGGACGGCAAGGCCGTTGTCAGTTTCGACCTGCCACAGTTCAACGGCACGGTTCGGCTGATGGCGGTAGCGTGGTCTGCGGCAAGCGTCGGCAGCGCAAGCATTGACGTTACCGTTCGCGATCCGGTTGTCGTGCTTGCGGCAGCGCCAAAGGTCATGGCCCCGGGCGACGCCTCTCGCCTGCGTATCGACATCACCAGCACGGATGCGCCCGACGGCGAGTATGTACTCGACGTGACGGGCGGGGACGGCCTCAGCGTCGAGCAAGGCACGTTGCCATCCATCGTTGCCCTCAAGCAGGGCGAGCGCACCTCGGTCGATTTTCCGCTGGTTGCCGAGGCAGCAGGCGCAGGGTCTGTCACCATCCGGCTCAGCAACGACGAGGGGCTGGAACTGGTGCAGACGCTGGCAGTCCCGGTACGTCCGGCGCGGCTGCCGGTGACCATCCGCAAGGAAGTTCCGCTTGCCGCCAATGGCGGCTCCACGTTGCTGGTGGACGAAACCGTACTGGCGGGCAGTGAAGCGGGTGCTGCAACGGTAAGCGTCGATGTATCGCGTACGGCAAGGCTGCCGGTTGCTTCCGTGTTGACGGCGCTTGACCGCTATCCCTACGGCTGTACCGAGCAGACCACCAGCCGGGCCCTGCCGCTGCTCTATCTCAGCGAGTTCCCGGCTGATCCGGGGGCTGAGCCGGAGACAGCTGTACGCGAACGCATCCAGCAGGCAATAGACCGGGTGCTGGCGAACCAGTCATCGTCGGGCAGCTTCGGGCTGTGGTCGCCGGGATATGGCGACCTGTGGCTCGATGCCTATGTGACCGACTTCCTGACGCGGGCCCGCGAAAAGGGCTTCCAGGTACGCGAGGAGGCCATGCTGGCGGCGCTGGAAAACCTGCAAAACGCGCTCGCCTATGAGCAGAACGTCAAGGACAATGGCAGCCAGATTGCCTATGCGCTCTACGTTCTGGCGCGCAACCGCAGGGCATCCGCCGGCGACCTGCGCTACTACGCCGACACGCAGATCAACGACTTCGCAAACCCGATGGCAAGAGCGCACCTGGCGGCGGCCCTGGCGCTGTATGGCGATGCCAACCGCTCCGGCACGTCGTTTGCGTCGGCGCTCGATCTGGCCCGCGCCCAGCAGGTCAACCTTGCCCGTTCCGATTACGGGTCCAATCTGCGCGACGCCGCCGCTTTGCTGGCGCTCGCCTCTGAGACCAGGCCGTTGCCGCAATCGATCCCTGCGATGACGGACCTCGTGAGTGCAGCAGCGGGCAAGCAACGCTACTTCAGCACCCAGGATAACGCCTGGATGCTGCTGGCGGCGCGCGGAACCCGTGCCGCTGATGAGACACTGGTGCTCGACGTGAACGGTACCGAAGTCAACGGCGCCTTCACTCGGCGCCTCACCGGGCAGGCGCTTGCGGCAGAACCGCTGGAGATTGCAAATCGTTCGGCACAGCCCGCCGTCGCCACGGTGGAGGTGCTCGCTGCACCACTGACCGCGCCGGACGCGAGCGCCGACGGATTCACCATCGAGCGCAGCTACTACACCCTGGAGGGCGAGGAAGCGGATCCGGCAAAGGTGGTGCAGAACACCCGGCTGGTGGTCGTGCTGAAGGCTGAACTGCAGAACGACTGGTCGGCCCGCATACTGGTCAGTGACCTGCTGCCCGGCGGCTTCGAGATCGACAATCCAAGGCTCGTCGGCAGCGCAGACCTCAAGGCCTTCGACTGGCTGGGCGAGGTCTCTGCCGTGCACAGCGAGTTCCGCTTTGACCGGTTCGTGGCAGCATTCGATGCAAGGCCCGGCGGCACTCGCGAGTTCGTCGCGGCCTACGTCGTGCGAGCAGTGTCGCCAGGCAGGTTCGTGCATCCGGCTGCTGTGGTCGAGGACATGTACCGGCCGCAGTTCAGCGCACGCACGGACGAGAGCCGCGTCGAGGTCGGGCCGGCGCAACCATGAAGCATACGCGCGCCATTGCCGTTGCTGCCGCTGCTGTGCTGGTTGTGGGTCTCGCCGGACAGGCCGGGCTGCAGGCACTCGACCGGGCCTATCCGCCGCCGCTGCCAGCCCTGTCAGCCTATTCGGTGGAGGTCGTGGACCGCGACGGTGTCCTGCTCAGGGCATTTGCAGCGCCGGATGGGCGATGGCGCCTGCCCGTCACTCTGGATGAGGTGGACCCCGAGTTCGTTCAACTGCTGGTGGCTTATGAAGACCGGCGGTTTTACGTTCACCACGGGGTTGATCCGCTGGCGCTGGCACGGGCCGCCTGGCAGATGCTGCGAAATGGACGGATCGTGTCAGGCGGCTCGACGATCACCATGCAGCTTGCCCGGCTGCTCGAGCCGCGCACGGAACGGTCGGTGGGTGCCAAGCTGCTGCAGATCGTGCGCGCCATGCAGATCGAGAGGCGACTCGTCAAGCGGGAGATCCTCGAGCTCTATCTCGGCTTTGCGCCATATGGCGGCAATCTGGAAGGCGTTCGCTCCGCTTCTCTGGCGTGGTTTGGCAAGGAGCCGCGCTCGCTGTCACTGTCGGAGGCAAGCTTGCTGGTGGCGCTGCCACAGGCGCCTGAGTCCCGGCGGCCTGACAGGTTTCCGGAACGCGCCAGGTTAGCCCGCAGCAAGGTGCTGGCGCGGGTGGCTGAAGCCGGCGTCATTGCCGCGAGCGAGGTTGCCCGCGCGGACGGCCGACCGGTGCCGCGCAGCAGACACGCGATGCCTGCACTGGCCGCCCACCTTGCCGATGATGTAAGGCGCAAATTGCCCTCACAGCGTCATCACCAACTGACCTTGTCGCGCGCCGTCCAGGAACAGCTGACCGCACTGGCCGCCGAAGCTGCTCGGAGGCTGCCGCAGGGCGTATCCATCGCGATGTTGATGGCGGATGCAAGGAGTGGCGACATCATTGCCGAAGTGGGCTCGGCAGAGATATTTGACGCTGCGCGCAGCGGGTGGATCGACATGACCCGGGCGCGGAGGTCTCCGGGGTCGGCGCTCAAGCCTTTCATCTATGCGCTGGCGCTGGAGGACGGGCTGGTGATGCCAGAGACGACGATTGACGACAGCCCGGCGAACTTCGACGGCTACAGGCCGCGCAATTTCGACATGTCCTACCAGGGCGAGGTGACGGTCCGCAAAGCGCTGCAGCTTTCATTGAACGTGCCGGCGGTGAGGCTGTTGCAATCGACCGGCCCGTCAAGGTTGCTGGCACGGTTGCGGCGTGCCGGACTCGAACCCGGTCTGTCGCGCGACTCGGCACCGGGTCTTGCCATCGGGCTTGGCGGAGTGGGGGTGAGCCTTCGCGATCTGGTCCAGGCCTACACGATGTTCGCCAATGGCGGACGGCCTGCAATTCTGGGTGATGGCGTGCTGGTTAGGCCTGAACCGCCAGCGCACAATGCCATGTTCGAGGCAGTGGCCACGTGGCACGTTGCGGACATCCTGGCCGGTGCAGCCGGCCCTGCGGGCATCGCGGGGCTGCCAATCGCCTTCAAGACCGGCACCAGCTACGGATATCGCGATGCATGGTCTGTCGGCTTCGATGGCCGGCATGTGCTGGGCGTCTGGGTAGGCCGGCCGGACGGCGCGCCGGTGCCGGGCATCAGCGGCATTACAGCTGCAGCACCTGTCCTGTTTGAAGGGTTTGCCCGCTCGGGTCTTGCCGTCGAGGCGCTGCCACCGGCCCCGGCCGGTGCAGTGCGCATAGATCAGGCCAGCCTGCCGGTATCGCTGCGCCGGTTCACCGGCGGGGGCGAATTGCTGCCGCCGGTCGCCGGCACGGAACAGGCACCCGCCATCGTCTACCCGCCCGATGGCGCCAGGATCGAACTGGGCATCGCATCAGGCGGCGATGCTCAGCCGCTGGTCCTCAAGCTGCAGGGCGGGCGGGCGCCGTTCCGGTTGCTGGCCAATGGTGTTCCGGTCGGGGGCATTATGCGCTCGCGCACCGGCCACTGGCAGGCCAGCGGCGCAGGTTTCTCGCGCCTGTCTGTCATTGATGCCGGCGGCCGGTCAGCGACGGTGAATGTCTATCTCGAATAATGAGCGGGATGCGGACAATGGTTGTCGTGGGCTCGTTGCTGCCGTTCACAAAGCTGGCAGACAACGGCGCCCACTCGTACCTCAAGCAATAATGCCTCGCATCCCAACCGTATCCGAATTCAGTCTCGCGCAACGCCGCGTCTGGTGATGCCGCTTCCCTGATCAGCAGCTACAGCACCCGTGCCGCCTGGGCGACGGCGGCATCGACCAGCTCGAAATCCTCATCCGTCAACGCCAGCGACGGGTACACCTTGCCCGGTGCCTTGAACACGCCGTTCCTGCGCAACGCATCATTGAAGCGGGCGTTCTTGCCCGCGTCCGCCTGCATCACGTCGCGATAGTTCTTCACCGGCTTGTCCGCGAACAGCACGTCGAACAGCCACGGCTCGCCGACAACCTGGTGGGCGTGACCAGCCGCTGCAAGGTGGCCGGAGAACGACGACATCAGCCGCTCGCCATTGGCCTTGAGGCGATCGTACTGGCCGTCGCGGCGCAGCACCTCCATCGTCTTCAGGCCTGCCACCGCCGCGACCGGTGCGCCAGACAGCGTGCCGAGCTGCATCAGGAACCCGTCGGCGCCCACCTTGGCCTTGTCGAAATGCGCCATGATGTCGGATCGGCCCGCGATGGCTGCAAGGGCAAACCCGCCACCGATGATCTTGCCCAGCGTGCAGACGTCCGGCACGACGCCATAATAGTTCTGTGCGCCTTCATAGGTGAAGCGGAAGCCGGTGACGATTTCGTCGAACACCAGCACGATGCCGTGCCGGTCGCACTCCTCTCGCAGCGCCTCGAGGAAGCCAGGCGCGGGCGGCAGGATGCGCTGGAACGGCTCGACGATGATGCCGGCGATCTCGTGGGCATGTTCGGCGATGATGGAGCGCACGGACTCGATATCGTTGAAGGGTGCCACCAGCATGGCATCGCGCACCCCTTGCGGAATACCGGGCGAATCCGGCACCGCCAGCGGAAAGTTCACCAGCCTTGAGGGTGCCAGGCTCATCTGTGCTTCGGCTGACATGCCGTGATAGCCGCCTTCGAACTTGAGGATCTTCTCGCGGCCCGTGAAGGCGCGGGCCAGCCGCATGGCGTACATGTCGGCCTCCGACCCGGTGCAGAGATAGCGCACCTGTTCGGCGCACTTCACGGCATTGCAGATTTCTTCGGCCAGTTCGATGCCGGCGGTGTTGTTGGCGAAGAAGGTCATGCCCCTGGGCAATTGCTGCATCACCGCGTCCATCACTTCCGGGTGGCCGTGACCGAGCAGCATCGGGCCGGAGCCGATCAGCAGGTCGACATACTCCCTGCCGTCCTCGTCCCAAACGCGCGAGTCCTTGCCCTCCCGGATGATGATGCCGGGATCGAAGTTGCCAAAGCCGCCGCCGGGCAGCACGGCATTGGCGCGGGATATCCAGTCGGATTGGGTCAGCATCTTTGGTTCCTGTTCAAGTATTCGCCAGCGCCTTCATGGTCTTCGGTGTAGCCGTCATTCCGCTGCAGCCTGCATCACGTCGGTACGCGGCTTCACACTCTGCGGATCATAGGCGGGCTCGGCAAGCACTCTTGCCGGTCGCCACTTCTCGTTCATGAACACCTCAAGTGCTGTGCCGGGCTCTGCCGCGTGGGGCTTGATATAGGCAAAGGCGACGATGGTCTGCGGCGTATGGCAGTAGGCGACCGAGGCTGTGGATCCGACTACCCTGCCGTCCAGCCGCACCGCCTCGCCGCCATTGCCGTCCCAGATGCCATCCGGCTCGATCTCGAGATATGCGCACACCCACGGCAGCGGCTTGTCGAGGCTCGCTTGAGTCAGTTCCTTGCCGAAAAAGTCCTTGTCCATCTTCACGAAGCGCATCACGTCCGCCTCGGGTAACGTCACTTCGTTGATCAGTTCGCCCGCGCCCTTGAAGCCCTTCTCCATGCACAATGCGTTCATGGTGAACGAGCCATAGTCGGTGAGGCCAAGCTTCTCGCCGACGGCCCACAGTGCGTCATGGACGGCGAGCATGTACTCGCGCGGCCCGTGAATTTCCCAACCAAGCTCGCCCCCGGAGGAAAGGTGGTGGGCGGCGCAGTCTGCAGCGGACCAGTCTCTTTGTCAGATTCCCTGATACACGGGAATATGCAGGGAATTTTGGCATTTTCGCTCAGAATTGAGCACGCCAGGTTGAAAAAGTCTCCGTATATCATCGCGTTAGGCCACAAACTTCCTACTCAGGTTAGCCGGGACTTTGTTTCGCCAAACAGGGAATTTTTCGAAGCTCGCAGGGAATCTTTGCCCGCCATCAGGCAAAAGCCGGATTGCCAGTCTTCTGTTGGTGCCTGCTTCGTAAACCCATCAGTCAAGCAGTCGAAATACAAACCATCTCTTTGCCAATGCGACTGCCCGGTATTCTGCATGGATGTCATGCCGAAAAGCCTGTTCAAGTGTAACGCATAAAAGTGGAACATCCACTGCGTCAGCGGCTGCGCATGAAAGGCAACGACATTGACTGAAGCAGTTCCACTATCACATGCGCGCACCCTGTCGCGTCAGCTTGCTGCCGGCGAAGTGGGGGTCAGTGAAGTGGTCGCCGGCTACCGCGCAGTGATCGAAGCCCGCGAAAGCCAGGTGAAGGCTTTCAGGTTTTTGGACTGGTCGTTGGTCGGACGCCAGGTTGAGCAACTGCAACAACTCCCAGCCGGCCAGCGCGGGCCGCTGTTTGGCGTGCCGGTTGCGGTCAAGGATATCTTCGACACAGCCGACATGCCCACCGTATACGGCTCGCAGATTTATGCAGGCCACCAGCCAGCGGTGGATGCAGCCAGCGTGGCGCGGCTTCGCAACGCCGGAGCCATCATCATCGGCAAGACCGTTACCACCGAGTTTGCTTTCTGGCATGCCGGTCCAACGCGCAATCCGCTCGACCTGAGCCGTACGCCGGGAGGTTCGTCCAGCGGTTCTTGCGCCGGTCTGGCCGCCGGCATGTTCCCGCTGGCGCTCGGATCACAGACGGCGGCTTCGACAATCCGCCCGGCGGCGTATTGCGGCATCGTCGGCTACAAGCCATCGCGCCAGTGGATCAGCCGTGCCGGGGTAAAGGCGCTGGCCGGCAACACGCTGGACGCCATCGGCGTGTTCGGCCGGTCGATTGATGACGTTGCGTTGCTCGCCGAGGTGCTGGCGGGCGTGCCGATGGAAGAACAATGGGGCCCCGCCATGCCGGCACCGGTTATCGCAACCTGGCAAGGCTGTGAATGGCGCGCCGCAGACAGCTGTGCAACCGCTGCTGTGATGCAGGCGATGGAGCGGCTGGAGGGCGCTGGCGCGACCATCATGCAGGTTACACCGTCGGCTGAGTTTGACAGCCTGATCGAACATCAGAAGTTCATCATGGCGCGCGAGGCAGCATGCGACCTGGCTGTCGAACATCTCAACCATCGCGACCTGATGAGCGAGACGCTGGCTGGCTTCCTTGATGAGGGCATCGCCATACCCGCCGCCGGCTACCAGGCTGCGCTGGACTCGGTTGATCACTGCAAGGCGCGCATCGACGACCTGTTCTCCGGGGCTGACATTCTCGCTGCTCCCTCCACCACCGGTGAAGCACCGCGTGCCGAGGCCGGGACCGGCAACCCCGACATGAGCCGCACCTGGACCGTGCTCAACCTGCCCAGCCTGACGATTCCCTGCGGCACCGGCCCTGACGGTCTGCCGCTGGGGCTGCAGCTTGCCGCCCGGCCTGGCCAGGATGCACTGCTGCTGCGGGCGGCCCGCTGGGTAGAAAGCACGCTCAGGGATTCAGGGGTATGACTGCAGCGTCATTCGAACATCACACGGCATCGATCAACGGCATAGACGTGCACTATGTGCACCAGCGTGCATCTAACCCCGCTGGACGGCAACCGCTGGTGCTGCTGCATGGCTGGCCGGAATTCTGGTACGTCTGGCACAAGAACATTGCGGCGCTCGCGACGCATTTCGACGTGATCGTTCCAGACCTGCGCGGGTTCGGCGATACTGAAACGCCCGCCGGCGTGCCGGCGATGCACGACTATGTGGCAGACCTTGCCGGGCTGCTGGATCACGCCGGTGTGGAGACCGCCGGTATCGTATCCCATGATGTCGGGGCTCACATTGCGCAGGCGTTCACGCTGGCCTTCCCGGAGCGGGTGTCGGGCCTGTTCTTTGGCGATTGCCCGTATCCCGGCATCGGCAGGCGATGGGTCGAGGATGGCCACGTCAGGCAAACCTGGTACCAGAGTTTCCAGCAGTTGCCGCTGGCGATTGAACTCGTCGGTGCCAGCCGCGACAGCTGCCGTGCCTACTTCAAACATTTCCTCGATCACTGGTCGGCCCGTCCCGGCCGCTTCGATGATGACCTTGAAGCCTGGGTCGACAACTTCATGAAGCCGGGCAACCTGGAAGGTGGATTCAACTGGTACAAGGCAGGCAACGAGGCACGGTTGAAACAGATCGACGAGGGGCCGCAACCGCGCGCTGTAATCAGCACACCGGCACGTTTTCTGTGGGGCGCAGAAGACCCGATCCTGTTATCGCGGTGGAGCGACGGACTGGGCGGCTACTTCAACAATTTCACCGTGGAGATCTGCGACAACGCTGGGCATTTCGTATTTTATGAGCAACCGGACAGAGCCAACGAGGCAATAATCAGCTTCTTCCTGTCCCTTGAAGAGGCTCGCACCAACACATGATGGACGTGTTCGGCCAGCCGATAGAGATCGATCACCGGCTGGCTGTTGTCATTGCGTGCGTCTGTCTTGGCGGCTTCATCCGTGGCTTTACCGGCTTCGGGTCTGCGCTGGCCATCATCCCGTCGCTGGCGTTGATTTTCTCGCCGCGCGAGGCGGTTGCGATGCATGCAGTAATGGAGGTGCCGGTCATCCTGTCCATGGCAGCAACGGCAGCGCGTGGGGCGAACCGCCGGGTCATCACCCCAATGCTGGCAGGCTTGGTGATCGCCACGCCGGTCGGGGCCTACGTCTTGTCGGTTGTCAGGCCCGACGTCATGAAGGTCGCGATCTCGCTGGTGGTGCTGGCGATGGTTGGCTTGCTCTATGTGCGCCGAGACCTGAAGATCAACCTAAGCGGCCCGGCTGCTGGGGCAACAGGTCTGCTGGGCGGTATATTTCAGGGCGCAACAGGTGTTGGCGGGCCACCCGTGGTCACCGCCTTGCTCAGCCGCGGCGACCCGACGCCGGATACCCGTGCCAACATCTTTACCGTCATGTCGGCCATGATCATCATGTCGATCCTGTCGTTCTGGTGGTTCGGCCTGTTCACGCCCACGGTACTGGTTTTCGGCGCGTTGGCCGCACCGTTCTGCCTTGCTGCCACATGGGCCGGCGCACGCTGGTTCGGCCGGGGCGGCAACGCCCATTACCATCAGGCCGTACTGGGGCTGCTGGTGGTCTTGTCGCTGATTACGCTGGGCGCAACGCTGTTGTGATGCGAAGTTACTGGGCGGTCCAGCCGCCGTCGATGGGCATGGCAACGCCGGTAATCTGGGCGGCGGCATCGCTGCACAGAAACACCGCCAGTGCTCCGATGCTCGATGGCGCCACGAAATCACCCGACGGTTGCTTTTCGACCAGAAACGCAGGGATGGCCTCGTCCACCCCGAGGCCGTGTTCATCGGCGTAGGTTTTGATCTGTGCTTCCAGCAGCGGTGTGCGGGTAAAGCCGGGGCAGATGGCGTTGCAGGTAACAGGCCCGGCGGCCGTTTCCAGGGCCACCGTTTTGGTCAGTCCCACCAGCCCGTGCTTTGCCGCGATGTAGGCTGACTTGTTCACACTGGCCACGAGTCCGTGAACCGACGCTATGTTGATGATGCGCCCCCAGCCCGCGTCGCTCATCAGCGGCAGTGCAGCCCGGATCATCCGGAACGGCGCCGACAGGTTGAGTGAGATGATGCGATCCCAGTGCTCGTCGGCAAACGCCTCGACCGGGGAAACGTGCTGGATACCGGCGTTGTTAACGAGGATGTCAAGGCCGCCCAGTTGTTTCGCGGTTGCTGCAACAACATCGGCAGCAGCGCCCTGCTCAAGTAGGTTGTGATTGCTTGACGCGACATCCGGCGCACCGGCATCTCGCATATCGCGGCAGGCCTGGTCGATCGCGTCCTTGCCGTCGATGCCGTTGATCATGATGCGGCAACCCGCGCCCGCCAGTGCGCGGGCGATTTCCTTGCCGATACCACTGGTCGATCCGGTTACCAGGGCGGTCTTGCCTGCAAGCGTGTTCATGTTTGTAATCCTCAAACCAGGGTGCGGCCGCCATCCACGTAAATGGTCTGACCGGTGATAAAGCCGCCTGCGCCGGACAACAGCAGCACTACCGCGCCGAACAGGTCCTGCGCTACACCCAGCCGGCCCATGGGAATAACCGATATGGCCTTGCGGCGAAACTCCTCATCGGCGAGGTAGCCCTGAGTCA
Organism: uncultured Anderseniella sp.; assembly: GCA_964390445.1. Lineage (GTDB taxonomy): Bacteria > Pseudomonadota > Alphaproteobacteria > Rhizobiales > Aestuariivirgaceae > Anderseniella. The sequence goes on from CAYMJJ010000010.1 coordinate 31,504, forward strand.
GGGGTGTTTCGGTCAACGCGGGGCCGATGGCGTTGACGAGAATGTTGCGCGTGGCCCACTCGCGGCCCAGCACCTTGACCAGTTGCGCCAGTGCGGCCTTTGAACTGGCATAGGCGGCATAGTCCGCGTTGGCCACGAACGATGACACCGAGGCGATGTGCACGATACGACCGCCTTGGTCGCCGAGGGCTTTCGCGAGCGTGCGCGAAAACAGGAACGCGGCGGTGACATTGGTGTCGATGCAATCGCGAAACACCTGTTCGTCGAAATCAGCCGCCGGCGATATCGGCAGCTTGCCGGCAGCATTGATGCCGCCGTCAAACCGTCCGAACTTCTGCCGCGCCAGTTCTGCCAGGCGGTGCACGGCTGCCTCGTCGGCCATGTCTGCTGTTTCGCAGATCGCATCAGGTATCTCGCGGGCCGTCCGTGCAAGGGCTTCGGCGTCCACATCGAACAGCGCCAGCCGTGTGCCTCGCCGCGCCAGTTCCTGCGCAATCGGGCCACCCAGGCCACCGCCCGCACCGGCGACCAGATACACCCGGCCCGCGATATCGATCAAGCCATCGCGCGCCGGTGCGCCAAGCGTGCTCATGCCGGTCGGATAAGAAACAGCGGCTGATCGAATTCCACCAGCGCGGAATCATCGGCAAGAATGGCTTCAACCACCCCGCCGGTGCTGGCCGAGATTGTGGTGTAGAGTTTCATCACCTCGATCATGCACAACGGATCGCCGGGCGAAACCGTGCTGCCCACGTCCACGAACGCAGCCTCGTCCGGTGAGGGCCGCCGGTAGAACGTGCCGACCATCGGTGCCTTTTCAATATGCATGCCATCGGCCACGGGCACGCTGGCAGGCTGTGCAGTGGTTGCAGGCCTGTGCGCTGCAGTGCCCGGCGTTGCAGCGGCTGGCGCGACCGGCGCACTCGCAACTGTGGCTGCCGCAGGAGACGCAGAACCGCTGCCGCCGCGGCGCACCACAAGGCGCATGCCTTCGGCCTCCAGCACCAGTTCTTCACAACTGGAGCTGTCGATGATCTTCATGATCTCGGCGACTTCCTTGAAGCTGAGGGACATTCTGGTCTCCATCTATTTCTGGTCAGCGGGGCCGCGGGAATAGGTTGCGGACAGACGCGCTGCCGCTTCACGCATCTGGGGTACGTATCCGAGCATCTGGTTCAGCGTCATCCGCGCTTCAGGGGCGGAAATGGCGATCCCGCCCAATGAACGTCCATCTTCGCCCATCACCGGCACGGCCACGCACACTACGCCATGCATGAACTCCTGGTTGTCGGTGCCGATGCCATCGCGCCGGATTTCCGCAAGGGCGTCCAACAGGTCTGCGCCGTTGGTGATCGTGTTGGCCGAGTAGGACGACAGCGGCATGGCCTCGATGGTGGCGTGCAACTCACGCTCAGGCAGATGGCTCAGCATCAGCTTGCCGATGGCGGTGCAATGGGCCGGGACGCGGCTGCCTGCATCAAAGCGCAGGCCAAGCGGCCACTTGCCTTCGACACGGTCGAGATAGATGACCTCACCACCGCTCAGCACACCATAGTTGCAGGTTTCGCCAACCAGTTCGGACATTCGCTTGAGGATGGTGTGACGCAATGAACGCGGTGCAGCAGCAGCAAGAATGCGGTGGGCCAGCCCCACCAGGCTGTCGCCCTCGATAAAGCCCCCGTCGAATTCGTCACGCTGCATGAACCCCATTTCGATCAGCAGGTTGACGATGCGGTGCGCCGTTGGTTTGGTCATGCCGGTCAGCCGCACGATCTCGCTCATGGAGGTCGGTTGCGGGTTGCGCGACACCACCTCGAGCACCGAGAACGCCTTGCCGGTGATCCCAAGTTCGGCCAGTTGCTCGTTGCGCTCGGCATCGGCCGGGCCAACGTGCGCAAACCCCTTGGCGGCTGACCTGCCCACCACGGTGAACTTTCTGCTGCCCGTTGTCGTCATCGTTCTGTCCTTGCTTCGCATGGCTGGACGTCATGCCCGCCTGCCGGGCCTTGCATCGACTATAACCGCAACAAGAATGATATCAATCGTCTTGCATGCCGGTATGAGGCAGAAATTTTTTGATTGCAGCACAAGCCGTCTTGTAAAAATGAGATGGATCGTTTTGTATGATGAGACAAGGTGCGGATTCAACTGATCGGTCACGCCATCCATGCATGAGCCCACACAGTTCCGGAGGGTGCTGATCGCCAATCGTGGCGAGATCGCGTTGCGCGCCATCCGGGCGTGCCAGCAACTGGGGTTGGAGAGTGTGGCCGTCTACTCCACCGCCGATGCGGCTTCGCCGCATGTCTGGGCGGCGAGCAAGGCAGTTTGCATCGGCCCGCCACCTGCCCGCCAGAGTTATCTGTCGATCCCCTCGCTGATCCACGTGGCCGCCCAAACAGGTTGCGATGCAGTGTACCCAGGGTATGGATTCCTGGCGGAGAACGCGGAGTTCGCTGAAAACTGTGCAGAAAATGGCCTCAAGTTCATAGGTCCATCCGCTGACTCGATCCGCACCATGGGCGACAAGTCGAAAGCCCGCGAAACGGCCGTCAAGTATGGCGTGCCGGTTGTGCCTGGCTCACTGGACGTGTTCACCGATGCGGAACTGGCAAGGCCCGAGGCGGGGCGCATCGGCTTTCCGCTGCTGGTCAAGGCGCGTGCCGGAGGTGGCGGTCGCGGCATGCGGGTCGTCGAATCCATGGCCGGCTTTGCTGCGGCCTTCTCGCAGGCCACCCGTGAGGCCGAGGCCGCGTTTGGTGATGGTGCGGTGTACATGGAGCGTTTCTTCCCGGCCGTCCGCCATATCGAGGTGCAGGTATTCGGCGACGGCAAGGGCGGTTCACTCGAGTTCGTGGAGCGTGATTGCAGCGTCCAGCGCCGCCACCAGAAGCTTGTCGAGGAATCGCCGTCGCCGGTGGTCAATGAGTCCACCCGGCGCGGGCTGCTGGAGGCTGCCGGCAAGCTGACCCGCGGTCTCAAGTATGAAGGCGCCGGCACCATGGAGTTCATCCTTGATGCGGCGACCGGCGAGTTCTTCTTCATCGAGATGAACACCCGCATCCAGGTGGAGCATACGGTCACCGAAATGCTCACCGGGCTTGATCTTGTGGCGCTACAATTCGAAATCGCCCGCGGTGGACCGTTGCCGCTGATCGATGAGGCGAACATGCCCGGCGGTCACGCCATAGAATTCCGGATCAACGCGGAAGACTGGACGAGAGACTTCCAGCCTGCACCCGGAGTGCTGAGGAAGTGGAGCTTTCCGCAAGGTGCCGGCATCCGCCTTGACAGCGCGTGCTATGAAGGCCAGCGCATTTCGCCTTTCTACGACTCGATGATCGCCAAGCTGATCGTTCATGGCCGCGACCGCACGGATGCAATCCGTATTGCGCGCAACGTGTTCGACAGCGCCGCTTGTGAAGGCATCGCCACCACCATCGATTTCCATCGCATGTTGATTGACCACGAGGCCTATTTGAGCAACCGCGTCCACACCCGCTGGATCGAGCAGGAACTGATGTCGCAAGACATTGCGCAAGGAGCAGCTGCATGACGCGCACGGTCAAGCTGATTGACGTGACTCTGCGCGATGCGCACCAATGCCTTTGGGCAACGCGCATGACCACGGCGATGATGAAGGACATTGCCCCGCGTCTCGACGAGGCAGGGTTCGAAGCCATTGACCTGGTTGGCGGTGCCGTGTTCGACGTGATGGTGCGCTACCTGCGAGAAGACCCGTGGGAGCGGATGCGCATCCTCAACAAGTGGGTGACGAAGACACCGCTGATCATCCACACCCGTGGCCAGAGCCTGTTCACTTTCGAGTTCTTTGCCGACGATGTGGTGGAACTTGCTGCCGAGCGCTTCGCCGCCAACGGCATGCGCTATCACACGCCCTATGACGCGCTCAATGACATGCGCAATCTGGAGATCCCGATCAAGGCCGCCAAGCGGCACGGCCTCTACGTGGTCGGTGGGTTGGCCTATACCCACAGCCCTGTCCATACCGACGCGTACTACGTAAAGAAGGCGGGCGAGCTGATTGCGCACGGGGTGGATGCAATCTTCGTCAAGGATGCCAGCGGCCTGTTGCGGCCCGAACGGGTGGCAACGCTGTTTCCGGCGCTCAAGCAGGCCATGGGCGCCATGCCGTTGCAGATCCATACCCACTGCAACTCAGGCCTTGCGCCCTACAATGTTTTGCAGGCCGTCGAACATGGCGCCGACGTAGTGCACACCGCAACCTCGACGCTCGGCAATGGCGTGTCGCATACGCCCACCGAACTGTTCACGCGCAATTGCCGCCGCCGCGGCTATGACGTCGACATCAACCTTGCCCCCATCGAGGAGGTGGCCGAACGCCTCGCCTATGTCGCCGAGAAGGAAGGCAAGCCCGTTGGTAAGCCGCTCGAATATGACGAGTTCCACTTCCACCACCAATGTGCCGGCGGCATGGTGTCCAACCTGCAATACCAGCTGGAGACAATCGGCCTGCAGAACCGGCTGGAAGAGATTCTTGAAGAGGCCGGTCGGGTGCGCATGGACCTGGGCTATCCCATCGTGATTAGCCCGTTTGCCCAGTACATCGTCACCATGGCCATCCTCAACGTGATGGGCAAGGACCAGGGCAAGCCGCGCTATGAAACGGTCCCCGACGAGGTGCGCCGCTATGTGCGCGGTGGTTACGGCGAGATTGCCGGCGAGATCGACCAGACCCTGTATGACAAGATCACCGGCGGCGCCGAGCCAATCAGGCAACGCCCTGGCGAACTGGTACCGCCCGCGCTGGAGCGGTTGCGCAAGGAACGCGGGCCGTTCGCCAGCGATGACGACCTGCTGCTGGCTGCCTTCTACGACAACACCCAGTACCGCGCCCTCAAGGATGCAGGGCCCATCGACACCGACTATCCGATCATGGAGACGCCGCTGCTCACCCTGGTCAGGGAACTGAGCCAGCGGCCCACCATCAAGAGCTTCCATTTCACGAAGAGCAACTGACGCAGCTAACCATCATTCAGCCGAAGGACAACGCCTTGCGATGACCACGCCGATTATCATCACGACCGCAATCACCGGGGCGATACCGCGCAAGGCAGATAATCCGGCGGTGCCTGTTACGCCGTCAGAGCAGATCGAATCCACCCACGAGGCGTTTGAGGCCGGGTCGGCACTGGTCCACATCCATGTGCGTGACCAGAACGAGAACCCCTCTTCCGACATAAACTTGTTTGCGCAGGTCAAGGAAGGCGTAGAGAAGCATTGTCCCGGCATGATCGTCCAGATGTCGACCGGCGGACGCGGACGTGAACCGGCCGAGCGCGGGGCGATGCTGTCCCTGAGCCCGGACATGGCCTCGCTGGCCACGGGCTCGGTAAATTTCCCCGGCCAGATCTATGAAAACCCGCCCGACTTCATCGAGGTGCTGGCCAGCCGGATGCTGGAATTCAACGTCAAGCCGGAGATCGAGGTGTTCGACGCGGCCATGCTGTACAATGCTGTCAACCTGGCGAACCGCGGCCTGATTAGCCCGCCGTTGCATGTTCAGTTTGTCATGGGAATTCCCGGCGCCATGCCGGTCCGGCGCGGCCTGCTGGAGTTTCTCGTGGGCGAACTCAAGGAACTGATGCCCGAGGCGACATGGTCAGCCATGGGAACCGGCCGCCACCAGTTCGAGGTGAACAAGTGGTGTCTCGAGCTTGGCGGGCATACGCGCACCGGGTTTGAAGACAACCTGATGGTGGCCAAAGGCCAACCAGCTTCAAGCAATGCAGAACTTGTCCGGCTGGTGACGGCCGCTTGCCCCGGCTATGGCCGCCACCCGGCTTCTCCGGAGGAAGCCCGCACCCTGCTCGGGCTTGCAGGAGGTCCAACAGGCTGACGTCAAGAGCAACCAGGAACAGGTTTCCGACAGAAGGAGGTTCATTCAACAGTTTTGCAAAGTGACAACAATCCAGTTCGCGTGTCGAACAGACCAAATTTGGGAGGAAAGAAGAATGCGTAACCTGAAGAGATTTATGGGTGCAGTCGTGGTGGGCGGCATCGCTGCTGCCGGAATCATGGGCGGCCAGGCGGCAAGGGCGGCAGACACCATCTCGGTCATGCTGTGTCCATTTGGCTGCGGCCCGATTGCCGGCGATACGGTTTTGATGAACCAGATGATCAAGTCCGGGGCCAGCGTGACGATCCTGCCGCAGGAAACCCCCGGTTACATGTACAACATCCGCGAGATGGCCCAGAACGAAGCCAAGTGGAAACACACCATCTTCGCCACCGAAGATACGCTGATCCAGGTCGCCTACCAGGGCGGCAGCGAGGAGATGAAGGAGTTCCTGCCGGAGCCGGTCAAGGTGCCGTGGAAGCTGCTGTACGGCGAAGCCTGGTGGGGCCAGGGCAAGTTCCTGGCGACCTTTGATTGCAGCCTGAAGTCGATGGGTGACCTGAAAGGCAAGCGCATCTCGCTGGGCCTGCGGGGCCAGTCTGACTGGGGTGTATTCTCGCGATTGTTCCTGACTGAACTTTACGGCATTACACCTGACAATACCGATATCCGCCACATGACGCCGGGCCAGCTTACCCAGCAGCTTATCGACGGAGCCACTGACGCGTCGGTAACACCCATCGGCGCCGAGCCGTTGCTCAAGGAGTTCCTGATCCCGGGTCCGGTGCGTCAGCTTGAGGCTACCGGCAAGGATATCTGCTATCTCGGCGTCACGCCTGAGGAAGTGAAGCAGATGAACGAGAAGTTTGATGCGACATGGATCCATGTCGAGCTTCCCGCCAACACGCTTCCAAGCCAGGAAGAGCCGCTAGGCATCGGCTTCAACCGTGCCTTCAAGGCCTCTCATGAATCGTTTGACGAGGAACTGGCATACAAGCTCGTGAAGACTGTTGCCGAGCTCGGACCCCAGATGAAGGAGCTCAACCCGCTTTGGAAAATCTGGTCGCCTGAACTGATGACCTGTGGCCTGTCGGAAGAAAACACCCATGCAGGGGCCATCCGCGCCTACAAGGAGCTGGGGCTGTGGGACCTCACCAAGAATTGTGAGCCCATGACCTATCCGAAGAGCTGACCAACGAAATGACCGGAGCGGGACTAGCCGCTCCGGTCATCCTGCCAGACATTACTCCAGCGCAGATGCCGGATTCGAAGAACCGGCCAGATCCTTTCCGGGAACATTCATGATGACCATGTGGCGAAAACTCAGAATCGCTGTTGATGTGCCGTTTATCGCAATCGGTGTGCTGCTTACCGTCTACATCGGGTTCTCGGCATTCGGTTACGTGAAAAATTCCTCGGAGCATTATTCCAACTTCATTCTCGGCATTTGCCTGATGACCGGGTTGCTGGCCGTTCGGAACCTGTGTGACGAGAAGCTTGGCGTTGAGCAGACCGCCAGTGATGCAGGCGTAGCTGCAGGCGTCAGGCCGTGGTTCTGGGCGAGGTTCGCCTTGGCTGTAACAGCTTTTCTGATGGCCGCGGTGGGAATGGGCTATGTACGCCTCAATGCGCTCAACCTGGAGATAAACCAGCCGTTCTTCTCTGATACCGACATGATCTTCGGCTGGCTGATGACCATCTCCATCCTGATGCTCACCTTCATCCACTGGGGCCTGTTGCTGACGTCTGTCATCTCGATCGCGATTGCCTATTTCTTCTTCGGTCACATGATCGACAATCCGCTCTTCACGACCCCGCAATACGATGCCAAGTTCATCATGAACTACATAGGGCTGGGCACCAATCAGGGCTTCTATTATCTCGCCCAGGTGGCCGCGGATGCAGTCTATTTCCTGATCATCTATGCAGCGATCCTGCTTGGCGTCGGCATGCTCGACATGGTGCTGGAGGTGGGCAAGGTAACTGGCCGCAAGGTGGCCGGTGGCGCTGCCGGACCGGCTGTCATCGGATCAGGTATCGTTGCGTCCATCATGGGCCAGGCGGTATCCAACGTGGTGCTGACCGGCCGGTTGACCATCCCGATGATGAAGAAGCACGGCTACTCCGGTTCGATGGCCGGCGCCATTGAGGCAACTGCGTCGACAGCAGGCCAGATCATGCCGCCGATCCTGGGGCTTGCGGCCTTCATCATCGCCTCGTTCCTGAATCGCCCTTATGTGGACGTTGCCCTCGCGGCGATGCTGCCGGCCCTGCTGTACATGATCGGCATTTCCATCGCGATCATCATCTATGCCAAGCGCCACGACCTGCCCAAGCTGGTGGAAAAGGCAGACACCGTGATGATCCGCCGGCTGCTGCCGACCTTCGTCATTTCCTTTGGTGTGGTGCTCTGGCTGCTGTTGGGCTACCGCTCTCCGGCCATTGCAGGCCTCGCCGGCATCGTGCTGGCGCTGGCAATGTGCCTGTTCCAGGGCAAATACCGGCCCACCGGCAAGCAGCTTTATGGCGCGGTTGAGGAAGGCTTCTACCTGGTTGCTATCCTGTCGCTGCTGCTGATCGCCATCGGCCCGCTTGGCCAGGTCATGCTGACCACCAACCTGTCGGGCCGGCTCGGCTCTGTGCTGGTCGCCTACCTGCCCGATACCCAGCTGTTGCTGCTGGTTGGCGCGATGATCGTGTCGCTGATCCTGGGCATGGGATTGCCAACGCCGGTGGCCTACCTGATCGTGGCGCTGGCACTGGTGCCGTTCATGCAGCAGATCGGCGTGCCGCCCCTGCAGGCGCACTTCTTCGTATTCTACTTTGCGGTGTTCTCGACGCTGACGCCACCGGTTGCGGTCAGCGTGCTGGCAGCGGCAAAACTGGGCGACGCGACTTTCCTGCGAACGGCCATCGACTCCATGAAGATCGCCTCGACGACCTTCATCATTCCGTTCGCATTCGTGGCCTCGCCTGAACTGATGTCGTTCCCCAACCTGACCTGGTCCGTTGTGCCGGCCTTTGCGGAAGTCGTGGCCATTCAAGCTGCCGTGTCGTTTGCGGCGTACGGCTACTTCTTGCGCAATCTCAACTGGTGGGAGCGGCTGGTGTTCCTGGGCATCGCCTTTGCCGGGTTCTTCAACATGATGCTACAGGAACCGATGTACTTCTACATCGGGTTGGGGGTGTTCGCTGCCATGTGCGGCTGGCTGGTGCTAAGCAAACGTCAAGCAGTGTCAGCGTCTGGATGAGCGCTGGCCCGGTAACCTGCGGACAGGCCCATTACGGACACTGGCCCGGACATCTGAATGGCTTGGCCGCGTATCCGTTTACGGATATTCGCCGCAACAGCGAAAGGAGCGCAACCGTATGCTCAACACAGTGTTGCTGGTTCAGTCCGTGCGCATCAACCACGTGGTCATTGAGTTGCCTCGCGGCGTTTGACGGGGACACCATCTGCAACCGTATCACTGGGAAAATTGACAATCGTGTCGCCTTCGCCAAGCCCTTCGAGAACCTCGGCGTGGGTGAGCGAGAAAGCGCCAAGCTTGACTTGCCTCAGTTGTGCCTTTCCGTCTTGTACGGCGTAGACAACCCATTCGTCTCCACGCCGGAACAGCGTACCCAGCGGCACCCGAAGTGCGTTTGATTTTGAGGCCTTGATGATGCGGATAGTCACCTTGAAGGCATGGCCCAGACTGCGCCACTGGTCTGGCGGCGAGGTGAAGTCGAGAACCACGTTCACCCTCTGCTCCTCAATTCCCAAGGCTGAGACCTTGGTGAAGCCGGCGGGGTCAATTCGCCTGACTTTCGCGTACAGGATTTCATCGCCTCCCCAGTCCTCGACACGGGCCTGTGTCCCGGCTGTTATGCCGACTGCATCGCCGGACAGCAGATCAGCGACGATTTCCAGTTCGGCCGGATCGCCGATTTCGAGTATCGTTGTCCCGGAGGTCACGACCTGTTCGCTTTCAGTCAACAGCTTCAGGACAACGCCGTCCGCAGGCGCGGACAAGGCAACACAACACTGATCTTCTGCCACCTGGCTCTGGATCTGGGCTGGTTCAAGTTCGGCCATGCGCGCCGATTCCAGTTCCCGCCGGCGAAGTTCGAGATTTGCCTCGGCCTTACGGAGTTCTGCCCGCTTTACAGCCTCCTGAAGCTCAGACTCCTCACGCGAGCGTCTGGATACCACCCCTCGTTGAGCCAGCGTGTTTGCCCGTTTCAGATCATTCTGTGCGAAGGTCAGATCCGACTGGGCCTGTTTCACCTGTGCCAGTGCAAGGTTCACAGCGGCGATGGCAGCCCTGGTTGCTGCTGCAAGCTCGAGCCTGGAGCGCATGTCACGGATGGGAGGATCGACGGGGCGAACCCGGCCGACACGCTGGCCCGTTCTCACTTCGTCGCCGACCTCGATAACCATCCTTTCCAGCTTGCCGGTGACCGGAGCCGAAATCCTGTACAGGTCCTTGACCTGCGTCTCACCTTCTTCGTCGACAGTGACCTCCAAGGTTCCGCGATCAACGATTGCGAAGTCCACGGAAACGGGTTGCGGGGCAAGCAGGAAATAGAACAGTCCAAGGACACCCGCGAGCATCGCTACTAAGAAGGCCCATCTTGATGAAGGCGACATCTGTTCACTCCCTTGTCTTCAACACGCGGATGAGGTCGAGTTGATAAACCCGGTTGATCACGATCCCGGCCGAGATGACCGCGGCAACCAGCACGACCAGACTGGACAAGCCAAGTGAGGATCGCTCTATCACGAATGGCACACGGAACAGGTCACTTTGAAACCCCTGCACAACGGCCCATGAGAAGCCGCTGCCGAGCAACCATCCAATCGGTTGCGCAAGCAGCACCGCGACACCTAGCTCAATGATCAGCACAGACGCCACTTCGCGCTGCGTGAACCCGAGAACCCGCAGGCTGGCAAGTTCGCGGGCTCGCTCGGACAGTTGAATGCGCGCACTGTTGTAGACGACTCCAAACGCGATGATGATCGCGAGAACCGTGTAGACCGTGGTCATGATGGTGATGTTCTGCTCGATCGTATCGCGGAACAGTTTCACCGATTGAGACCGCAAGGACAGTGATGCTGCCAGCGGGGCTGACTTGATGGCGTCGTAGAGTTGCGGCAGCCGGGCCGTGTCGAGCTTGACGTGGGCACCAGACATTCGCGGACCAATGCGTGACAACCCATCCATGTAGTCGAGGTTCATGTAGGCAGTAAGCCCCACGTAAGACCTGACAACCTGTACCACCGGTACCTTGACAGTGATGGCGCCTTCTTCAAGCAAGTCGAGCAATACGACGTCGCCACTTCGCACCCGCAACTTGTTGGCAAGGCGTTCGGACAGTACCAGCCCTTCGGCTGGCAGTGAGACGGGGGCGAGGTCCAGGTCCAGCAACTGGTTCAGGCTGGTCTGCGGTGTCCTGCCAATGATGACGATCTTCTCGTTCAGCGACCCGTTGTTCATACTCACCGCCATCGCTCGGTATGGCTCTACGGACAATACGCCCGGCAAGCTTTTCACGTCGTGAACAGCGCGCGGTGCAAGCGGGCTTGAAAACGAGATTGTTGCATCCTGGCGTTCGGTTCTGAAGAACACGGTGTCGATCATGAAATTCACGGAGCCAAATGAGAACAAGGCTGTGATCAGCAAGGCAACAGCCATCGAGGTACCGAAAATGGTGAACCCTGTGCGATACGGCCAGCGCCACATGTGGCGAAATGCCATGATCGCAAGTTGCGAGAAAAGTCTCCCGGCCACACGGCTCAGCGCTCCCGCCCGCGAGTATCTTGCCGGTGGGGCAGGCTGCATTGCCGTTGCTGGCGGCAGGGCCGCAGCCTGATACACGGACTTGAGCGCGCCGGCCACCGCAGCGGTCACGCACAGGCCAGCGGCGAGCGCATAGACGTCCAGATTGCGCTCGAACAGGAAGAACGGAAAGTGGAAGAACTGAGCGTAGAGGTGTGTCAGTCCATCTCCAAGCCAGGTGCCGGCAGCAAAGCCGATGGCGGTGCCGATGAGGGCAATGGCGACAACCAGTTTCACGTAATGAAGGGCGATATCATAGCTGGCGTACCCGAGCGCCTTGAGCAGACCGATCTGCTCGCGCTCAAGAGCGACAAGCCGTGACAGGATCATGTTGATGAGAAAGGCTGATACGATGAGAAAAATCGGTGGGATGATGCGCGCCATGGCACCCAGTTGGGTCAGCTCACTATCAAGAAATGCGTGTGAGGTCTGCTCCTTTCGCAAATACGCGCTGGTTCCCCCATATGGTTCGAGCAGCTTGTCGAGGCCACTCAGCACCGGCGCGGACGGACTTTCCGGCAGCAAACTCACTGATACGGAGTTGAATGCTCCATCCAGATCCGTGACGCCTGCAAGTGTCTTGTTCCGCATCCAGATTATGCCGAAGCGCCGGTCATCCGGAATGATCTCTCCAGGCCCGAGTGCGTAGATGAACTCCGGCGACAGCGCGATCCCCGATACCGTGAATGTAAGTTTTGTGCCGTTGACAACACCTGAGAAGCGCGAACCTGGGGCAAGACCGTTTGCCCTTGCAAAGGCTTCTGAGACGAGAGCTTCATTCTGCCCGTTGATATCGGGCAGCCTTCCTGAACGCATGTAGGGAATGTTCAGACGGGGCATTCCGGCATCAGGCAGCGACAGCAGTTGGCCGGAAGACGGTGCCGCAAGACCTGGCACGTCAAGTAGCACGGTTTTGCTGATGCGCGCCTCGACGCTCAGCACCCCCGGCAGTCGTGCGATCTGCGAAGTCAGTCTGTCCGGAGCTCGGGTAGCGGAGGCAAACACCGTGGCAAACTTGTGCCTTTCATAATAGGTGGCCCGAGTGCCTTCCAGCGAGCGGTAGGCACCAACTGCAAGGATCAGGGTTGCCACGCCGCATGCCAACACAAGCGCAATGGCCAGCGCCTGCGCCCATAGACGCTTGAAGTCGCGAAGCAGTTTCTTGTCCAGTGCCTTCATCACCAGTCCAGCTCTGCCGGTGTCAGTTGCTTCGGGTTTGTTTCCTCGCGGACAATGGTGCCATCCGCGAAATAGAACACGCGGTTCGCAAGCTTGCGAATGACGGCATTGTGGGTGATGATTGCGGTGGTTGTGCCAAGCCGCTTGTTGATGCTGACCAGGGCTTCGAGTACGAGCCGGCCAGTTTCTGAATCGAGTGCCCCAGTGGGTTCATCACACAAGAGCACAGCCGGATTCTTTGCAATGGCTCGAGCAATGGCGACGCGCTGCTGCTCTCCGCCTGACATCTGTGCCGGGAAATGATCCATCCGATCCGACAGGCCTACAAGCGCCAGAGCCTCTTCGGGCTTCATCGGGTCGGTGGATATCTCGGTGACCAGGGCAACATTTTCCATTGCCGTCAGACTGGGGATCAGGTTGTAGAACTGAAAGACAAATCCCACGTTGCGCCGGCGAAAACGGGTCAACTCGTTCTCGCTGGCACTGGAGATATCTGTTCCATTGAAGAGGACCTGGCCCGAGGTCGCCTTGTCGAGGCCGCCGAGGATGTTCAGAAATGTGGACTTGCCGCTACCGGACGGACCCAGCATGACGGTAAGCTCGCCCTTGTACAGCCTGGCGCTGGCACCGCGCAGTGCATGCACTTCCACGTCGCCTGTGCGGTACACTTTTGTGATCGCGCGTATGTCAAATACTGCAGTTGCAGTCATGAAAGGGGTGCACCTGATGTGGTCTAGTCAAGCGGCGCAGGCCAGATATCCCTGAGGCTCTTGCGCAGAGAGCCGCGCACGTCTTCAACTTCCCCGGCACTGATCCGCGTGTTCAGAAAACTGAAGATGATGTTGAGCGCATACTCCGGATCATCAAGTTCCTGCCCCTTGAAGTCCGTGCACACGCGCGCGATCACATCCTGCTTTTCACGGTTCCTCGATGGTGTTTTCGAGGGGTCCCACCCCTCGAAATATACTCCGCGGATATAGGTCGGCAGTTGCGCGGCCAGTTGCGCAGCCTCATCAACACTCAGCAGATCACGGATCGCATGCAGCGACACCCTCAACAACCTGAAGGACTGGTTTGAGTCATTCCAGGGCACCATTTCATCAAGTTGATGAACCCATTCATGGGTGACTTGAATGGAGTGATTGATCGAGCTCTTGTAGCCTTGTGACATGGTGCACTCCCTTGAGTTGGTATAAGCGCTGCATCATTGCAATCGCCCCGGGCCGGCACTTGATCTAGCGCGAGATCAGAACCGGGATCTGGCTCTCGTTCATAATGGTTTCTGTAGTACCGCCGAATACATACTCTCGCAAACGAGAGTGGCCGTAGCCTCCCATGACCAGCAGATCCGCGCCGAACTCCTCGCATTGCGCCATGATCTCCGGTCCTGCATTGGCATGTCTGCCAGGCAAGGCAGCAACCTCCAGATCAATGCCGTGGCGTGCGAGTGCTTCTGCAAGGTCAACCCCCGGGGGCAAGTGCCGTGGACCGTGATCAGGCGCCGGTGGGCACACCAGGCGAATTTCCTCAACCCCTTCGTGTGCCAGCAACGGCAGCGCGTCATATACTGCCCTGCACGCCTCGCAGGTGCCGTTCCATGCAACAACAATCCGCTGTCCAAGCTGGCTGCTCCTGCAACCTGTCGGCACCATCAGCACGGGCCGGCCAGACTCGAAAATCAGCTGTTCCAGCGTCATGTCCGGGTCGATAAGGCTCGCCTGTCGTTTCAGCCTGTCAATCACAACCAGGTCGCAACATCGTGCCAGTGCCACGGCAGTGTCTCCCGCCGGTTCGGCTGGCATTGTCATTTCGCGCCAGTCCCATTGCCTGCCGCTGGAGACGGCAGATTGTTCTACTGCGGCCCTGATCAACGCATTGCAGTGCTCAATGGCGCGTCGCTTGTCATCCAGCCACCTGTCAAGCTCAGGTCCCCTCAGGCCCGTATTGATGGCAAGTCCGGGCCTTGCATGAAAACCAACAAGATGACTGTCCCAATTCGTGGCGATGCCGGTTGCCAACCTGCAGACGGCAGCTGCGTCATCGGGCGAGCGGAAAACGGTCAGCATGCTCTTGTAGCCGGACATCAGCAGTGTGCTCCAAACGAAACCATTGTCTGGATAATGACAGTTTTTCTGTTTGCACAAATTGATGAAGGTCAACCCGAGGACACGAAATCGCAGGCAGAATGGTAATGATTAGAAAGCAGACCAGCGTCACACGGTTGGACCGGAACGCACCATCAACGACACCATGCGAAATGCCCGTTGACCACCAGCACGGTCCTCGCAGGCACCATCCGAGTACTGATTGACCTCCATCAATGCACCGCAGAAATCCGCATGCGATAATCTGAAGATCGCTGTCTTTCAGGGAGATCATGGATGAAGCCGATCAGAACATGGATACTGCTGGCTGACGGTGCGCGAGCCCGTATCGTTTGCAACATTGGACCCGGTAAAGGCGTGCAGGAAGTCGCAGGCATGGAATTCACCGGAAACAAGGAACGCACCGGAGAGATCATGGCAGACCGGCCTGGACGGTCCTTTGACTCTGCCGGCTCTCACCGCCACGCCATGGAACCACCCACCGATGCGCACCGGCACTCAAAACGGACCTTCGCAGCGGATGTGGTCAAGTCACTCGAAGAACAGCTCGGCAAGAAGGCCTTCGATCGCCTTGTGCTGATTGCCGCTCCGGCTACTCTCGGAGACTTGCGCGCAGCCATGTCGAAAGCTCTCCAGCAGGTTGTTCATGCCGAATTGCCCAAGGATCTTGTGCATGTTCCCAACCAGGAACTGGCGCCGCATCTGTCGGACATTCTGGCAGTTTGACCTGCGTCAACGAAGAGTGCGCGCGATTGAATCTATCATTGATCTCAAGGACGGCGAGTTACCTTCATAAATGCCAAACATGCAGGAGAACGACCATGACCCAGAAATCAACCTTACCTTCTCTGTGGCATAATCAGGACTGGCCCGGAATGTTCGGGTCACTTCATGACGAGATAGACAAGGTATTTCAGGACTTCACCAAATCCGTCGGCCTGACCAGG
>CAYMJJ010000011.1:0-44371 GCA_964390445.1 uncultured Anderseniella sp.
TGCCATGATGAACGCCCACGAGGCCACCGTTGCCGGGCTGGTCAACCGGATCGTGAACGACAATGACCTGACCAGTGAAACCATGAAGCTGGCGGGCAGGGTCGCAGCCCGCTCGCAGGCCGTGCTGGCGCTGGGCAAGGGCGCATTCTACCAGCAGATCGACAAGCCGCTGGACCAGGCCTACGCGCTCACCTCGAAAGCCATTGTCGACAACATGATGATGGACGATGCGCGCGAAGGCATCGGGGCCTTCCTTGAGAAGCGCCAGCCGACATGGCGGGACCGGTGAGCGGCGTGAACCACGACGAGTACGAGCCGTCCTACATCCTCGGCATTCTTGGCGGCGTGAAGACAGTTGCCATCGTCGGGGCATCCGCCAATCCGGTGCGACCATCGTTCTTCGTGACGAAGTACATGATAGACAAGGGTTACACGGTATTTCCTATCAATCCCGGTGCGGCAGGTTCCGAATTGCTGGGCAGGCCGGTTTACGGTTCCCTGGCCGATGTGCCGGAGCCGATCGACATGGTTGACATCTTTCGCAATTCCGAGGCGGCTGGTGGTGTAGTGGATGAGTCACTGGCGCTTGACCCATTGCCCAAAGTCATCTGGATGCAACTTACCGTGCGCAACGACGAAGCGGCGGCCCGGGCCGAGGCAGCAGGGGTGAAGGTGGTGATGAACCGCTGCCCGAAGATCGAGTACGGCAAGAACTCCGGAGAATGGAACTGGGTCGGCGGCAACTCCGGGGTGTTGTCGTCGAAGAAGCAGTCACTGCACCGGTCCGGCAAGATGCAGTCTCTGGGCCTGCGCAAGACCTGACGCTGGCAGGCCCGCCGTAACCTGTTCCTTAAAAAGAACGATTGTTTGGTATCCCGCCCTTTGCTAGAAGGCTGACCCAATCAGCCCAGTCAAGGAGGACGCCGACATGAGCGACAAGAAACCCGGATTCGACACCCTTTCCGTTCACGCAGGCGCAAAGCCCGACCCTGCGACTGGCGCACGTGCCACGCCGATTTACCAGACCACCTCGTTCGTGTTTGATGATGCCCAGCACGCTGCAGACCTGTTCGCGCTGCGCGCTTTCGGTAATATCTATACCCGCATCATGAACCCGACCCAGGCGGTGCTGGAAGAAAAGGTGGCAGCACTCGAAGGCGGCACGGCGGCACTTGCTGTTGCATCAGGACATTCGGCCCAGCTGATCATCTGCCACACGCTGATGCAGCCGGGCGACGAGATCATCTGCGCGCGCCAGCTCTATGGCGGCTCCATCAACGCCTTCAACCACTCGTTCAAGTCATTCGGCTGGAACGTTGTGTGGGCCGACATTGACGACATTTCATCGTTCGAGAAGGCCGTTTCGGACAAGACCAAGGCGATCTTTGTCGAATCCATCGCCAACCCCGGCGGACGCGTCACCGACCTTGAAGCCATCGCTGCGGTGGCCAAGAAGGCGCACGTGCCGCTGATCGTCGACAACACGCTGGCCTCGCCCTACCTGTGCCGCCCGATCGAGCATGGTGCCAACATCGTGGTGCAGTCGGCAACGAAGTTCCTGGGCGGGCATGGCAACTCGATGGGTGGCATCATCGTCGATGGCGGCAACTTTGACTGGGGCAAGAACAAGGGCCAGTTCCCGATGCTCAGCGAGCCGAACGCCTCGTACAACGGCATGGTGATGTGGGAAACCTTTGGCAACATCGCCTTTGCAATCGCCTGCCGGGTCATCGGCCTGCGCGACCTTGGGCCGGCCATCTCGCCGTTCAACGCGTTCATGATCCTGACCGGCATGGAAACGCTCAGCCTGCGCATGCAGAAGCATTGCGACAACGCGCTCAAGGTGGCCCAGTGGCTGTCGAAGGACGCTCGCGTGGCCTGGGTCAACTATGCAGCGCTGGAAGGTGACCGCGACAACGCAAAGCAGAAGAAGTATTGCCCCCATGGGGCAGGTGCCGTGTTCACATTCGGCCTCAAGGGCGGCTATGATGCGGGCGTGGCAACGGTGTCGTCGGTCGAGTTGCTGTCGCACCTGGCCAACGTGGGTGATACGCGCTCGCTGATTATCCACCCGGCCTCGACCACCCACTCGCAACTGTCGCCTGAGCAACTCGAGAAGGCTGGTGCCGGTGCCGACGTGGTGCGGTTGTCCATCGGTATCGAGGATGCCGCCGACATCATCGCCGATCTCGACCAGGCAATGAGCTGAGCAGCCTCAAGCATCGCCTGCTGCAGACATGAAAAAACCCGCCGGATCGCTCCGGCGGGTCAATTCATTCAATGGCCTGTTTAGTACTGGCCAAGCTTGGACCGGTTGCCGTAACCCATGGTGCGGTCACCATAGTTGCCACCGTAGGCATAGTCGTCCACATAGCCCATGGAGCGGGCAGGGCCGCGACGGCTGATGTTGCCGTACCTGTAGTCGCCGGGGCCTGCAACAGGTGCCACGGTCTCAACGGAATAGCCACGGTCGACGGTGCCGAGTTTCAGCTGGTCGCCGTAACCCATGGTGCGTTCCGCGACGCTCTGTGCGGCGGCGGGAACGACGAGTGCGAGGGTCACGGCTGCGGTGGTGGCGATCATCTTGAGGGTCTTCATTGTTGTTCTCCTTCTGGTTTGTTCCAGTTGCCAAGACAACGGCTACCGGCTTGTGGACGTTCCTCGAAATGGCGCCCGATAACGGCCAGTTGACTGGCTGTGATCATCCCGTCAGGCAGATGAAACCGGTGTAATGTATGAGACCTGCCAAGCGCATGAAGAACCCCCGCCGGTTTTACGGCGGGGGCTGATTTGAGCGCAGTCAGATCGACTTGCGATCAACGGTAAGGCGAGTTGCAGCGCTTGCGCGGACCATTGTACGGCTGGAACGTGTCGGAGTCGCGGTCATAGCTGCGATACCTGTCCTCGCACCAGCGGACGTGCCGGCTGCCACCCTGGGCAGAGCCTGCAATGGCTGCACCGGCTGCGAGCGCGCCAAAGGCGGCAAGCGGGTACCAGAAGCCATCACGATGACGGCGATATCCGCGACGGTGTCTGCGGTGGCCACGATGGCCCCGCCAACGGCCGCGGCGATACTGAACACTAGTAACGTCAGACGTGCCAAACCCTGCCATGACACCTGCCATGTTGGCGGTCATGCCAGCGGGTGCAGCGCTCGCCGGAGCGATGGGGGCTGCGAGAAGGGCAGCGGTCAGTGCGGTTGCCGCGAGAGCGGCCTTGTTGAAGAGCATAATGTATCCTTTCCGTTTTCTGGATATGTATCTTCAACGGAAGGCGCGGGGTTAAGTTCCGCCTGCAAACTGGCAGGCAGAAGAAATCTTCAAGCTGCCACAATTGGTTAGCGAACCTGGTGAGGCCAATGGCTGTTTGCGATCCTTCACCCGGAAAGGCCGATTCTCCCGATCGGACCAGGATGCCCGTTTTCAAGGTGCCACCGCCACTTTCACTGTTCTTTCCGAATGGCTGTTGCACTAGTGTGGTCCGGTCGGGGCAGTTCATCAAAAGCAGAAGCACACCAGAATGACAGGCAACGTTGCAGCGGGGCCGGCAGACCTCATCGACAGCGGATATGCGTGGCGGCGGCTGTCAATATCGCTGCTGCTGGCCACGCTGGGCGGCATTGGCCTGTGGTCGAGCGTCGTGGTGCTGCCAACCATCCAGGCCGAGTTCGGCGTCAGCCGCGGCAGTGCATCGCTGCCCTACACGCTGACCCTCGTTGGTTTTGCCATCGGCGGCATACTGATGGGCCGCCTTGCAGACCGGTTCGGCATCATGGTGCCTCTGGTCAACGGTGCTGTGACGCTGGGTCTTGGCTATGCGGTGGCGGCGATCACGCAGAATTACTGGCAGTTCCTTGCCGTGCAGGCTCTGCTGATCGGCATGGCCGGCAGTTCGGCGACATTCGGGCCGCTGGTCGCCGACGTGTCGCACTGGTTCCTGCGCCGGCGCGGCATCGCGGTTGCGATCGTGGCCAGCGGCAACTATCTGGCCGGCACCATCTGGCCGCCGCTGCTGCAGTACGGCATCGACACGATCGGCTGGCGCCAGTCGTTTGTCGTCATCGCGGTGGTGTGCGTGGTGACCATGCTGCCGCTCTCATTCCTGCTGCGGCTCCGGCCTGACGTGAGCGGCAGTTCCAGGCCGGTGAGCGCGCGGCCTGCACACTACCTGCCCGCGTCCAAGCCCGTGCTGCAGGCATTGCTGGTGCTGGCCGGTGTTGCGTGCTGCGTCGCGATGGCGATGCCGCAGGTGCACATGGTGGCCTATTGCGGCGACCTCGGGTACGGCTCGACACACGGTGCGCAGCTGCTCTCCGTGATGCTCGGACTTGGCGTGGTCAGCCGGCTGGCGTCGGGGCTCATTGCCGACCGCATCGGCGGCGTGGCGACCATGCTGCTCGGCTCGACACTTCAGTGCCTTGCGCTGCTGCTCTATGTGCCGTTCGACGGGCTGATTTCGCTTTACGTGGTGTCGGCGCTGTTCGGGCTGGCGCAGGGCGGCATCGTGCCGAGCTATGCGTTGATCGTGCGTGACTATTTCCCCGCTCGCGAGGCCGGCACGCGGGTGTCGGCGGTACTGATGGCGACGGTGATCGGCATGGCGCTGGGCGGCTGGGTGTCGGGCTTTATCTTCGACATTACCGGCTCTTACCAGATGGCATTTCTCCACGGCATCGCCTGGAACCTGATCAACATGATGATCGGCGCATGGCTGCTCTTCACAAGGATGAGCATGTCACCGCGCCCGGCCTGAACCGGGTTTACACGGCGCGTGAGTACCGGGCACTTGAGTGGTTCAGATACGCATCGAAACGCGCGGCCACGATGCGGGTAAAGGGACGGGCTGGCGGGGGGATGACGAAGTCATCGCCGTCTGCCTCGCACAGGCCATCAACATCGGCGGCGGCCACGTGCCGCGCTTCTTCGATGTAGGGCTGCGCAGCCGGGCCAAAGGCCTGCTTCAACGCGTCAAAGCCGATGCGGAAATCGCACATAAGCCGTTCTATCATCCAGCCACGGATCCGGTCGTCCGCGCTCACGGCAAAGCCCTTGGCAGCAGGCAGCATCCCGTTGGCGACGGCGGTCTGGTACTGACCGGTGGGCACGATGTTCTGGATGTAGCCGCCAGCAAACCGGCCGATGGACGAGGCACCAAGCCCGATGAGCGTATCGCACTGGTCGGTCACATAGCCCTGGAAATTGCGGTGCATGGTGCCGGTGCGGGCCGCAATGGCCAGCTTGTCGCCGGGCCTGGCGAAATGGTCGATGCCGATCTTTTCGTAGCCGGCCTGCTGCAGCATGGACGAGGCAAGTTCTGCCTGTTCGAACCGTTCAAGCGAACCCGGCAGGTCCTCCTCGCGGATCATCTGCATGTGTTTCTTCATCCACGGCACATGGGCATAGCCAAACAGGGCGACACGGTCGGGCCCGATCGAGATGACCTTCTCTATGGTGCTGGCAAGCCGCGACGTGGTCTGCAGAGGCAAGCCATAAAGCGCGTCAATGTTGAGCGAACTGATGCCTGCGCCACGCAGCGCTGCCGATATGTCGCGGGTCAGCTCGAACGACTGCGGGCGGTTGATGGCGCGCTGTACTGTCTCGTCAAAGTCCTGGACACCGATGCTGGCACGGTTGAGGCCGATGATCTGCATCGCGCGCAAGGTCTCGGATGTCACGTCGGAGGGGTCGATCTCGACGCTGATCTCGCTGCCGGCGGAAAACTCGAAAGCCTGTTCGAGTGATCCGCGCAGGCGTTCGCAGTCGTGCGGGGTAAGCAGGCTGGGAGAGCCGCCGCCCAGGTGCAACTGGCCCAGCGGCGGACGAGCCGGTGCGCGTTGTGCCAGCAGCGCGATTTCCTGCTGCAGCGAGCCGATATAGGCTTCAATGGGCGCGTGTCTGGTGGTGTGCTTGGTGTGGCAACCGCAAAACCAGCACAGCTTGTCGCAGAATGGAATATGGGCGTAGACCGAGACGGGGGTCGCGCTGTCCAGTCCGGCGAGCATCCGTGCGGCGAGGTCCTGACCGGCGTTGGCCTGAAAGTGGGGTGCCGTGGGATAGCTTGTATAGCGCGGCACGGGGTCGGGAAACTTTTCCAGGATACTGGCAGCATCAGGCATGAGGCTTTGCCTCCTTCATCACGCGGCTGACGCGGCATGTGTCAACCTTGCCTGACAATAAATCAAAGCCGGAGTCTGACCTTGACCTGGATCAATCGGGCTTGCGGCACTCAGGCCGTTTGCAAGCGCGTCTGTGGCACGGAAAGTTCGTGCAGGTGGTAGATGGCAATGGCGAGCAAAACCAGCGCGCCGCCCTGGTGCATCAGGCCGAGCGATATCGGCACTTGCGCCAGAACCGTCCAGATGCCGAGAAACACCTGCAGCAGGACCGCAGCGATCAGCGCCGCGCCAGTCATGGCCACGCGCGGCGAGCCGTGTGCAGTCATCGCGCGCAAGCCCTGCCAGATCATGACCCCGGCGATGATGTAGGCGACCATCCGGTGCTGGAACTGCACGGTGAGGGCGTTTTCGAAGAAGTTGCGCCAGGCGGGCTCCATCACCATCAGGCCAGTGGGGATGACCCGTCCATCCATCAGCGGCCAGGTGTTGTAGGCCATGCCGGCGTCAAGACCGGCCACGAAACCGCCCAGTGCGGTCTGGCCGAGAATGAGCACGATGACTACCAGTGCCAGTCTGCCGTGAGGGACATGCCAGGCGACTGGCCGGCGCGGATTGCCGTATCCGAGTGCGGCCCAGACAAGGGCTGCAAAGATGACCGTGGCGAGGGTTAGGTGGGCAGACAACCTGTACTGGCTGACGTCGGTGCGATCGACCAGGCCGGACTTGACCATGTACCAGCCCAGCGCGCCCTGCAGGCCGCCGAGGATGAACAGCACAAGTAGTCGTGGTACCTGGTGGCGTTGCAACCGGCCGGTTGCCCAGAAAAAGGCGAATGGCACGAAGAACGCGAGGCCGATTGCCCGGCCCAGGAAACGATGTCCCCATTCCCACCAGTAGATGAACTTGAACTCGTCGAGGCTCATGCCCTTGTTGATGAGCTGGTACTCGGGGATCTGCCGGTACTTTTCGAGCGCGGCCTGCCAGTCGGCTTCATTGAGCGGCGGGATGACACCCAGCAGCGGCTGCCACTCGGTGATCGAGAGGCCGGAATCGGTTAGCCGCGTGGCACCACCGACGATGACCATGGCAAACACCATGAGGGCGACGAAGACAAGCCAGGCGCGCACCATGGGTATGGCGGCAAGCTGTTTGTCGGTGGCAGGTGCGGTGGCATTCATGACTGACATGAACTATTCCGGCGGCGGTGGCGTTTGAACGTGTTACAGCGCCGCACCTGATACGGTGATCACGGTGGATTGGTGTGCTGACTGCACTAGCGGCGAAGCCTGCAAAGTTGATAGATTGAAATACTTTGAGCGCGGCGGCAGAGCATCTGCCACCAAAGGAGAATGACCGGGTTGCGGGAACAGATAGAACACGCTGCGGGATTGTTCAGCCAGGGCCAGCCACGCGAAGCGCTGGAAGTGCTGCGCAAGGTCACGTCTGCTGCCCCCGGCATGATGCGGGCGCAAACCCTGTCTGCGCGATGCTGGCTCGCACTGGGGCACCGGGACAAGGCGCTGGAACACCTCGCCGTAGCCAGTTCGATCGCCGACGGGGCACCGCAACCGGCCCAGGTGCGGGCCCAACTGACCCAGTTCTATGTGCTGGCAGAAGATCATGACGCAGCCCTCGGCCTGATCGAGCGCGCCATTGCCGAGGAACCGGACAACCTGGATCTGCGGTTGCGCCATGGAGCTTTGCTGTGCGGCGCGTCACGGTGGCGCGATGCGTTGTCGATCTTTGAAACAGCGGTAAAGCGGTTGCCTGATCAGGCCGGCTTGCTCAAGTCCACCGGCATTGCGGCGCAGATGTCGGGCCAGTTGACACGCGCGGTCGAGCTGTACATCCGGGCGCTGGCTGCAGGCGAACCGGATCGTGATGTCTATTCAAACCTGATCGCCGCGCTGGTCGAACTTGGCCGCATTGACGAGGCACACCGGCATGCCACGCAGTGGCTGGCGCTGATGCCGGCTGACATCGAGGCGATGGCGTTCGTGGCGCTGCTGGAAGTTGAATGCGGCAATGACGAGTCTGCACACGCCTGGTTCGACTTCACCCGTCTGGTGAAGGGCCACACCATCGTTCAGCCCGAAGGCTATGCGAGCCTGGACGAGTTCAATCGCACCATCGAGGCGGTCGTGCTGGGCCATGACCGGCTGACCATGCCGCCGGAAGACCACCCGACCTGGCACCATCCCAGCCTGCGCATCGGGCCCGAGATCAACAATGTCAGCGGCGGGCCCGTGAAGCAGCTCGAAACGCTGATGCGGGAGGCGGTCGACCGGTATTTCGCTGAAACAGACAACAGCGACAACCATCCTTTCCTGGCGCAACAGCCGGATGACTATGACATCGTGGCGTGGTCAGCCGTGCTGGATGGCCAGGGCAACCAGAAGCCGCACATCCACATGTCGGGCTATCTGTCGGGGTGCTACTACGTGACCATTCCGCCGGAGGTTTCGGGCTCCGGTGCCGATAATGCGGGCGCGTTCGAGATGGGGCGTCCGCCGGAAGAACTGCCGTTCAAGGCCCGGTTTCCGGTCGAGACTGTAAAGCCCTCCGAAGGCCTGATGCTGTTGTTCCCCGCCTTCATGTATCACGGCACCGTGCCGTTCAAGGCCGAGGGCAAGCGTATTTGCGTGGCGTTTGACGTGATCCCGAAATCGCTGAATACGGCGGTCTGAGGCCTGTTCATTCAGCCGCCGCGCGCGCTGCTGCCGCACCCTCGATCAGGCACAGCGCCTGGCGCAGCAGGTCCGCGCCGGCGCCGGGTAGGCGGGCATCTTCCGACAGCATGCGGCGCCAGTGACGGCCGCCGTGGCAGGCGTGATAGAGCCCCAGCATGTGCCGGGTCATACGTGACAGGTAGTCGCCTGCGGCGAGGCGTTGCTCGACATAGGGCAGATACGCCTCGACGGCCTGTGCGCGGCTGGCGATTGGGTTGCCGGGACATCCGAACATGCGGGTGTCCACGCCTGCCAGCAGCCAGGGTTGCTGGTAGGCGGCACGGCCCAGCATCACGCCGTCCACATGAGCGAGGTGGGCTTCGGCCTCGTCAAGCGTGTTGATGCCACCGTTTACGACGATGGCGAGGTCCGGCCGGGCCCGCTTCAGCCGGTAGACCCGGTCATAGTCGAGGGGCGGGATGTCGCGGTTTTCCTTTGGCGACAGGCCGTTTAGCCACGCCTTGCGGGCATGGATGATGAACGTGGTGCAGCCGGCATTGGCGACCGTTTTGATGAAGCAGCTGAAATCGGCCTCACTGTCCTGGTCATCGATACCGATGCGGCACTTCACGGTGACAGGCACGCTGACAACCTTGAGCATCGCCTCGACGCCGCGTGCAACGGTATCCGGCTCGGCCATCAGGCAGGCACCGAAGCGGCCTGATTGCACCCTGTCCGACGGGCAACCGCAGTTGAGGTTGATCTCGTCGTAGCCAAATGCCGTGCCGATGCGGGCTGCTTCGGCCAGTTCTGCCGGGTCCGAGCCACCAAGCTGCAAGGCAACAGGGTGTTCACTTGTGTGGAACCCCAGCAGGTGGTCGCGGTCGCCATGGATGACCGCACCCGTGGTCAGCATTTCCGTATAGAGCAGAGCACGGGCCGTCAGCTGCCGGTGAAACATCCGGCAGTGGCGATCGGTCCAGTCCATCATGGGCGCGACGGAGAACCGGCGGGCCTGATTTGCTGCATGATTTGCGCTCATGGGTGATCTGATACAGGACAACGCCCGCGGCGGTAAATGCCCTTGCGGATTCAGCACTCACGCCGGCTCAATGTAAATTGTCGGGGCGGGGTATAGCGCAGGGGTCTCGCTGCGGATCACGTTTGCGGTGCGGTGCGGCCGGTCGCGCGGTCCGGTGTCCAGATAGTGCTGGGTGACCAGTGGACGAAACCCTGGTGCACTGATCCGGTAGTGGATATGAGGCGGGCGCGGCCAGTATTCGCGCGGGAACAGCGACAGAACCTCGAAGGAGCCATCCACCCCTGCGATGACCGTGCCGCGCAGGTCCAGGTCAGCATCGCGAAAGTCTGCGTAGTCGCCTTTGGCTTCAGGGTAATACCGCCCGGTGCCGTCGGTCTGCCAGAGCTCCAGCCTTGCGCCCGCAACGGGTGTGTCCGGGGCGGCGGCGTTCATCACGCGCCCGGCGATGCGCATCACCTCGCCCGTCTTGGCGAAACGGTTCAAATCGGTGACCACCGGGCAATTGCTGATGTAGAAAGGCCCTTCCATGTCGGCAGCCGTCGGGATCATCGCCTGTTGTGCCGAGGAGCGGCCAATGGACAGGCCCAATCCGGCGGGCAATGCAGCGGCAAAAGTCAGAAAGCGGCGGCGGCCTGGGTGTCTGGTCTTGTCGGTCATCCGGAGCATCCCTTTATCATGTTGACGTGCATGTCCTGACGCTCATCGTTCATTCAGGGGCTGGCTTTGGCCAGCCCGCGAACCGTCGCATCCAGGCCCGGACCGTTTGCGCTTGCATAAGCAGGCAGACCTGACACCGATTTAACCATGCGAAGACTGTGCGAAGGCGACAGACTGGTGCTATCGTCGCGTAAAGTCACCACGTGCGAGTTTTGATGGAAAACCCCGGATCTTCAGGGCAGATGTATTGAGAAGCTATTCTGCCTGGTTGCATTTGTCCCTGTTGTGCGTGGGGTTCCCGGCCGTGGTCTTTGCCTGGCTGGGGTGGCATTTGTTGATTGAGTCCCAATACCGTCTGGAGCGCGGCAGGATTGCCAGCGACATCCTTGCCGCCCTGACGAATTTTGAACTGGACAAGGCGCGCCTCAGAACCTGGAGCTATCAGAGCGTCACTGCTGTGCCGCCCGCGCCGGAGAAAAGACTTCAGTTGCTGTCTGACATGACGCTGCAGGCAAGCCTCATCTCCGAGAAAACCCAAACAGCAATCACACTTGACCAGCAGCGCGGAAAGTTTCTGCAGGAACATCAAGACAGGGAGAGGCTACTGCTGTTGCTGAATTCGCTGGTGGATGAACTTACGCGCGAGACAGCGCAGTTGCTTGACAATGCCCCGGGCAATCCTGGGAGGCCGCAGATGACGAATCCGCGATCGCTGAGTGAGGATGATGAAACGCTTGCGAATGCGCTTTCGTCGGCGCGCAGGAACGAGGCCATCCTGCTGTCAGAGGAACGTGTGCGTGCGGATGACAGCCTGTCGGCGGCGCAGCGGCTTTTCCTGTCGGCGGGCGCGTCGCTGGGTATATTGACGCTGTTTCTTGCGATTGTGCTTTCCAAGCGCCTGCGCACCCCATTGCAGCAACTGAGCCAGGGCGTGCGGTCGTTTCAGGCTGGAGATTTCTCGTACCGGCTCGGACATTTTCGCGACAAGGAGTTTGCAAACTTTGCCGAGTTGCTGAATGCGATGGCCACCGAAGTGCAACATGCACGCGAGCGCGCGACCGAGCAGCGGGTGCATCTCGAAAGCGTCGTGGCCGACCGCACAGCGGACCTGCGCGCAGCATTGGACGACATCTCGGCAGCCGAAGCGGCGCGCAAGCAGTTGCTGGTGGACATCGGGCATGAATTACGTACGCCGATTACGGTTCTGCAGGGGGAAGCGCAGGTTGCACTGCGCGCCAACGAAACCGACAGCCAATTCTATCGCGAGACCCTGGGGCGTATCGTCAAATCCACGCGCCAGATGGGCAGCCTGATCGAGGATCTTGTCGAGGTGGTGCGCAACCCCGAATTCCAGATGGAATTGTCAGTGCGCGAAGTGTCCGTGCAGTCGGTCATGGCTGCAGTGTTGGAGGTGGCGCAGGGGCTTGGTGCATCGAGGGATGTGACAGTCGAATGCCCGGACAATATTCCGCAGGTGATGCTCACCACAGACCCGGACCGGTTGCGCCAGGTCTTGGTCTGTCTGGCCGACAACGCGATCCGCTATTCGCATGAGGGTGGCTCGGTGACGATTGACTGCACGGTGGCTGCAGACCGCCTGCTGTCCATCAGGGTGATTGACGCCGGGATCGGGATTGATGAACCGGATATCGCGTCGATCTGGACTCGGGGCTGGCGTGCCAGGGCGGCCCGGGCGCACCGGCCCGAGGGATTGGGGCTTGGGCTTGCCATTGCGCGGCAACTGACAGAAGCGCTCGGCGGTACGATCACAATCCGGAGCCAGGGAGAATCCCGGGGCACAACTGCCACCCTGCAACTTCCCCTGGCGTAGAGGCGGACACCAATGAAGATTTTGCTGGTCGAGGACGAGCCGCGCGTGGCGGACTTTCTTTTGCGCGGGTTGAAGGCCGAAGGCTACAGCGTGCAGTGGGTCAAGAACGGACGCGACGGGCTTGCAGCGGCTGAAGCGTTTGCCAAGGACTGCGCGCAGTCAGGGACGGCGGGTGTGTTGGTCCTGGACATCATGCTGCCGGAACTGGATGGACTGAGCTTGTGCCAGATGTTTCGTCAGCGTGGGTTCGATTTGCCTGTGCTGATGCTGAGCGCCATGGGCGAGACGCCTGACCGTGTTGACGGTTTGCGTCGCGGGGCAGATGACTACCTTGCCAAGCCGTTTGAATTTGACGAACTCCTGGCCAGGATCGAAGCGCTGATGCGGCGCGCGAAACGTCCCCAACAGGCAAAGACCTCATTCATCGGGACAATCGAGTTTGATCGCAATCTGCCGGGGTTGCGTGCTGACGGGCATGAAGTTCTGCTTACCCTGAGAGAGCTGTCCATCATGGAACTTCTGCTGGCCGCCAATGGCAATACTGTCAGCCGTGAGCGCATCCTGTCGAGCGTCTGGCAGACAGATCGCGATCCGCTGACCAATGTTGTGGATGTCTACATCAGCCGCCTGCGCCGCAAACTCGAGAAGCTGGATGCGTCGGTCAGCATCCGCAATGTTCGCGGGCTGGGCTACAGGATCATGCTGTCCCGCCCCTGAGACAAGGGCGGGACCTGCATGGATTTGCGCTGCTTACTCGGCTGTGTACGGCAGCGACGAGTGATGCAGGACGATGCGCAACGCGCCATTTTCATCGCGCTGGAAGCCCCATGTCTTGTCCACCGTCGTCACCTTGCCCTCGGCATTGGTGATGTTGACGTGTCCCATCGTCATGGCGGTGTTGCCGCTGATGAAAATCGCTGCATTCTTGATTTCCACAGCGGTCCAGCCTTTCAGGGCAAAGCCGGCATCATCGGGGAACGCTTCGTTATGGCCGACAAAGTAGGCCAGCGCGCCGTCGGCAGACGTACGGAAGGTCTGCGGCTCCTTTGCCAGCGTGGGCTTGAACAGCACCGGACCCAGGTTGTAGCCATAGGCGGCTGAAATGATGCCTTCTGCCGTCTTGCGGGCCTTGTCGATGCCGCCCTTCGCATAATCGTTCGAGATCTGGACCAGTGCATTGCCCCAGGCAACCTGGGCTGCCTCAACCTCGGCCTGGGTGATGGTAGTGTCGACCTTGGTGGCCTGGAGGGCCAGAGCAGGGCTTGCCGCGAAGGCTGCCAACGCAAACGCTGTGAAGAAAGGTGCGAGTTTGGTCATCGTATATATCTCCAAAGATGTACCCCGCGAGACATCCGCAAGGCTGGAGTACATATTGGCGTTGAACCTGAATTACGCTTGAACCGTACATGAACGTAGCATTAATTCACGCTCCTGTGGCTTTAGAGCATCATTCGATCAGACTGAATCGTCTGACCGGTTAAAGATGCTCGGTTCCAAAGTGATAGAGCAACTTCAGACGTTCAAATGGAACGGCTGTTGCTCTAGCGGGTGTAGCGCAGCGATACGGTGAACGAGAAATCCGTACCGCCGGGCGGTGCCGGATAAGGCGCTGCGGCCCGGGCCGTGGCAACGGCTGCGCGGTCGAGCACGGCGTTGCCGGAACTCTTGCGCACCGACGCGCCGCTGATCGAGCCGGAGCCTGATATGCGCACGGCAAGGCGCACCACGCCGCTTGCGCTGGTGCCTGTCGGATAGCGCTTGTAGCGCTGGATATGAGACAGCACGCGGTTGGCATAGGCGCGCTTTTCGCCTGCTGAGGCGCCGCCTGTACGGCCTGCGCTACCTTGCCGGCCGGCCGTGGTAGGCTTGCTGGTATTTGCGGTCCGGGCCGATTTCGCAGCTCTTTGCTTCTGGCGCGCTGCAGTCCGTTCGGCCTGCTTGCGGCGCTTTTCCTCAGCCTCGTTCTTGTCTGCAGCGGCACGGCGCCGGGCTTCCGCCTCGGCCTTTTCCGTGGCGCGCTGTTCGGCGACGGATTCCGGCAAGGGCGGCTTGGGCCGTGGCAGCGGAATGATGGCGGTCTTGACGGGGCTGGCAGGTTGTTCAGCGGCCTCGATTGTGGCTTCCGGCTGCGCCTCTGGTTCGGGCTGCGGCTCAGGTTCTGCCGTTGCTGCCGGGGCGGCTTCGGCTTCCGGTTCCGGATCGGGTTCGAGTTGAGGCTTCGGTTCAGGCTGACCCTCTGCCACCTCTTCCGGCGGCGGCGAGACGGGATTTTCGGCACCATCAGCCGGCGTATCGCTACCGGCGGCGGGGCTTGCATCCTGATCGCCGCCGTCGGCGGCGCTGACAGCAGGTGCCGGCGGGGTGTCGAACACGATCACGGTGCCGGTCACCATCGCATCGCTGCCCGGCGTTTCCGAGTCACGGTCACCCAACACGCCAAGCAGGCCCGCATGCAAGCCCAGCGACAACGCAATGGCTGGCAGCATCCACCGCATCACGGCCTCCGCTCGGCTTGCAAATGAACCTGCGTGATGCCGGTAGCCCGCAGGCCTTCGACCAGCCTGACGATACCGGCGGCGGATGTACCGGCATCGGCGCGCAAGGTTAAGGCGGTTAGCTCGTCGCGCGCTGCAAGCAACTTCACCAGATCCAGCATGGCCTGCTCACCGGTCACATTGCGGAAACGGACCTCGCCTGTGGGCGATACAAAAACAGTCTGGTCGATGGCTGGCGAGTTAGCCTGTTCGCCCTGCGAGGCTTGCGGCGGAGTCAGCGCAAACGGTTCGGGCGAGCGGATGATACCGGCCAGCACGATGAACATCAGCAGCAGGAACACCACGTTGATCAACGGCAGGATGGCCACGCCACGGGCGCGCCGCTCAGGACGGGGCAGTGTGAACGGCTGGGTCATTGGGCCGCCTCCGGGTCTGCTTGCACGCTTACGCTGGTGATGCCGGCGGCCTGGGCAGCATCGAGGGCATCAACCAGTGCCTGGTAGGGCGCATCCTGAGCCGTCACGATAACCAATGGCGTGGCGGAAGACGCGCTGAGCCGGGCAACAAGGTCAGCTGCAGCAATCGTCTGGCCGTCCAGCAAGGCAGCGTCCGCCGTCAGCCTTAGTTGCATGTGCGATTGCGCAGGCACCGCTCCCGATGCGCCCGGCAGGGTGACCTGCATCGGCTTGACCAGCGTTTCGGAAAACGTCGACACGACCAGGAAAAACACCACGAGGATGAACACCACGTCCATCACCGGGGTCAGGTCCGGTCCGCGCCGTGCCCGTGCGGGGCGGGGTATGCTGAAGGCGCTCACGTTGCCGGCCCCGGATCAGCCAGGATGGCGTTGACCTGTTGTTCGGTGCGCAAGGCAATGCGCTCGGCAAGGCTTTCGAGGATCGAGAGGCATACCAGTGCGATCAGTGCCACCACCATGCCGGCGGCGGTGGTCAGCAGCGCCTCCCAGATGCCGCCGGCCAGCAGCGACGGGTTGACCCTGGAGCCTGCGGCTTCAAGCTGGCGGAACGCCTCGATCATGCCGAGCACGGTGCCCAGCAAGCCAAGCAAGGGCGCGGCTGTGGCAGCAAGGTCCATGAAGCGGAAGCCGGAGCGCAACCGGGCAGCTTCCTGCGTGGCAAGGTACGCGAGCCGGCTGCGGGCGGCGGTGCCACCGGTGGATGCCGCATCCCGCGCGGCGCGGGCGAGCGTTGCCGTCATACCGCCGGAGCCCTGGAACGCCAGCGCCAGCGCACGGGCCACGAACACCGCTACGACGCACACCGACAGCATGCCGAGTGCCACCATGGTGGGCCCGCCCTTGTCGGCCAGCATCTGCAGGGCGGCTGATGCGTCGTTGATCCAGCCAGTCATGGTGCTTCGTCTCCTTGAGTCAGGCCGAGCGGTGCCAGCCACAGGCCGCAGTCGTCATGACCGATCTCCGCGTTGATGCCATAGACATCGCGCAAAATTCTGGCGGTCATGACTTTATCGGGTGATCCGCTGGCAGCAACCTCGCCGTCGCGCATCAGGATC
Source organism: uncultured Anderseniella sp. (assembly GCA_964390445.1). Lineage (GTDB taxonomy): Bacteria > Pseudomonadota > Alphaproteobacteria > Rhizobiales > Aestuariivirgaceae > Anderseniella. Next base: position 16,343 of record CAYMJJ010000011.1, read on the forward strand.
AGGTCATCGCACCAGCGCGCGGCCAGCGACAGGTCGTGCATCGATACCAGCACGGTGCGGCCCTCGCCGGCCAGTTGCCGCATGATGGTCATCATCGATATCTGGTGGGCCGGGTCCAGCCCGGCAGCAGGTTCGTCTGCCAGCAGCACGGGCGTATCCTGGGCGATGGCGCGGGCCAGCAGAACGCGGGCCAGTTCGCCCCCGGACAATTCTGTAACGGGCCGGTCCGCAAGGCTTGCCACCTGCATCATCTGCATGGCGCCGTGGCAGATTTGCTGGTCTGCAGCGCTTCGGGTGCGGCGCCAGCCGTGCCAGGGTAACCGGCCGAGAGCGACGAGGCTTGCCACGCTCAGCGCCCAGCTTGCTTCGCGCTGTTGCGGCAGCCAGGCAATGTGACGCGCGCGCTGGGCATCGGGCATGGCGCGTACCGGCGTGCTGTCGAGGGTGATGATGCCGGCGTGATCGAGGTGTCCGGCCAATGCGCGCATCAGGGACGATTTGCCGGCCCCGTTGGGCCCAAGCAGGCCGGTGACCTTGCCCGGCTGCAAGGCGAGGGAAACATCGCGCACCACGGTGCGTCCGCCGAGCGTCACCGATGCGCTGGTTGCCGCCAGAAGCATCAGAACACCTCCCGGCGCGAGCGCAACACCAGCCACAGGAAGAAGGGAGCCCCGATCAGGGCCGTGACGACGCCGACATTGAGTTCGCGGTCAATGATGGTGGACCGGGCTGCGATGTCGGCGGCTGTCAGCAGGGCTGCGCCGCCAATGCCTGACGGCAGCAGCAGCGAGCCGGGCAGCCGGTCGGTCAGCGGCCGCAGCAGGTGTGGCACCACCAGCCCGACGAACCCGATGGCCCCGCTGACGGCGGTCGCTGCCCCGACCGACAGGGCCACGCCGCCAATGACCAGCAGCCGGGCACGCTTCATGTTGATGCCGAGCCCGGCCGCGCCTTCCTCGCCCAGCGTCAGGGCGTCGAGGGCGCGTGCGCTGGCCCACAGGCAGACCCAGCCCGCCAGCATCAGCGGCATCGCCAGCCAGATGTGATCCATCGAGCGGTCCTTGAGCGATCCGAGCAGCCAGAAGATGATCTCGTAGCTCGCAAACGGATTGGGCGACAGGTTGAGCACCAGCGAGGTCAGCGCACCCGCAAGGCTGGACAAGGCGACGCCCGCCAGAATGAGGGTGATGGTCGATGCCCGCACGGACGCGATGGCGATGAGGGCGGCAACGCAGATGGCAGCACCTGCCAGCGCGCCCGCCGGCAACATGTACAGCGAGGCGCCGGCCAGCCCGGTGTAGAACATCAGCACTGCGCCCAGTGCCGCCGAGGCGGAGACGCCGATGATGCCGGGTTCTGCCAGCGGGTTGCGCAGCAGGCCCTGCAACGCGGCTCCCGATACACCGAGGCTGAAACCGACGAGGGCGGCGAGCAATGCGCGGGGCAGGCGGATCTCGTGCATGATCAGCACGGTCGCTTCATCGCCGCTGGCCAGCAGTGCGCGGATGCTCTCGAGCGGACCGAGACCGGCAGGACCGGTCAGCAACGATACCAGCGCGAGGACGGCCAGCAGCAGGCAAAGGCTTGAAATGAGCAAGGCCCGGGGCATCAGTGTTGCTCCGGCAGGCAAGGCTTGAGCCGTTTTGCAAGGGTGCGCAATTCGCGCAGGGCATCCAGCGTGAACGCGCCGCCGCAAGACCACAGCGCCGCGCGTGAGAAGCTTGCGGTTACCGTGCCTTCAAGTCGGCCAAGTACGGGATGGCTGGTTGCCTCGTCGGCCAGGGCAGGTGCACCGCTGGAGGTGTGCGGCAGGATGATCAGGTCAGGCGGGTCCGACACCAGCAGTTCGAGGGGAAATGGTGCCATGCCATCGTGGCCGGTTGTTGCTGCAAGGTTCTCAAAACCTGCCGCCTCGATGACCGTGTGGGCGAGCGTACCCGGCCCAAGCGCAATGCCGCGCTGGCCATAGGCAATGGCCACGGGTTTGCGGCGGCAGGCGAGCGGGGCGAGGCTGGCGACTTCGCGCTCGAAGGCAGATGCCATTTGTTCGGCCGCCTCGCTGCGGCCCAGCAGGTCGCCCATGCGGCGGATATCTGCAGGGATGGTGTCCAGTGACTGGCTGTAGTCGAACTCCTCAATGCGGAAGCCGAGGCGCTTCAGCAACGAGGTGGTGTTGTGCAGGCTGAAGGTGCCGGTGACGATCAGGTCGGGTTTGAGGGTGAACACTTCCTCTGCCAACCCCCGGTTGACCGGGTAGGCGCGGGCCTGCTCAGGCATGGTGGACAGCATCGGATCACGCGCCAGTGCCGACACCGACTTCAACTGGCCGGGGCCAGCCAGCGCCATGGCCAGCTGGTCAGTGCAGACGTTGAGCGAGGCAACCGATGGCAGTGACTGGGCAGTCTGGGCCAAGCCGGGGGCGGCCAGCAGCCATGCTGCCGTCAACCCCGCACCGATGGTCCTGACCGCCTGTTTCATCACCACTGCATCGTGAACCCGCCATAGACGGACGCGCCCGGCGTACCGTAGCCGCGCACCACCTGGTACTTTTCATCAAGCAGGTTTTCCCCGCGCACATACAGCTCGAGGCCGTCGATTGGCTCATAGCCCACCTTGGCATTGACCAACACATAGTCGTCGATGGGGACAAGGGTGGGCAGTGCGGGAAACGGCTGGAACGCGAAGTCCTGTGTGTTGCGGACGATGCGCACCGTGGTCGAAGCATTCCAGCGTTCGGCAGGTCGGGTATGCAGGTCCAGCACCACATCATGGCGTGGCACGCGGGGACGGCGTGCACCGCTCGCATCATTGGCCCGGGTGAAGGTGTAGGCAGCCGTGAAGTCGGCCCAGTCTGTCAGCGCATAGCGCAGGTAGGCTTCCACGCCGTCGCGTTCGGTGGTGCCGGGCACCTGGTCATAGACGAACGTGTTGTTGTTGTATTCGATCAGGTTGTCCGTATCGAGCACGAAGTAGGTGGCACCGAACACCAGCGCGCCGTCGAGCACGGTCTGGTCGAAGCCTGCATCCCAGGACATGCTTTCTTCCGGCTGCAGGTCGATGCCACCACCACCGAGGTTGGTCGACAGCTCGAAAGGGCTGGGGGCGCGGAAGCCGGTGCCGGCGGAGGCGCGCACCCTGGTGCCGGTGTCCTCGAACAGATAGGCCGCCGTGGTGCGCCAGGTGGTGTAGCCGCCGAACCTGTTGTGCTCGTCGTGGCGGACCGCGCCGGTTAGCGTCAGGTTCTCGACGGGAGACCAGATGGCCTGGCCCCAGGCACCGTAGATTTCCGCCCGTCCGTAGGAGAAACCGTTGTCGAAGCGCTGGCGCTCATAGTCTGCGCCGGCTTGCAGGGTCAGTGTTTCGTTGACGTCGTATTCGCTGAGAAAATCTGCCTTCTGGCGGATCGAGTTGTTGGTTACCGTGAACGGCCCGAAGCCCGACACGGTGGTGGAGTCGCGACTGATGTCGTTGATCTGCACGGATGCCGTGTTGCGCCATCTGCCATCCAGCGAGGTGGTCGTGATGCCGCCTCGTCCGGCAAACTGGCGGCGCGTTGCAACGTTGCCGGCATTGTCGCCGGGCAGCAGGCCCAGCGCATCCGATGCCGAACTGCCGTCATCAAACTCGGACCGGCTGTCGATGTAGAGCAATGAGCCGAATGCGGTGATCGACGGGTCGAGCACCTTCTCGCCCGCCAGCGAAACCGTGACGTTGTCATAGCCGTCGCGTTCGGTGTTGCCGTTGCGCCGGTCGGCAGCGGAAATGCCGTCTGTGGTCAGGCCGGTCACGCCGGCAGCAAATCGGCTGCCATCGGCAGCGGCGGCCTGCGTGCCGAGGTGGCCTCGGTACGTGCCAAAGGAGCCTGCCTCGCCGGAGACGAGGTAGCGGATGCCCTCTTCAAAGTCTGGCAGGGTCGAAATGCCGATGACGCCTGCCACGGCGTCGGCGCCGTACAATGTTGATTGCGAACCCTTGAGGATCTCGATGGTGCTGACGCCTGAGGTGAGCAGGTGTTCCGGCGAGATCTGCACCTGCGGCGAACCGGCGTCGGACAGGTCGATGCCGTTCCACAGGGTCTTGACGTACTTCTTGTCGGCACCGCGAACGATGAGCGTGGTTTCCTGGCCGGCACCGCCTTGCGTCGACACGCTGACTCCGGGTTCCTGTACGAGGTAATCCTGCACGGTTGGCAGCGACTGCTGTTTGATGTCCTGCGCGCTGACAGTCTCGACGGTGGAACCGACCTTGGCCCTGTCGGACTTGGTGCGGTTGGGCGTGACCACGATTTCGCCAATGTCGATGGTTTCGGCCAGTGCCGGCGTGGCCAGCACCAGGGCGGCCAGCGGCAGTGCCGTGCGCCATGAAACGGATTTCGGATACGATTTCACTTTGATCCCCTCGGACCCGTCGCGCCTGGCGCATGGACCCATGTCGAGTTGCTCGATATGCTTTCGGGGATGTCTGCAAGAACCCCGCAAGCGGTGACGGAAACAAACCACCACTGCGGATTACACAGCTCCTGGCGCTTCCCCGCACCGGGATAAAGGCAGTCGGCTCAAGGCAGGTTTCCTGGCTCACGTCTCAGGCGGTGTCTTCGACCTTCCCGGGCCCGGTTCAGGGTCCCAGTGGTCTTTTGGAAGGCACCTCGACGTTCACAGTTGCGGGGGCAGCTTCGGCACAGGTTCCAACCGGAACCCTTCCGTATTCCCTCTTAGCCCTTCCACCCAGCACGACAGGCTGAACAGATGGGCACCTTGAACAATCACATCGGTATCACTCGGTTTCACGCAGAGTCAATCAGGCATGCGACAAGTTATACCTGATTAGCGCCGTTGACCTGCAAACACATATGCACACCAACAAATTGCAATTCAGCCGGTTTGCTGCCAGAGTCGGAGCAACATGACAGCGAAACCGGCACCCAGGTCAGACCACGCAGCGAACGGCAGTTACCGGCTGGACGAGCAGGTAGGCTACCTGCTGCGCCGCGCCCAGCAGCGGCACCTGTCGATCTTCTCGGCCTTGTTGCCGGAGATGACGTCGACCCAGTTTGCAACGCTGGCAAAACTGCATGAAGCCGGGCCACTGTCGCAGAACGAACTTGGCCGCCAGGCCTCGATGGATGCGGCCACCATCAAGGGCGTGGTGGACCGGCTGCGCAAGCGCGGCTTCATCATTACCCGGCGTGACGCACGCGACCAACGCCGCATCTACCTCGAACTTTCGCCGGAGGGCGAGCGCCAGTACACGACCGCCGTCAGTCGCGCAGCAGAGATCACCGAGCGCACCGTGGCCGCGCTGACGCCGGCAGAACACGCCCAGCTTGTTGACCTGTTGAAGAAACTAGCCTGATCCGAACCAGCAGAAAGCGCACACCAATGTCCGACACTTCCAAGCTCGTCATTCGCAACATCGGCATGATTCTGACCGGCCGGATGGAAGACCCGGTCCAGGAGGCGGACTGCGTGGTCGCCGTGGACGGCATCATCACCGGCATCGGCAAGGAGAAGGACCTCGATACCGAAGGCGCCACCACCGAGATCGATGCGCATGGCACCACGCTTTCGGCCGGACTGATCGACAGTCACGTGCATCCGGTGGTGGGCGACTACACGCCGCGCCAGCAGCAGCTGAACTGGATCGAGTCCACGCTGCACGGCGGCGTGACCTGCATGATCTCCGCCGGCGAGGTGCACATGCCGGGCAGGCCCAAGGACATTGTCGGGCTGAAGGCCATGTCGATTGCCGCCCAGCGCTGGTACGAAAACTTCAAGCCGTCCGGCGTGAAGGTACTGGCCGGTGCGCCGGTGATCGAGCACGGCATGGAAGAACACGACTTCAAGGAACTGGCGGATGCGGGCGTAAGGTTCCTCGGCGAGGTAGGCCTTGGCACTGTGAAGGATGGCAAGACCGCCAACCAGATGGTGTCGTGGGCGCGCAAGTACGGCATCCAGTCCACCATCCACACCGGCGGGCCGTCGATCCCCGGGTCGGGCCTGATCGATGCGGACATGGTCCTGGAAACCGGCACCGACGTGGTCGGCCACATCAATGGCGGGCATTCGGCGCTGCCGGACGACCAGATCATATGCCTGTGTGAGAACTGCAAGGCCGCACTTGAGATCGTCCACAACGGCAATGAGCGCGCTGCACTGCTGACGCTCAATACCGCGCGCGAACTGGGCAAGCTCGACCAGCTCATTCTCGGCACCGATGGACCTGCAGGTTCGGGCGTGCAGCCGCTCGGCATCCTGCGGATGATCGCGATGCTGTCGAGCCTCGGCAACATCAAGGCGGAAACGGCGTGGTGCTTCGGCACCGGCAACACGGCGCGCCGCCGCGAACTGGATTGCGGCATCGTCGAGATTGGCAGGCCGGCGGACTTCGTGTTCGTCGACCAGGCCCAGCACGCGCCAGGCAAGAACATGCTGGAGTCGATCCAGCTTGGAAACTTGCCAGGCGTCGGCATGACGGTAATCGACGGCATCGTGCGCACGGGCCGTTCGCGCAACACGCCACCGGCGCAGAAGGTGCCGGAGTTGACCAAGGCACCGCCGGCAGCTTTTGGCGGCGGTCACTAGGGCCAGCAGGCGCTGCCTACCACCAGCGGTCCGGCATCAGCAGCACATCGCGCGACAGGTCGTTGACATCGCGCAGGCCGCACAGGGCCATGGTGATATCAAGTTCCTTGTGGATGATCTCCAACGCCCTGGTCACACCTTGCTCGCCCATGGCACCGAGGCCATAGAGGAACGCCCGGCCGATGTAAGTGCCTTGCGCGCCCAGCGCCCTGGCCTTCAGCACGTCCTGGCCCGAGCGGATGCCGCTATCCATGTGCACCTCGACCTTGTCTCCCACCGCATCCACCACCGGGCCGAGCGCGGATATGGCCGACACTGCGCCATCAAGCTGGCGGCCACCATGGTTGGATACGACGATGGCATCGGCACCAACGCTCAACGCCATCTTTGCGTCTTCAGGGTCGATGATGCCTTTCAGAATCAGCTTGCCGCCCCATTCCTTCTTGATCCATTCGAGGTCGGACCAGTTGAGTTGCGGATCGAACTGCTCGGTGGTCCAGCTTGCAAGCGAGGACATGTCGCCGACGCCCTTGGCATGGCCCACGATGTTGCGGAATGTGCGCCGCTGTGTGCCCAGCATGCCAAGGCACCAGCGCGGTTTCGTCGCCATGTTGATCATGTTGGCGATGGTCAGCTTCGGCGGTGCGCTGAGGCCGTTCTTGAGGTCCTTGTGGCGTTGACCAAGGATCTGCAGGTCAACGGTCAGCACCAGCGCAGAACATCCGGCTGCCCTGGCCCGGCCGATCAGGTTGCGGGTGAAGTCGCGGTCGCGCATCACGTAGAGCTGGAACCAGAACGGCTTGCTGGTGTTTTCGGCGACGTCCTCGATGGAGCAGATCGACATGGTCGACAGGGTGAACGGCACGCCGAACTTTTCGCAGGCGCGGGCCGCCAGGATTTCGCCATCGGCATGCTGCATGCCGGTGAGGCCGGTTGGTGCAATTGCCACCGGCATGGCCACGTCCTGGCCGATCATTGTGGTCCTGGTGGTACGGTTGTCCATGTTCACCGCAACGCGCTGGCGCAGTTTTATGCGGTCAAAGTCGCTGGTGTTGGCGCGGTAGGTGCCTTCCGTATAGGAGCCCGAGTCAGCGTAGTCATAGAACATCCGAGGCACGCGCCGTTGTGCCAGTATGCGCAGGTCCTCGATGTTTGTTATGGTCGACATGTGCCCCAGGCCCTCCGTCCGTTTCCCGTCAGTGGTAAACCGGATTTACCATCAAATCCACCAGACTCGTCAGGCCGATTTGCTGACAGGCGGCACGGCAAGCCCCGGTGCCTGGTCCAGGCCGGTTTGCCGGTCGGCGATCGTGTCGAGTGCGACCTTCCATGTGAAGGCGAAGTACTGAAAGCCCTGCCCGTCGATCTTGTCACTGTCGAGGTCATGGACCACGCGGTCCAGCATCTTGAACAACTCGGCGCGCAGCTCTGACAGTTGCGCCAGTGAAGAGGCTGTGCGTGCGGTCCCGGTGATCCTCAGCAGATCGAGATTGTAGACGTCGATGCGGCCCTTCTGGCCTTCTTCCCAGCGCCGCTTGGCCCACAGCAGCAGCGAGATCAGGATGGCCGTAACCGAAACCGTAACGCCGATCGGTTCGGCGTTTTCCTGGAAGAAGCTGGGCTCATCACGGTTGTAGAACGAGACTGCACCGGGATGCACCGGCAGCAGGGTCGCGCCGGACAGCGATGCGGGCGTGACGAAACCAGCCAGGCGAGAGGACACTGAAAGCTCGCGCTGGTTTTCGAACAGGGTTGCAGTGACCGCGCGCACCACCTCTTCCGGTACTTTTGACCGGGTGACAAGGATGCGGTCCGCGGCCACCGTCGTGATATCGCTGGCAGGGATGGGGGGTGTGCCGGAGTAGACGCCGCGCGGAAGGCTGACGGTCTTCAGGGCGGGGCGCTTGACCTGCATCGCGGCGGCCTGGTCGATCTCGATGATCTCGATCTGGGTTGCGTCCGCTAGCCATTTCAGTCCTCGGTTGCCGGGTGCCCGCATCACGAACAAGGCATCGACTTCCTTGTTGCGCAGCGCCACGATGGCATCGTCACGCGCATAGACACGGGTGCGAAAGCGTTCAGGTTGCACGTTGTACTGATCGATGATGTACCAGAACGAGCGGTACTCTGAAGATGTGAGCGGCGGCAGGCCGATGGTCTTGCCGGTCAGGTCATGAACGCTCCTGATGTTGGCGTCACGGCGCGCGATCAGGTGGTAGGTGTCGGGATACAGGTTTGCGACCATGGAGAGGTTCGGCCGCGAGATTGCGTCGGCCGGCACGGCGGCAAAGTCGATGATGCCGTCTTCGAGCAGCTTCAGGCTTTCGCCGGAACCGGCGGTCTGGAACACCGCCATTCTGATCTGCGGGTCTGTCCGGCCAACCTGCTCGCCCAGGGCGTTCAGCAATTCAAAATTGTCGGAGCCGCGTCCCTCGGCACCAATTTTCCAGGTGCGCTGACCTGTATCGGAGTAGCTGTAGTAGAGCCAGCCGGCCAGAGCGAGAACCGACAGCATCAGAGGTACCAGCGTAATCAGCAGCGCCCGCCGGTTGACGGTATCGCGTATGACAGGCGCAGTGTCAGTCACTGTTTTGCCTGCGGGCATCTGCGTAGTTTCGTACCGCCGCGCCAAATGCCTCGAACAAGCGCACGGAATCCGGATTCTGGCTGGCGCGGAATTCCGGGTGCCACTGGACGCCGATCACGAAACCGTAGCTGTCTGGGTCAGCAACCGTGATTGCCTCGATGGTGCCGTCCGGCGCACGGGCAATGACCTGCAAGCCCTCGCCCAGCCGGCCTACGCCCTGGCGGTGGACGGTATTCACCATGGTACCGCTCTTTCTCAGGATCTTGTGCAGCAGGCTGCCGGGTTCAATGGCGATCGGGTGGGCGGGCCCGTAGCGCACGCCGACGTCGTCGCTTTCGGGTGCACGGTGGTCAAGGCGTCCGGTGTGGGTCTGGATTTCCGTCTGCAAGGTGCCACCGAAGGCCACGTTCAGTTCCTGGAAGCCGCGGCAAATGCAAAACAGCGGCATCTTGCGCTTGAGCACTGCCTTGATCAGGTTGAGCGTCAGTCCGTCCCTGTCATGGTCGTAGGGTTCGTGACCGGGCGTGGGCTTTTCGCCATAATGGGGCGGGTGCACATTTGATGTGGCGCCGGTGATCATGACGCCGTCGAGGCGGTCGAGCATGGCTTCGATGTCGAACGCGCCGGGCATGGACGGCAAGATGACCGGCAGGACGCCAGAGCAATCGGTCAGGGCGCGCAGGTACTTGTCGCCCGCAGAATGGAATTGCAGTCCGTCCTTCTCCGCCACGTCGGATGGAACTGCCACGAGATATGGTGTTGTCATCTGCTGTTTACCTGGCTTGCCGCTGCCACTCTACTAGCGCTGCCGTTCCGGGCCTGTCCACCGGTTTGTCTGTCCGGGTACGCTGGAGTGCGAGTTCACCTGTTGGAACGGTGCGCCATCTATGGATATTGTATCGCAGGCAATTCGGCTTTACTGAGGTATGAAGGCTTCATAAAAAGTTCAATGCGTCCGGATGAAACCGGACCCTTCACTACATACTAACCATCACCGGGGCTGGTGATCCAAGGGCAGGAAACAATCGTGAGCGACGTGTCTATGCAGGTAACGCCACGCGGCACAGGCTGGCGCATTTTTTCGTGGACCGTAACATTCTGGACGTTCGCCTTTCTGATAAACAACGCGCTGACCCACTGGTTCAACTGGCCAGGCGCAAGTGCGGCGTTCAACGCCGGCACTGCGCTTTCACTGGTGCAGGTGGGCATATACGTATTGGCGGTCATCCTTGCGGTAATGATGGTGTTGCGCTCTCGCAATCTGCCGCTGCGCGCTGATGCGGCGCGACTGTACAGCGTCACGGCGTACATTATCCGCTGGGCTTTCTATGCGGTGTTGCTGGTCGGGCTGGCGGATGCTCTGGTGTCGATGCTGCGCGTCGAGGGTTTTCTTGAACAGTTCACCGGGCCTGCGCTGGCGGTCGAGCTGGGCCGGCCAGCGTTTCGCGGGGTGTGGGTGCACGTGCCGCTGATGGTTCTGGCGCTGGTGATCGCCGCGCTGCGGCGCAGCACGACGAGCTTTGTCTGGCTGGCATTGCTGGTGGTCGTCGCTGAACTGGCCATCGTGTTCACGCGCTTCATCTTTTCCTACGAGCAGGCCTACATGGGCGACCTGGTGCGGTTCTGGTATGCCGCGCTGTTCCTTTTCGCATCCGCCTACACCTTGATTGAAGAAGGCCATGTGCGCGTCGACGTGTTCTATGCCGGGTTCAACTCGCGCCGGCAGGGGCTGGTGAACCATTACGGATCGGTCCTGCTGGGCATGACGCTGTGCGCTACCGTTTTGTGGTACGGCATGGAGAGCAAGGCCAGCGTCATCAATGCGCCGCTGCTGAACTTCGAAGTCTCCCAGTCCGGTTTCGGCATGTACTCCAAGTACATGATGGCCGGTTTCCTCGCCGTGTTCGCGGTTTCCATGATGGTCCAGTTTGCCGGTTACCTCCTCGATGGACTGGCGGACCGGTACGGCGAACCCGGCAAGCGCAACATTTCCGGCGCCAGCGCGCACTGACCAGCAATACTTTCCAGGGCGATAGACAATGGAACTTTTCTTTCTTGCGATGCTGGTTGTGCTCATGGCGTTTGCCCTGGGGTCCGGTTATCCGGTGGCGTTTGCACTGCCTGGCTCTGCCATCCTCACCATCGCCGCCGCTGCCATTTCCGGTTACCTTTTTGCCGGCGATACCGGTGCCTATCTGGCGCATGGTTCACCCGGCCAATGGCTGAGCGCGGGCGTTACCAATTTTCGGGGCATTTACTGGGAGGCCGAGCGAGATACGCTGATTGCCATTCCGCTGTTCGTGTTCATGGGCATCATGCTGCAGCGTTCGAAGATCGCTGAAGATCTGCTGATCACCATGGCCAACCTTTTTGGACCGGTACCCGGCGGCCTGGGCATTTCGGTGGTGTTCGTGGGCGCTCTGCTGGCTGCCACGACCGGCATCGTTGGCGCAACTGTCGTGGCCATGGGCCTGATTTCGCTGCCGGCAATGATGCGCAACAACTATTCGCACTCGCTGGCCACCGGCACGATTGCCGCCTCGGGCACGCTGGGTCAGATCATCCCGCCGTCCATCGTGCTGATCATCCTGGCAGACCAGTTGGCCAGTGCCGTGGATCAGGCCGACACCGCCCGCAAGGAGCTTTTCAAGTCTGCAACGGGCGAGATCACCATGCCGTCGGAGTTTTCCGTCACCTCGACAAGTGCCGGTGACATGTTCCTTGGCGCGTTCATTCCGGGCATGGTGCTGGTCGCATTGTACATGATCTACATCCTCGTGCTTGCAATCCTGCGGCCGAAGATGGCACCGGCTGTGCGCTCGGAAACCGGCTACGACATGGCCCTGGTGGGCCGGGCACTGATCTCGCTGGTGCCGCCGCTGACCCTGATCTTCATCGTGCTCGGCTCCATCATTGGCGGTGTCGCCACGGTGAACCAGGCAGGTGCCATCGGTGCGGCAGGTGCGCTGATCATGGCCGGCTACCGTCTCAAGGACGGCGAGGCACGGGCCTACTGGCCTGCATTCATCGCGATTGGCGCGGTGATTTCGATTTTTGTCCTGTCCTCGATCTTTGATCTCAACATCAAGAACATCCAGACTCCAGCCGACTTGCTGGGCATAAGCCTTGGCATCGTTGCCTTGCTGGCACTGATCGTGGCGCTGGTGTGGAGCGGCATGCGGGCATACCGCATCGAGAATACGCTGAAGGGCGTGATGATTGAAACCGCCAAGACCACGTCGCTGGTGTTCATCATCCTGCTGGGTGCCGCCATGCTGACGTCGGCATTCCGCGCGTTCGGCGGCGAAGAACTGGTGAAGGAGTTCCTGACCAGCCTGCCCGGCGGGTTCTGGGTACAGTTCTTCATCGTGATGATGGTGATCTTCTTCCTCGGCTTCTTCCTCGACTTCATCGAAATCGCGGTGGTGGTGGTGCCTATCGTTGCCCCGATCCTGCTGGCTGATCCACAGGCCAACATTACGGCGGTTTGGCTGGGCGTCATGATCGGTCTCAACATCCAGACCTCGTTCCTGACACCACCCTTCGGATTTGCGCTGTTCTATTTGCGAGGGGTGGCGCCCTCCAGCGTGGCGACAACATCGATCTACAAGGGTGTCGTGCCATTCATCTCGCTGCAACTGCTGGCACTTGCCATTGTCGGGTATCTGCCCAGCATGGTGAACTACTTGCCGACGCGATTGTCGCTGCTGGGTGAGCAAGCCCCGCCGCCGATAAATCCCAGATTGCAGACCTGCCTCGAGGAGACGGTGTTCGTCAGGTTCCAGACCAATGGAGACCAGATACGCGCTGCCATCGAGAAGGCGCGCGGGCTCGACATGTCGGTGGTGCCCGAACGGCTGGCCAAGCCGTTCACGGAAAGCTTCGACAAGGCCGGCAATACGTTCCAGTTGCTTGAGAACATCAAGACAGCCGAATTGACCATGAAAGACGCGACCCCGGCCTATGCTCCGGTGCATGACCGGGTTCGTGAGATCGAGCGCGACATCCGCCGGCATGAGGAAATCATCAAGTCCGACGAAACCGAGTTGCGCCGGGTGCGGGGCGACGACGAGGATGCTGCGGAGCGCCGTACCCGGCTTGAAGCAAGTATCGCGACCGAGAAGGCTGCCATCGAGGTGCTCAGGACGAGAATTCCGGGCGACTGGAAAGACACACAGGCGGCGTTCGCGAAGCTGCTCGGGGCGGACAAGAGCGCCCGGCTGTCGTATCGCCGAAATGTCGACGATGCCTACAAGCCCGTTGCCGAACTCAGGGCGGTGTTGAACTCCACAGACGAGCTGGCCGCACTTCAGGGCCAGATGGATAACCTGGTGCAGCTGGCCGCCGCTGGTGACAATGCTGCCACGGAGGAGGCGGTAAGGTCGGCAGCGTCGGCGTTCGGGGCTGTTGCGGGCACAGGTGACATAACCCAGGCGTTGCGCAACGTCGCCACCCAGATCCGCAGGAACCCCACGGATCAGCCTGAATTGCGCAAGCTGGTGGACAATGCGCGCCAAGCCTATGTTGACGAACTCGCCTGGCGCCAGCAAGCAGTGGCAAGTATCGGCGAAGGGCTGAATGCCTATGATGACGCCATCAAGGATACGATCGGTGTGCGCCAGCAAAGGCGCTTGCCGGACGACATCGCACTGGATGTGGCCGCGTGCATGTCGCACCATCGCAACGTATCGTTGAGCTTCTGACGAGGGGCGCCGTGATCAGGGCAGCAGACCTGTTCGACCTCTCTGGCCAGGTTGCCTTCATCACGGGTGCCTCGTCAGGGCTGGGTGAGCGGTTTGCCCAGGTGCTGGCAGCCAATGGTGCAAGCGTAGTGCTGGCAGCACGCCGCATCGACCGGTTGCAGCGGCTCGTCAGCAGTATCCGCGAAAACGGCGGCCAGGCGATTGCCGTGGAGCTTGACGTGGCAGATGCCGCGCAAGTGCCACGGGCTTTCGATGAAGCAGAGGCTGCGTTCGGCACCGTCACGCTACTGGTCAACAATGCCGGCGTCGCCAAGACCCAGAACGTGTTCGAGGTGACACCGGAAGACTGGCGCCAGGTGCAGTCCGTCAACATTGATGGCGTGTGGTTCTGCGCCCAGGAAGCCGCCCGGCGGATGAGGCAGGCAGGCATTGGCGGTACCATCATCAACATTGCCTCGGTGCTGTCGTTCCGGGCGGCGAAGGGTGTCATTTCGTACGCGACCTCCAAGGGCGCGGTGCAGCAGCTGACCACCAATCTGGCTCTGGAACTTGCACGCTACGGCATTCGCGTCAATGCGATCGCGCCGGGTTACATCATCACCGAGATAAACCGCGAATTTTTCTCGTCGCCGGCAAGTGAACCCATGGTGAAGCGGATTGCGCAACGCCGGGTCGGCGCAACCTCCGACCTTGACGGTACACTACTGCTGCTGGCATCCAGTGCGGCATCCGGATACATGACCGGGTCGACCGTGGTCGTTGATGGTGGTCACATGCTTGCCGTCGATTGAGCGTATAGCCGGTTGCGGTTGTGCTTCCAACTTGTAGTACAGAGGTTCCCACGCATATGGATTTCTCGATTTCACCCGAACTCGAAGAGTTGCGCACCCGGGTGCGCGACTTTGTGGCCAAGGAAATACTGCCTCTGGAAGGGGACAAGGAGAACTACAACGAGTTCGGCAATATCCGGTTGTCGCTGCTCAAGCCGATGCGCGAGAAGGCGCGCGCCGAGGGCCTTTGGGCACCGCAGATGCCGAGAGAGCGCGGTGGGCTTGGCCTCAACGTGGCCGGATGGGCCGTGTTCTACGAAGAGGCTGCCCGGTCAATCTTCGGACCCGTGGTGCTCAACTGCCAGGCACCGGATGACGGCAACATGTCGGTCCTCAACAAGGTGCTGCCCAACGAGGACATGAAGGACAAGTGGCTGCAGCCGATCATCGATGGTGATGTGCGCTCGTCCTTCGTGATGACCGAACCGCATCCCGGATCAGGATCTGACCCCGGCGGCATGATGCTGACCAAGGCTGAGCGCAAGAACGACCGCTATGTCATTTCAGGCCGCAAGTGGTTCATTTCGGGTGCTGCCGTGGCAACGCACTTCATCCTGATGGCGAGGACCTCCGATGATCCGCGGCGCGGGCTGTCGGCCTTCCTGTTTCACAAGGATGATCCGGGCTGGCGTATCGTTCGGCGCATTGCCAACATGGGGCCGGACGAGCATGGCGGCGTATGCGAGCTTGAGTTCGACGGGCTGGAAATACCCATGGCCAACCGGTTGCTCGAAGAGGGCGACGGCTTGCGCATCACCCAGATGCGGCTTGGGCCTGCACGCCTGACCCACTGCATGCGCTGGCTGGGCCTTGCCAAGCGCTGCATGGAGGAAGCCAACGCCTACATCACCACCCGCGAGGCGTTCGGGTCGAAGCTCGCCGAGCGTGAATCGATCCAGATGATGATGGGCGACGTGGCCCGCGAGATCCAGACCGGCAAGCTGTTGACCATGCACGCCGCCTGGCAGATCGACCGGGGCGACAAGGCGCAGAAGGAAGTGTCGATGGCCAAGATCCACGTCGCCGACACGTTGCAAAAGGCGGCCGACACGGCGTTGCAATTGCAGGGTGCACGCGGGTATTCCGAAGACAGCATCGTGGAGTGGATCTACCGCTATGCGCGCTGCGCAAGGCTGGTCGATGGTGCCTCGGAAGTACACAAGATGGTGCTGTCACGCCATTACCAGAAGCTGGGTAACACGTTCTGGGACTGGCCGGTGAACCGCGCCGGCGAGACCGACGCCTAAAACTTTAGCGATCCGCTTAAGCCTGTATTTTGCCATTGCCGGTACCATTGAAGCCTGATCACCAGTTCGCACCTGTGAGGAGGCAACACAACATGGTTCTGGGCCGCTTCATCGACATCATCGTGGCGTTGGGTGTTGCTGCATGGTTTGCCATGGCCGGCATGACCGGCGAGGTGCGCGCGGCCGTCTATGACGTGTCGCGGCTCGACCGGATGCCCGATTTCACCCAGACCGATTCGCGCCTGGGCCTGCCCGGCGGCGGATCGCACTATTGTGTGCCGGTGGCAACTGCCAACGTGCTGGTGTGGCTTGCTGAACATCGCGGCTACAAGAACCTGTTGCCGGTGCAGGGCCTGACCACCATCGAGAAGGTGGCCTCGGTGGCCGGGCGTCTGGGCAGCAACGAGTTCATGTCCACCGCGCCGAAGGGCGGCACCAACCTGCAGCGCTTCGTTGACGGGCTCAGCGGTTTCATCAGCCAGCAGGGCTACCGGCCTTCGCTGGAGACTTACGGCATTTACGGCTTTCGCAACGTGGCGCGCAGCAACGTTGGTGCACCGGACTGGCGCAGCATCCGTTCGTCGTTTGCGCGCGGTGCAGGCGTGTGGGTAGGCGTCAGCTTCTTCAAGGAAGGCAGGTCGCGTGGCGAACTGGAGTATACCGGTGGCCACATGACAACGATGGCGGGCTTCGGCGTCGATGAACGCGGTGCCACCAATCGTGAGGTGATCATCCTGCATGACCCTGATGACAGCCGAAACGCTACCTTGCAGCGGCGGTTCCTGAACCCTGAGCCGGTTCGCAACGCGTTCGCGAGCCATGGCGATGCCAGGATCGATCTCGATGACTATCTGGATGTATCCAGCTCGTTCCGGATGCCCAAGGGCCACCGGGCCATCATCACCAGCGTTTTCGTACTCGACATCTGACCCGCCAGAGTCACAGGACGCCGGTCACGCCCAATGCGAGGCCGATTGCGGCACAGGCGCCAAGCGTCCTGGCCAGCCCCTGGTGCCAGACCAGCAGCATCAGCGCCGACAGGCCGAACAGCCCGATTGCCGCAATATTGAGCGTGCCCCAGATGGGCCATGTCATCGCCAGGACGCCGGTGTCGATACGGGTTACTTCGCCGAAGATCACGTGCAGCCCGAACCACAACGCCAGGTTGGCGATGACCCCGACCACGGCGGCGGTGATGGCGGCGAGCGCGCCGGACAGCCGCGGCATGTGGGCAAGGCGCTCGATATACGGGGCGCCGGCAAATATCCAAAGGAAGCACGGCGCGAAGGTGACCCAAAGGGCCATTGCGGCACCAGCCAGTCCCATGCCGATCGACCCGAGCAGCCCGGCTGAGCGGAAGCCGGCCATGTAGCCGACGAACTCGGTCACCAGGATCAGTGGCCCGGGCGTGGTTTCGGCCAGGCCAAGACCGTCGATCATCTGTTCGGCGGTCAGCCAGCCGTGGGTCTGGACGGCCTGCTGGGCCATGTAGGCGAGCACGGCATAGGCACCGCCGAAAGTAACCACTGCCAGCTTCGAGAAGAACAGGCCAACCTGTACCAGCAGGTGATCGGGATAGATCAGCAGGGCGACGGCCGCGACGGGGGCAAACCAGATCACCAGCCACAAGGCGACGGTGCGCAGGGTGGCTGACGCCGGCACTTTCGCCGGTGGCGGCGGCGCAGTTTGCCCGGGTGCAGCAGTTTGCGTCATCATCCAGCCGGCAAGACCTGCTGCGGCGATGACCAGCGGAAACGGGATCGCGAA
This sequence comes from uncultured Anderseniella sp., assembly GCA_964390445.1. Taxonomy (GTDB): domain Bacteria; phylum Pseudomonadota; class Alphaproteobacteria; order Rhizobiales; family Aestuariivirgaceae; genus Anderseniella. The sequence continues at coordinate 34,058 of CAYMJJ010000011.1, forward strand.
CACGAACAGGGCGAGGAAGGCCAGCCCTGCGATGATCCAGTGAGCGGGCAGCTTCAGGGCGCGCTTCGAAACCTTGATGAGCGCTTCCAGCACGATTGCCAGCACGGCCGCCTTGATGCCGAAGAACGCTGCTTCCACCAGCGGCAACCGGCCGAACTGCGAGTAGAGCACCGAGATCAGAAGCACGATGGCCGCTCCGGGCAGTACGAACAGCAATCCTGCCATCAACCCGCCCTTCACGCCATGCAGCCGCCAGCCGGCATAGGTTGCCAGTTGCATGGCTTCGGGACCGGGCAGCAACATGCAGAAGTTGAGTGCGCGCAGATAGTCCTGCTCGCTCAGCCAGGGCCGTTGCTCGACCAGTTCGCGGTGCATCAACGCAATCTGTCCTGCCGGGCCGCCGAACGACAGCAACCCGATCCGGGCAAATACCCGGAACGCGGCGGAAAAGGTGATCTCGGTGTTGTCGGGCATCTGCATCAGGCTTTCGTGGCTTGCCAGCCGTGTCGGCCGCCAACGGAGAGGACGCAACGGGCGTAAAGAGCGTCATACACCGGAATGCCAATCTGCACGACATCGTGATGACAGGATCCGCGACGTGAAAGCCCAGCGTACAGTGAAACAGCATGACTACCATGCAACAACGTGTTTCACCTGCCGGAGTTGCCGCTTGCCGGGGACCCGGGTCCGGCGCACGGTGTTACGAGGAGTTTATTTGACGATGGTCCTCAAAGTATGTCAGTATTGCTGACATACTTTTGGATAACTGGAGGTCAGACATGACGATGAAGCCGGTGAAACTGGACGACAAGTTCGACCTGGCGAAGTCCCATGCCTTCATGACCGGCACCCAGGCCATCGTGCGCCTGACGCTGATGCAGCGGGCGCGTGATACTGCGGCCGGGCTGAACACTGCAGGCTATGTCACCGGCTATCGCGGCTCGCCCGTCGGCGGGCTGGACCAGCAGTTTGCCCGCTCGATACGCTATACCCAGCCCGCGAACGTAAAATTCGAACCCGGCATCAACGAAGATCTTGCCGCGACCGCCGTGTGGGGTTCGCAGCAGGCCGAGATGCGCGGCGAGGGTGCCTATGATGGCGTATACGCGATCTGGTATGGCAAGGGGCCCGGCGTCGACCGCACCGGCGATGTGTTCCGTCACGCCAACGCGGCCGGCACCTCCAAGCATGGTGGCGTACTGGCGTTGATGGGCGATGATCATGGCGCGGAAAGCTCGACCGTACCGCACCAGTCAGAGTTCGCCATGATGGATGCGATGATCCCCGTGCTGCACCCGGCGGGCCTGCAGGAAATTCTCGACTACGGCATTTATGGTTGGGCGATGTCACGCTACTCGGGCTGCTGGGTTGGCCTCAAGTGCGTGCATGACAACGTCGAGTCAGCCGGCATTGCTGATGGCTCGGTGGACCGCATCAAGATCACCTACCCAACCGATTTCAAGATGCCGGAAGATGGCCTGAACATCCGTCCGAGCGATGACCGCTTTGCGCAGGAACGCCGCCTGCACGAGCAGAAGCGGTTCGCCGCGGTCGCCTTTGCGCGTGCCAACAAGCTGGACAAGATCGTCCTGTCGGGCGGGGCAAACCCGAAGATCGGGATCGTGTCGACCGGCAAGAGCTATCTTGACGTGCGCCAGGCGCTGGAAGACCTCGGCATCGACGAGGTGGCGTCATCGAAGCTTGGATTGCGGTTGTTGAAGATTGCCATGGTGTGGCCGCTTGACCCGGCAATCGTCAACGAGTTCGCCAGGGGTCTCGACCTCATCATGGTGGTCGAGGAAAAGCGCGCATTGATCGAAACCCAGATCCGCGAGCAGCTTTGCAATGATCCCAAGGCGGCGTTCGTGATCGGCAAGAAGGACGAGAAGGACGCCACACTGTTTCCGGCATGGGGCACGCTGGAACCGAACCAGATCGCCGTGGCCATCGGCGAACGGATACTGGCAAAGCGCAAGTCGAAGCCTGTCGAGGAGCGCCTTGGCCTGATCAAGGCCGCGATGGGCAACGTATCCAACTCGCCCAACCTGGCCGAACGCATTCCCTACTTCTGTGCTGGCTGCCCGCACAATTCATCGACCGTGATACCGGAGGGCGGGCGTGGCTATGCCGGTATCGGGTGCCACTGGATGGTGCAGTACATTCCCGCGCGCAACACGGAAGGCGCAACCCACATGGGTGGCGAAGGGGCGAACTGGATCGGCGAAGCACCGTTTTCCAAGCGCAAGCACGTGTTCCAGAACCTCGGCGATGGCACCTACAACCACTCCGGCCTGATGGCCATCCGGGCTGCCGCCGCCTCGGGCGTCAACATAACCTACAAGATACTGTTCAACGATGCCGTCGCCATGACCGGTGGGCAGACACACGATGGCGGGCTGACGGTGCCCCAGATCGCGCACCAGGTCCGCGCCGAAGGCGTCGATCGCATCGCCATCGTCAGCGACGAGCCCTACAAGTATGGCAGCAACGCCCGCTTCCCCGAGCATGTCAGCGTGCATCACCGGTCTGAACTGCAAACCGTGCAGAAGGAGATGATGAGCGTCGAGGGTGTGTCCTGCATCATCTACGACCAGACCTGTGCTGCCGAAAAGCGCCGTCGCCGCAAGCGTGGCACGTTCCCCGATCCCAACCGGCGGGTGATGATCAACGAGCTGGTATGCGAAGGTTGCGGCGACTGCGGGGTGCAGTCGAATTGCGTGGCCGTGGCACCGAAGGAAACCGAGTTCGGCCGCAAGCGCGAGATCGACCAGTCTGCCTGCAACAAGGACTATTCCTGCCTGAAGGGCTTTTGCCCCAGCTTCGTGACCATTGAAGGCGGCGAACTGATCAAGGGTGTCACCAGCAACGTGAACACCGATGCAACGCCGTTCCCCGTGCTGCCGGCGCCAAAGCAGGTGCCGCTTACTCACAAGCCCTGGTCGATGATGATCACCGGCATTGGCGGCACGGGCGTGGTGACCATCGGCCACCTGATCGGCATGGCCGCAACGCTCGATGGCAAGGGCGTTGCCATGATCGACATGGCCGGCCTGTCGCAGAAGAACGGTGCCGTGGTGACCCACCTCAAGCTCGCTGAAGCGCAGGACGACATCGCCTCGATCCGCATTGCTGCCGGTGGCGCCGACGTGTTGCTCGGCTGCGATATCGTCACCTCCGCTTCGCAACGCATCCTGTCGTCGGCCTCGCGCGATCGCACGCATGCGGTGGTCAACTCGTTCGAGGTCATGCCGGCGCAGTTTACCCGCGACGCTGATTTCAGGCTGTCGGGTTCCGACATGCAGGTACAGATCGAGGCGCACACGCTGCCGGGTCAAACCACCTTCGTGGATGCCACGCGCATTGCCACGGCACTGCTTGGCGACTCGATTGCCTCAAACCTGTTCACGCTCGGTTATGCCTGGCAGATGGGCCTGGTGCCGGTGTCCGAAGAGGCCATCAACCGCGCCATCGAGCTGAACGGCGTGGCCATCAGGATGAACCAGCAGGCGTTCCTGTGGGGCCGCCGCGCCGCCCATGATCTCGGCGCTGTCGAGGCGGTCATCTCGTCGGCAACGCGGGCCACAGCGCCCAGGGCTGAAACGCTTGAGGACATCATCGAGCGCCGCAAGTCGTTCCTCACCAGCTACCAGAACGCAGCCTACGCCGATCAGTACGTTGACTTCGTCAAGCAGGTGCAGACCCGCGAGGCCGAGGTCAAGGCAGGCTCGCAGAAGCTGGCCACCGCAGTGGCGCGCTACCTGTTCAAGCTGATGGCCTACAAGGACGAATACGAAGTGGCCCGGCTGTTCACCGACGGTACGTTTGCGCAGCAGGTGGCAGCCAGGTTCAAGGGCGATTATCAGGTCCGCCACCACCTTGCACCGCCGTTGTTTGCCAGGCGCGACCCTGAAACCGGCCAATTGCAAAAGCGTGAGTTCGGTCCGTGGATCCGCCAGGCCATGGGCGTGCTGGCGGCGATGAAGTTTTTGCGCGGCACGGCGTTCGATCCCTTCGGTTACAGCGATGAACGCAAGACCGAGCGCCAGCTCATCACCTCGTACCGCGAGACGGTGTCATCGCTGCTGGAAACGCTCACCGCTGCCAATCTCGACCTCGCTGTCGAGGTTGCCGAAATCCCCGAGCACATCCGCGGCTATGGTCACGTCAAGGAACGCCACCTCAGTGATGCGCGGGCGAAACAGGCCGTGCTGCTGGAAGCCTACCGGTCCGGCAAGTCCCGTGCGCCGGTGTTCCTGGCTGCGGAATGACGCCGGCAGACCTTGCACGGGTCGCTCCCTGGGCTGCAAAGCTCAAGGAGGAAGAGTGCAAGCATGTTGCGCCATCAATCAGGCTGCGCGAGTTGCGCCGTGGTGAACACCTGATGCACCTCGATGATCGAGTTGACGCGTGGCACGGTGCCGTGACCGGCGTGCTGCGTGTGGGCATGGTGTCCGATGACGGACAGATCGCGGGGTTTTCCGCGATCCTTGGCGGGGCATGGTTTGGCGAAGGCTCGATACTGAAACACGAACCTCGCCGTTATGACGTGGTGGCCGTGACTGACGCCAGCGTGGCGGTGCTGCCCGGCGAGATGTTCCGCTGGCTGTATTCGAATTCGCCGGGTTTCAACCAGTATCTGGTCCACCTGCTCAACGAACGGCTTGGGCATTTCATTGCAACCGTGGTGAGCGACCGCACCGGCGAGTCAACGGCACGGCTGGCTTACACCATCGCATCGCTCTACAATCCGGTGCTCTATCCCAACACACCTGAAGTGCTGGTCATGCCGCAGGAAGACCTGGGCATCTTTGCCGGCCTGTCCCGCCAGATGACCAACCGGTGCCTGAAGACGCTGGCCGATACGGGTCTGGTTGAACTGACCGACAAGGGTGTGAAGGTGCTTGATGTGAAGGGGCTGGCGACTTACGGCGGCCCAGAAGGCACCTGCAAGCCATAATTCGAGAGCAGTAGAACACAATCAATGCCGTTGTCTGTCAACTGGCATCTGGTATTGCAAATTTTTTTCTGCACACTGTGACCATGACCGGCGCAAGATCGGCGAGTTGATAATTGACAGTGCGGGGTTTGACTCCGCCTTTCAGGGTGGAAGCAGAATGGCTGGTGGAGCTTCGAAGAGCTCGGCTCTGGATACCTTTCCGAAATTGCTGTTGCGCAACGCCTCGGTGTACGCCGCGCGTCCTGCGATGCGCGAGAAGTATCTCGGCATCTGGCAGACCTGGACCTGGGCCGAGGTGCTGGAAGAGGTCCGCGCGCTGTCGCTGGGCCTGCGCGAGATCGGCCTCAAGCGGGGCGACCGCATGGCCATCGTCGGCGACAACCGGCCGCGGCTGTACTGGGCGATGTGTGCTGCCCAGGCGCTGGGTGCCATTCCGGTGCCGGTGTACCAGGACTCGGTTGCCGAGGAGATGGGCTTCGTGCTCGATCACGCCGGGGTCAACATCGCGGTTGTGGAGAACCAGGAGCAGGTCGACAAGCTGCTGGAAATTCGCGAAACATCGCGCGGCATCACGCACATCATCTTTGATGAAGCGCGCGGATTGCAGCATTACAGCCAACCCGGCCTGATGTCCTATGCCTCGCTTCAGGCGAGGGGGCGTGAGCTGCTGGCTGGTGACAAGAAGGTCCTGCAGGGCTGGCTGGACGAGATCGCCAGGGGCACCGGCGACGAGACTGCAATCATGCTTTATACGTCCGGTACCACCGGAAAGCCGAAGGGCGTGGTGCTTTCACAGAAGGCCTGCATGTGGGCTGCTGAAACCGCCAATGCGTTCGACAAGCTGACCGAAGAGGAAGAGACCATCGCCTACCTGCCGATGGCCTGGGTGGGCGATCACGTGTTCTCCTACGCGCAGTCCTATGCATCGGGCTATTGCGTGAACTGCCCGGAAAGCCCCGAGACGGTTATCGCCGACCGGCGCGAGATCGGCACGACCTATGCCTTTGCGCCGCCGCGCATTTACGAGAACCTCATCACCATGACCACGGTTGCCATGGAAGATGCCGGGGCAATCAAGAAGAAGATGTTCAACTACTTCATGAGCCACGCCCGCAAGGTGGGTGGCGACATCCTGGACGGCAAGCCCGTGGGCCTGATCGACCGGCTGAAGTACGCCATCGGTGACGTGCTGGTATACGGCCCGCTGAAGAACCGGTACGGCTTTTCCAAGGTGCGGGTTGCCTATACCGCGGGCGAGGCGATCGGTCCGGAAATCTTCCGCTACTACCGCGCGCTCGGCATCAACCTGAAGCAGCTCTACGGCCAGACCGAGGCTGCCGTGTACATCACCGGTCAGCCCGACGGCGAGATTTCGGCTGACACGGTGGGCACCCCTATGGGCGACGTCGAGATCAGGATCGCCGACAATGGCGAGGTGATGTACCGCTCGCCCGGCATCTTTACCGAGTACTACAAGAACCCGGAGGCCACCAGGGAGACGCGCACTGCCGATGGCTGGGTGCACTCGGGCGATGCCGGGTTCTTTGACGAGAACGGCCACCTGAAGATCATCGACCGGGCCAAGGACGTTGGCCAGCTCAACGACGGTACGATGTTCCCGCCCAAATACATCGAGAACAAGCTCAAGTTCTACCCCAACATCAAGGAAGCGGTGGCCTTCGGCAACAACCGTGACAGCGTGACGGCATTCATCAACATCGACCTGACGTCGGTAGGCTCGTGGGCCGAGCGCAACAACGTGGTCTATGCCAGCTACCAGGAACTGGCCGCGCATCCGGACGTCTACAAGATGGTTGAATCCCACGTGGACGAGGTCAATCGCGAGCTGTCGCGCGAGGAACGGGTGGCAGGTGCCCAGATTTCCCGGTTCCTGATCCTGCACAAGGAACTGGACCCGGATGATGGCGAGATCACCCGCACCGCCAAGGTGCGCCGTTCGCTGGTGAACGAACGCTACGCGGTACTGATCGACGCCCTCTACAACCCGGCCATCAAACGCCAGAAGATCAAGACCGAAGTGACCTTCGAAGACGGCCGCCGCGGCACCATCGAAGGTGATGTCGAAATCCGCGACATGAAGATCTATGCCGCAGGTGATGACCAGTTCAGGGAGGCGGCAGAATGAACATGGCGGTTTCGCCGGCGACAGCCGGTCAGGCCAGTCCTGCGACGCCAGAGGTGCTGCTGGACATTCGCAACGTGTCGCTGGCGTTTGGCGGCGTGCAGGCGATCAAGGATGTCAGCTTCAACATCCACAAGGGCGAGATCCGGGCGATCATCGGCCCCAATGGTGCCGGCAAGACATCGATGCTGAACGTCATCAATGGTTTCTACCACCCGCAGCAGGGCGAGATTACCTTCAAGGGGCACACCCGGCGCAACGTCAAGCCCTATGAGGCGGCTTCGCAGGGCATCGCGCGCACCTTCCAGAACATCGCGCTGTTCAAGGGCATGTCGACGCTCGACAACATCATGTCGGGCCGCATCCTCAAGATGCACAGGAACTTCTTCTGGCAGTTGCTGCACTACGGTCCGGCCCGCGACGAGGAAATCGAGAACCGCGAAAAGGTCGAGAACATCATCGACTTTCTTGAAATCCAGCACATCCGCAAGACGCCCGTGGGCCGCCTGCCGTATGGCCTGCAAAAGCGCGTGGAACTCGCGCGCGCACTGGCGGCAGAACCCGAGTTGCTGCTGCTTGACGAACCTATGGCCGGCATGAACCTCGAGGAGAAAGAAGACATGTCGCGCTTCATCCTCGACGTGAACGACCAGTTCGGCACTACCATCGCGCTGATCGAGCACGACATGGGCGTGGTGATGGACCTCTCCACCCGCGTGGTGGTGCTGGATCACGGAGAGAAGATTGCAGATGGCACACCGGAAGAGGTGAGCTCGAACCAGGACGTGATCGATGCCTATCTCGGCGTGGCGCACTAGGAGGCGGTGATGGAACTTCTGCATGACATTTTCATCAACCCGTTCGTGATGATGGCCGACCGCCCGGTGTTCCTGCTCAAGGTGATCTGGGAAGGCCTTGCCGCAGGCGTGCTGTATGCGCTCATCGCGCTGGGCTTCGTGTTGATCTTCAAGGCTTCGGGCGTGTTCAACTTTGCCCAGGGCATCATGGTTGTGTTCGCGGCGCTGACGCTGGTGGGGCTGTATGCGCTGGGCCTGCCGGCCTATGTGGCGCTGGTGGCAACCATCGGCGTCATGTACCTGCTGGCGGTGAGCGTTGAGCGGGTGGTCTTGCGACCACTCGTCAACCAGCCTGACATCATCCTGTTCATGGCGACCATCGGGCTGACCTATTTCCTGATCGGGCTGGGTGAGTTCGTGTTCGGCGGTGAGCCGAAGGTGATGATCACCGAGCAACTGGGCTTGCCGCGCGGCATCTACCGCTTCGAGATTGCAGGCCAGCCACTGATCTTGCAGAAGCTCGACGTGGCCGCCACCATCATTGCCGTCATCATGGTGACTGCGCTGGCGGTGTTCTTCAACAAGACCCGCATCGGGCGCGCGCTGAGGGCCGTGGCGGACGATCACCAGGCTGCCTTGTCGGTGGGCATCTCGCTCAACCAGATCTGGGTGATCGTGTGGTTTGCCGCAGGCATCGTGGCGCTGGTCACCGGCATCATGTGGTCGGCCAAGTCGGATGTGTCGTTTGCACTGGAAATCATCGCGCTCAGGGCGCTGCCGGTGCTTATCCTGGGCGGCTTTACCTCCATACCCGGTGCCATCATCGGCGGGCTCATCATCGGTGTGGGCGAGAAGATCGGCGAGCTCTACTGGGGGCACCTGCTGGGCGGCGGGATCGACTCCTGGCTGGCCTATTTCATTGCGCTGACATTCCTGCTGTTCCGGCCGCAGGGATTGTTTGGCGAAAAGATTATCGAGCGGGTCTGAGGAATACGCATCATGTTTTATCGTGAATCAGGCCAGTTCAAGACCAGCTACGCGGCTGACCAGTCAATCTTTCCGTTGTTGCAGGACCGCGTCGGAATTGCCCTCATCCTGTTTGCAGCCTTCGTTCTGGTGCCGTTGTTCGGGTCCGACTTCTTCCTGACGTCGATCATGATCCCGGTGATCATCTTCGCGCTGGCTGCGGTGGGGCTCAACATCCTGACCGGCTATGCGGGCCAGCTGTCGCTGGGCACCGGCGGGTTCATGGGCGTGGGCGCCTATGCCTGCTACAAGTTGACCACGATCTTTCCCGACATCAACATCATCCTGCTGATGCTGTTGTCGGGGTTCTTCTCGGCCGGCATCGGGGTGATTTTCGGTCTGCCCAGCCTGCGCATCAAGGGTTTCTACCTGGCGATTGCCACGCTGGCAGCGCAGTTCTTCCTGGAATGGTGCTTCATCCGCATTGGCTGGCTGTACAACTACAACCCCTCCGGCGCCATCGAGGTGCCGCAGCGCGAAGCGTTCGGGTTTATCGTAACCGGCCCTGCCGCAACGCCCGAGGTGCGCTATCTGGTGGCGCTGACCATTGTCGTGGCACTGACGTGGCTTGCGTCCAACCTCATTCGCGGACGTATCGGGCGCCAGTGGATGATGGTGCGCGACATGGACATCGCGGCCGAGCTGATGGGTATCAGGATGCTGCGAACGAAGCTTCTCGCCTTTGCCGTGTCGAGTTTCTATTGCGGGGTTGCGGGTGCGTTGCTGGTGTTTCTCTGGTATGGTGCAGCCGAGCCGTCAGCCTTCGCGATCCGTGTGTCGTTCCTGGTGCTGTTCATGATCATTATCGGCGGACTTGGAAGCCTGATGGGCTGCTTCCTGGGCGCGGCCTTCATCTGGGGCCTGCCGGTGGTTCTGCGCTACATTCCGGAGGCGATCGGGCTTGGCCTGTCCGCCACGGCGGTGGAACATATTGCGCAGATGATCATTGGTGCGCTTATCATCTTCTTCCTGATCGTCGAGCCGCACGGACTGGCGCGGCTGTGGCGGCTGGCGAAGCAGAAGCTGATGGTCTGGCCGTTCCCGTACTGATGCGGCTCGGGAGCAGTCTCATCTTGGCGCGTGACTGCAGGGTTTTTGTTTTGCACCATAAGGCGTGCAGATGACTATCCTCCGGAAAACCGGAGGCCAACAAAAGGGAGGACTACCTATGAGACTGAAGTCCATGCTTATGGGCACGGCGCTGGCCGCTGTCATCGCGATTCCGGCAATTGGCGAGAGCTATGCAGAATCGCTCTACGTCCCGCTTCTGACCTACCGCACCGGACCGTTTGCAGGGTCCGGCGTGCCGATCGGCAACGGCATGGCCGACTACCTGACCATGCTCAACGAGCGCGATGGCGGTATCGGCGGCGTGAAGATCGAAATCGAGG
>CAYMJJ010000012.1:0-10062 GCA_964390445.1 uncultured Anderseniella sp.
TCAGCGCTGTTGAGGGATCAGTCTCTCAGTTTCGCTTGCCCTTTATGGGCGTTTCCTCCCTAGACTTAGGCCGCCCGGCTTGCCGGTGCGGCCTTTTTTCTTGCCTGTTGCCTGTGCTGGGTATTGTTGGCCCCGACAGCAGCCAAAGGCAATGGTGCTTCATCGATCAGGGATTACTCTGCCGCGATCGAGCCGGGCCCGGCCATGCCGGCGGCACGTGCAAGGAACTTCGACATCACGTCGAGCAGCACGGTTTGCAGGCGCGAGAAACCGCGCGACTTCTTCAATGTCTGCTCGTTCATGTAGAGCATCCGGTTGATCTCGATCTGCACGGCATGCACGCCCTCGCGCGGGCGGCCATATTTCTGTGTGATGTGGCCGCCGGCGTAAGGGCGGTTTCGCGCCACCTTGAGGCCGTGCTTGCGCAACTGGTCTTCCAGCAATTGCGGAATCCAGTTGTCGCAGGAAGTTCCATGGCGGTCGCCCAGCACGATGTCGGGTCGGCCAGTGCCGGCCAGCCCTGCGGCTGACGGCATCGAGTGGCAGTCAACCAGGATCGCGGTGTCAAAGCGGCGATAGGTGTCGGCCATCAGTTTGCGCAGGTTGTCATGGTAGGGCAGGTAGTAGTTCTGGATGCGGCTGTGAGCTTCATGCCAGCTCATCTGCCCCGCATAGATTTCCTCGCCCTCGCTGACGATGCGCGGAATGGTGCCGAGGCCGCCGGCAACTCGCACCGATGCGGTGTTGACATGGCCCGGCAACGGATCGTGAAACATCGCCGGATCAAGCTCATAGGGTTCGCGGTTGAGGTCGAGCCAGGCGCGCGGAAAGGTTGCCTGCATCAAGGGTGCGCCAAGTGCCGCGGAGGCCGCAAAAAGTTCCCCGACGAAGCAGTCTTCCGACCGGCGCAGGTTCAACAGGTCCAGCCTTGACTGGGCCTGGAAACTCTCGGGATAGTGGCTGCCGGAGTGGGGTGAGTTGAATACCACCGGTGCGGTCTGCACACCGGGCCGGTCGATCTTGAACCCTGGAAAAGGAATGGCGCGAGTGTGTGTCTGGGTCATGGCCTGAAAGGTGAACCGGTACTGAAGGTCAAAACGCTGCGTAATGTCAGCCCGCATTTAAGCCCGCTGCATGCGCTTGCGTCAATCAGCGGCTTTCAGGAAACATCGCCGCCGGGGGCTTGTGGCGCGGGGGCGGTAAACGCCTGCCATTAACCATCTTCACAGGAGGTTTACTTATTGGCACTATAACCGGGCAAGGGAGATGGGTGGCCATTCGGCTGCAATCGATTTTGGCTGGAGGCTGGTAAACGGCAATGGCGCGTATTCTGCTTGCTGAAGACGACAATGACATGCGCACCTTCCTTGCGCGTGCTCTGGAAAGGGCGGGTCACGAGGTGCATTCCTTCGGTGAAGGCGCGAGCGCCTACGAAGAGCTGAAACTGCGCGAAGTCGACCTGCTGCTGACCGACATCGTCATGCCCGAGATGGATGGCATCGAACTGGCCCGGCGCGCGGCCGAGCTGGACCCCGCATTGAAGATCATGTTCATCACAGGCTTTGCCGCCGTGGCCCTGCACCCTGATTCGGATGCCCCGCGCGACGCCAAGATCCTGTCGAAGCCGTTTCACCTGCGCGACCTGGTCAGCGAAGTCGACCGGATGATCGCGGCCTGACACGTCAAGGCATCCGGCAGGTCTTGCACGAGACCAGCCAACCCGATATACAGCCCTCGCGCTGGACCATGCGCGGGCAGGACCTTCAGGTTCCGCACTTTTGTCCGGCGGGCGGTTAGCTCAGTGGTAGAGCACTACGTTGACATCGTAGGGGTCACAAGTTCGAACCTTGTACCGCCCACCATTCTTTCCCTGTTTTTCGTGACTTTTTGAGGCTGCCTGGATTTCTCCTGGCATTCCGGGCGTTTGGCCGTGTCCAGTTGTCATCCGGTGGACGGGAGACGCCGTGTTGCGGCCTGTGCTGGCGCAATTTGCGTGTTCGTCTCTGCGAGGCCAGTTGGGTGTCCACGGTTCTGGGAGGAAGCTTGGTGGTTGGGCTCACGGCAACCTGCGAGCAGTCCAACTGCTTCTCGGCCACACCAAGATCGAAAGCACCGTGCGCTATCTCGGAGTCGAGGTGGATGACGCGCTTGCTCTGTCTGAACAAATGGATGTCTGAAAATGGAGGTGGAGTGGACATTCTCCGCTCCACACCAAACCGGCCGCAGCTGACCCATACCTGACATGTGCCAAGCGCGTGCTGTTAGACTAGCCGGTCGCGCGGTTCCTCGCCGGCGAAGAACGCATCCAGGTTGTCGAGCGCCCGAAAGCCCATCGCGTCACGGGTCTCGCGCGTGGCGCTGCCGATGTGCGGCAGCATGAAGATGTTGCTGTGGCTTGCGAACTTCGGGTTACCGCCCGGTTCGGTGACAAAGCAATCCAGGCCAGCGGCGGCAAGATGGCCACTGTCGATCGCCGCCAGCAAATCGTCCTCCACCACCAGCGCGCCCCGCGCCGTGTTGACCACGATGGCGCCCTGCGGCAACTGGCCGAGCCGCGCTGCATTGATCAGGCCGGTTGTTTGAGGCGTTGCCGGGCAGTGCAGCGACAGGAAGTCTGTCACCGGCAGCAGTGTGTCGAGACTCTCGTGGTAGACGGCACCTTTTTCAAGCTCTGCCGGAAGGCGCGTGCGGTTGTGATAGTGCACCTGCATGCCGAAGCCCCGGCAGCGGTCAGCCATTACCTGGCCGACGCGGCCCATGCCAACGATGCCTGCCCGCTTTCCGGTGACCTGGGTGCCGACCATGAATGACGGGCTCCACGAGGTCCAGTTGCCGGACCGCACCAGCATGTCGCCTTCCGCCGCGCGACGCGCCGCGCCCAGCAGCAGCAGCATGGCTATCTCGGCGGTGGCATCGGACAACACGTCCGGCGTGTTGGTGACAACGATGCCCCTGGCCTTCAGCGCAGCGAGATCGCAATGGTCCACCCCGACCGAGTGGTTGGCGATGATTTTCACCCGGCCCGCCAGGCGCGCCACGGTGGCGGCGTCAAAGCGCTCGGAATGGCATGGCAGTATGGCGTCCACCTGCTCGCTCATCGCGATGATTTCGTCTACGCCAAAGGTGCGGTCCTCGGGATTGAGGATGACATCATAATCGCGCGCCGCCCGCGCCTCGGTGTTGGCGGACAGCTTTCGGGTGATCCAGAGAGTGGGTTGTGTCATGCCGTGTCAGTCTTTTGCGCGCCAGCATTCGTCCCAGTAATCGTACACTGCCATCGCAAGCACCAGCAGAACGATTACGAAGACCGGCAGCCCACCGAAGAAGCCCGCAAAGCCGGTGGCGATGCTGTGGGCCAGTCCGAGCGTGAACGTGGCGAGCAGCGCAATGCCGATCAGCCCGCTGAACTTTCTGAGAGATTTGTCATTCATGGCTGCTGATACTCCCTTGATGAATACTATAGCCCTGCCTCGCCGTCGATCGCCAGTGTATTGATCATCCAGTTGGCGGTTCGCATCAGGCGGTCATCGCGCTCCGCCGGGCCGACAAGCTGAACGCCGATGGGCAGGCCTGTTGCACCGGACAGCAGTGGTAGGTTCAGGCACGGCAGGCCTGCGACCGTCCAAACGGTACAGAACACAGGGTCACCGGTACCTTCGGTCTTCAGTGGCGCTTCGCCCGCCGATGAGGGGGCAAGTATGGCGTCATAGTCGTGGAAGAATGCGGCGAAGAAGTTCTCTGCGCCACCCACCATCGATAGCGACTCGGCGTACTGATCGTCCGAATACCCTCTGCCTCGTTCGACCACGGCTTGCAGCTTGGTGCTGATCAGGTCCCAGTTCTTCTCGAAGTCATCCGCCAGGTGCCGCGCAATCTCGTATTCATGCACCACTTGCTGGTGATGCACGAGATCGGCCAAGGACCTGGGCGCAGGTATGCGCTCTACACGTGCGCCCAGTTCTTCAATGATTTCCTCAAAACCGGCGCGCGCATCGTCTGAAAGCCGGTCATGATATGGCATATCGATCCAGGCGAAGTCCGGTTCGACCGGTGGATCGGCGCAAACGCCGGCGACGGCTGACGGGCGGGGGCGGGCGAAACTTGCGGCGTCGCGCGGATCGTAAGCCGCCAGTGCGTCGGCAAGCAGGCCCGCGTCTTCGAGCGAGCGGGCGAAGACGCCGACCTGGTCAAGCGTGACCGAGGTTTGCAGCACGCCCGAGCGAGAAAGCATGCCGCGCGTCGGCTTGTATCCGAAGATACCGCAAAACGACGCCGGCCGGATGACCGATCCGTTGGTCTGCGTACCAATGGCGAGAGGCACGTGGCCGGCCGCGACAGCGGCGGCAGAACCACTTGAGGAACCACCCGGCGTGTGCGCCACGTTGTGCGGATTGGCCGTGTGCGCCGGGTTCAGGAAGGCGAATTCGGTCGTTACCGTCTTGCCGAGAATGACGGCGCCTGCATCGCGCAGCCTGGCTGCCACGGCGCAGTCCGCCGCCGCGATGTTGCCCTTGCGGGCAGGCGTGCCGCATTCGGTTGGCAGGCCCTTCACGTCAAAAATGTCCTTGAGGCCCACAGGCACGCCGTGCAGCGCGCCAAGCGCATTGCCCTTGCGGCGGATGGCGTCAAGTTCCTCCGCCTGCTCCAGCGCACCCACCGCATCCACATGCACCCAGGCGCCGATGCCCTCGTCCGTCTCCATGATGCGGTCGAGACAGGCCTTGACCAGATCGACCGAGGTCAACAGTCCTTCGGCAATCCGGCGGCGCGCCTCTGCCGCTGTCAGTTGGCACAACATGCTGATCGATTTTCTGTCGTTAACGGATGTAGGGACCGAACAGGTAATCGGGCAGCCATAGCGCAATGGCAGGGAACTGGTAGAGCAGGAACATGGTGAAGATCACGATGCCCAGATACGGCATGATACCCCTGAAGATCTGCATCAGTTCGACCTCGCCTCGTAACACCCCTTTTAGATAATAGGCGGACATCGCCATTGGCGGCGTCAGGAACGACGTTTGCAGGTTCAGCGCAATCAGCATCGCGAAGAAGTACGGGTTGACGTTGAAGTGGTCGAGCAAGGGCAGGAAGATCGGCACGAAGATGATGACGATTTCAGACCATTCCAGCGGCCAGCCGAGCAAGAAGATGATCGCCTGGGCCAGCAGGAGAAACTGCCATGGTTCCAGGTCCATTGACTTGACCCAAACGGAGATGAGGTCATGCCCGCCGAGATAGGAAAAGACCGATGCAAACGTCCACGAACCGACGAACAGCCAGCACACCATCGCCGTGGCCTTGGCGGTCAGGTAGACGCCCTCGCGCAGCCTGCCCCAGAGGTCCGGCGCGCTGTGACGCAGACAGGCCACCGTCAGCCCGAACACGGCGGCGACGAGCGGTATTTCGATCATCGCTTTTGTCGTCGGAGTCTGGGCAAGCAGCATGTACAGCGCAAAGCTGGCGGCAGCGGCTCCATACATCAGCGGGTTGCGGCCAATGAGGCAGTTCGTCAGGACGTGAGGCGGACTGAGATAGATCGCCGCCAGTACGATGGCGCCCAGGGAGCCCATGGCCGCGGCTTCAGCCGGCGTTGCGAGGCCGCCAAGGATCGACCCCAGGACCAGCCCGATCAACACCGTGAGCGGGATGAAGTTGACCAGAAGGTCTGCGAATATCTTCCCGGCTGGCGGCACATCCTGCATATCCGGCTTTGGCGCCAGCGACGGATTGAGCAATACGCGAATAATCACATGGACGATGTAGAAGCCGGCCAGCAGCAAGCCGGGGAAGACCGCCGCCGCGTACAGCCGCAGCGGGGACAGTTCGGCAATGGCGGCATAGACGATCAACATGATCGACGGTGGAATCAGGATGCCGAGCGTGCCGCCTGCGCAAATCACACCGGACGCGAATTCCTTGTTGTAGCGGGCATTGGCCATGGCAGGAAAGGCCAGCAGGCCCATGAGCGTCACCACCGCGCCAACGATACCGGATGCGGTGGAGAATACGGTGCAGGTTATCAGCGCGGCAATGGCCATGGAACCCGGCAGGTGGCGGGCGGCCATCTGCAGCGAGTCGAACAACCGGTTGACGATGTTGGCGCGCTCGACGATGTAGCCCATGAACAGGAACAGCGGGACCGCGACCAGCGTATCGTTGGACATCACCGAGTAGGTGTTCTGGTTCAGCAGATAGAATATCTGGTTCTGGAACAGGTCGCTGAACGCAGTGATCGAGTCGGAGTTGAAATAGGCGTAGTAGCCAAAGGCAACGCCCATCGCCAGCAGGGTGAATGCAACCGGAAAGCCAAGCAGCACCAGTACGATGAACAGGCACAGCATCAGGATGGCGACTTCAGGATTCGTCATTTCTCATGAACTCCAGAGGCATTGAGCGCTAGCATGTGTCGGTGAAATCAGTCGTTTTTCTTAGCTGCATCCGTAGCGATCAGGATGTCTTCCGTCTCGCGTACGTCCTCGAGCCGTTCCATCCAGACACCTTCGCGCATGGCCTTCCAGCAACGCAGGAGTTCAGCGATGCCCTGCACGATCATCAGGAACCCGGCCAGCGGGATAAGGGTCTTGAAGAAATAGATCTGGATGCGGGCAGGCGAGTTCCAACTCACCTCAGCGTAGCGCCAGCTGTCCTTGGCGATTTCTGCGCCGAACCAGAACAGGGCAAGCATCCCGGGGAAAAAGAAGAGCAAATAGAGAATGAAGTCGATCTTGGCCTGTGTCCTGATCGAAAGCAGGCGATAGATCACGTCGCCACGAACATGGGCGTCCTGCGCCAGCGTGTACGGACCGGCCATCAGGAACAAGGCACCGTACATCTGGATCATCATGTCGAACGACCACACCGTCGGGGCATTCAACACGTAGCGTACGAACACTTCGTAGGAGACCCCGAACGTCAGGATCAGGATGCACCAGCCGAAGGCGCGGCCGACCCAGATGCTGAGGCTTTCAATCGAGTGAATGAGCGAAACCAAGGTCGCCTCCCGGTCATGTGTTTTGTGCGTCACCCGGATCAGACGGAAACATCTGGCCGGATCAGGACGTCCGATTTCAAGATGCCAGAGCCACGTTGGCCGTTCAAACCGAACGGTTGTCGATCCGGCACCCGCAGCGCGGCCGCTGCTGGCGTGCAGTTAAGTAGCTGTCGTCGCAATCGCAGGAAGCAACCAGGCCCGCAGGATTTCGCCTGCGGGCCTGTCCGGGCTTAGCCGAAGTAGTGCTTGTAGGCCAACTGGTAGTCGGGCTGGTTCAGGTTGAGGTAACCCATCACGTTCTTGGCGTATGCCTTCTGGGATTCGATCACCTTCGCAAAGAACGGGTCTTCGCCCGAGATGCGCTCGACCACCTTGTCCCATGCGGTGAGCTGGGCAGCCATGACGGAATCCGGCGTGCGATGAGCAGTGACACCCTGTTCGGTTGTCAGCTTCACCAGGTCGTCGGCATAGCGCTTGGTGTTGTGCCAGTAGAAATTGGAGCTTTCAGCTTCCGAGGCAAAGCGCAGGATGGACTGCTGCTCTGGAGAGAGCGCTTCGTACATCTTCTTGTTGAAGGTGCACTCGAAGAACTCCTGCGACTGGTGGAACGATGCCAGCATGTAGTCCTTGGACACGTCCTGCATACCGAAGTCACGGTCTGAGGTCGGGTTGTTGAACTCGGCCGCGTCGATCAGGCCCGATTTCATGGCTGGCTGGATTTCACCACCAGGCAGCTGCACCACGGACATGCCCATTTCCAGCATCACGTCTGCTGCAAGGCCCACGGTACGGTACTTGAGACCATTGATCTGGGCGGCATCGGTGATCGGCTTGTTGAACCAGCCGAGCGGCTGGGCCGGCATCGGAGAGTTGAAGAACGACACCACGTTGAGGCCCAGCGAACCCATCAGTTCGTCGAACAGCTCCTGGCCGCCGCCATAGTAGACCCACCCCAGCACTTCGTTGGACGACCAGCCGAAGCAGGGGCCGGTGCCGAACAGCGAGGCGGTCTTGGACTTGGAGTACCAGTAGGCCGGCACGTAGTGGGCTGCGTCCAAAACGCCGCGGTGAACAGCGTCCTGCATCTGCGAGGTTTTCACGACCGAGTCGACCGGCAGAAGCTCGATCTTCATGTCGGCGGACATGGCGTTGACGCGGTTGACGTAGGCCTGCGCATTTTCAAGGAAAATGCCGCCGCCCCAGGCTGCCTGCATCTTGATGACCTTGGTCTTCGACAGCGCGACATTCGGTGCTGCCAGTCCGGCAACGGTTGCGACACCGGCCCCGGTCAGGAACTTGCGCCGCGACGCGGTGACTTTCGAAACTTCCGATGATGATTTCATTGTAATCCTCCCTTGGCTGCATTCTTGGATGCAGGCCTGTGAATTAGGTGACGACGTTCCAAGGCGCAATTTTGTATCCCGTCATGTGGTCGCCACCGGGAAGGATGATATGTCACCTTCGCCACAATGCCAACAACTGCTGAAGATGCTTACAGTCAGGTGCCAAGCTGAGCCCAACATGCCGGCAATGCGCGAGCCTGCTGAAAGTTCGCCCACAAAGTTTTGTGGGGTTCGCCGGCTCAGCTGGTTGCTATCCAGTGGGACGGCAAGCCGTGGAATGTCCCAAGTTGCCCTGCGTGGTTTATAATGCCAAACACCAAAGCGTTCAGACCACGGCCACAACCAGATCGTCGATTGCCAAAGTGGCTGGCAGCCTTGACAGCACAGCCGACCTTGGTCTTGACAACACTAAACCGTTTGGAAATGGCACATTCCGGACATCCCCCGACGCAGTTGAAAGAGTCTGTTTTCTGGGTCTAAGCAGCCATCTTGGTAAATTGCGATCTCTGTCGGCAGGAGCGGCGGCGGCTTGCGGAGATTGATCCCGCACCACCATAGACGTTGCAGGCTATTCCCTGATTGGCCATGCATTTCAGGGCTGGTTTCAAAACGAGAACGAGGCACCAACCCAGAACACGTCGGCCTCGAACCGGTTACGGGCCTCGAACTCGTGGAAGTACTTCGCCTTGAACGTTACCGGGGAATTGCCGATTTTCATCGTGTACGAGACAACAGGGCCGATGCCGAATACTTCCGCGCGCAGGCTGTCAACACCCAGAACAGCCCGCAGTGTATCTGCGCCGGTGCCACTGTCTTCCCCCAGCTGCGTATAGGCATAACCGGCAGCCCCGAGCGCGAGGCCGTTGGGAAACTGCTGGATGACCGAGCCCTCGAAATGCAGTTCAGGCGCGGACTGGTAGTCTGTCTCGTCGTTCTTCGCCGAGAATGTTATGCCCAGGGCACCATTGATCTGCAGGCCGGTCATCGGATTGAACCAGGTCACGGCGAATGTAGGGTCGACAGCAAAGCGGTTCTTGCCAAAATTGAGAGCGTTGTCGATTGATGGTGGTGGCCCAACAGTTACATCGGCAGTTCCATAAAGGCCTGTCGGGAGATAGATGGTTGCACCGAGGCTGTAGTGCAGGTTGCCATCGTGCCAACCGATCAAGGGAGTTACCGTGGTGTCTGAAAATCCGTTTGCCGTATCAGTCAGCCGGCCGGCAATTGCTGAACTGATCACCCCGTCTACCGTCAATTCGCCCCAGCCATAGTGCTGAGTGATGTTGAGGGCTGGCGTGCCGCCAAGAATCTGGGCCTTGAATACGTGCGTTGCACTCAGGCGATACATCACCGTTTCGTAGCTGGGCGTTGCAACCGCGATGCCCGCAAGGTTCAGGCTGGGTCCGTCAGCATTGACGAATACCATCTCGTTGGAGATGTAGGTTCCGGGTCCGGGGACGATCCCCATGAACGAGTCCCTGCCACCCAACAGGTAGGTGCCGGTGCCGCCTTCTATCGCTGTGGCAGAACTCGGCACAATCAAGGTCAGGATGACCGCCGCACCGAGGCAGCTTCTAAGGCGATTGATCATGTTCCGGTTCCTTCAGGCTTGCAGGGTGTTCTTGTGGACTTTTCCATCCTTCATGATGAGGCGGAGAGTGTCTTCAGGGTTGCCCACCCACGACAGGTCTGTTTCCGGGTCCCCGTCCCAGACAAGCAAGTCGGCGA
>CAYMJJ010000012.1:10162-41286 GCA_964390445.1 uncultured Anderseniella sp.
CCCACCCACGACAGGTCTGTTTCCGGGTCCCCGTCCCAGACAAGCAAGTCGGCGAGCGCTCCTTCGGCGATCACGCCCAGGCGACCGTCATAGGGCGCCCGCGGTCCTGACAAGGCAAGGAGCTCTCCGGCGGCACCAGTGGACATGTGCAGGGCCTCCAGCGGGGCCATGAACCGGGCAAGCTTTGCGAGGTGCCGACCCTGGCTGCGCGATGCGCCGGGGTTCATCAGGATATCGGTGCCGAAGGCCATGTTGACGCCTTCAGCCCGGCCCATCTCGAAGGCGCGCACCGTGCCGGTAGCAACCTGCTCGGCTTTTGCCTGTTGGACGGGATTGCTGCGAGGGTTCGAATCCTCGTCCTGAAGGAAGGGCTGGATCGACCACCAGGCACCTTCGTCCCGCATCATGCGAATGGTCTCCGTATCGGCGAGTTGACCATGTTCGATCGACTTCACGCCTGCGCGTAGCGACCGCTGGATGCCTTCGGGCGTGTAGACATGGGCGCAGACATAGGTGCCCCAATCGGCGGCAGCGCGAACAGCGGCTTCCATTTCCTCCTGGAGGAACTGGGCGGTGTCGAGCGGATCATAAAGCGAGGTCACACCACCGCCAGCCATGATCTTGATCTGGCTTGCACCCTTCATGAGCTGCTCGCGGGTACGGCGCAACACCTCGTCACGCCCGTCGGCGATGGCTGCGACGCCTGTCCTTTCAGTGTAGTCGGCGGCATCGCCGGGCATGCGCGGCAAGGTATTCAGCAGGCGGAAGTCGCCGTGACCCGAAGTCTGGGAAATCATTGCGCCGGACGGGAAAATGCGGGGGCCGGCCACAACTCCGCGATCTATCGCCATCTTCAGCCCGAAGACAGGACCACCTGTGTCGCGGATGGTCGTGAAGCCACGCATCAGGGTGGCGCCGGCTTCCTGGCCTGCAACGAGATGAATGAACGCTATGTCCTGGGTCATGGCAGCTAGCTGGCTGACGCTGACCAGCGTTGCATGCCAGTGGCAATCAATCAGCCCCGGGGTCACGGCACGACCACCACAATCAATCACCTGGACATCGGCTGGCCCTTGTCCGCTGGCCGGCAATGCGGAAATCCTGTTACCTTCGACAAGAATGTCGAGCCCGTCCTGCAGCTTCAACGCGGCACCATCGAACAGGCGGAGGTTCGTCAGCAGCAACGGACGGCCCGGCGTCTGCGACCAGGCGAATTTGGGGGCAAGACCGAAGCCGGCAAACATGCCCACCACGGCGGCGGTGCCGCCCAGCATCTCGCGTCTCGTGAGATCAGCTTCTACCCGCCGGAAGGCTGCCTGCGTGGCAGGCGCGCCACAAAGGCAGAAATCAACTCCATGTTCTGTGGTAATGTCAGTTGCCGGGCAGCAGTTGCACATTTTCCAAACACCCCTGAACAGAAGTTCCGCCACATCTCCACCGCGTTAACGTTCCATAGTCATTAGCGGATGACAATCAGTACTCGCACTTACGCCAGTTGCTCCGGACAGTAGTTGGGACTGCACAGCATCGATGCCGTCCACCATCTTAATTCCTCTCATCATCGGCTGATACAACATCGCCGCAGTCAACAGGGCCTGCTTGCGCCGGCGGCGGCTTGCGATATAGTTGCCGCCGAACCGTTGGGGAGCCTTCTGCGTCACGCAGGGGCTGAGAGGTGCCTTAGGCCGACCCATCGAACCTGAAACGGGTAATGCCGGCGAAGGGAACGGGTATGAGAATCCATCTCTAATGCGCCGTTTTCCTGCATGCTGTCTGCACCCAAAGCGCAGAGGGAATGCCATGAGACTGTTGATCGTACTGTTCATGCTGGTGACCGGCAGCGTGTCCGTCCACGCGGCCGACAAAATGACGCTGATGCTGGACTGGTTCATCAACCCCGACCACGGCCCCATCATCATTGCGCAAGAGAAGGGCTATTTCGCCGCCGAGAACCTCGAGATCGAGGTCATCGCCCCGGCTGATCCGGCTGATCCGCCGAAACAGGTTGCTGCCGGCAATGCAGACCTGGCGGTGTCCTACCAACCGCAATTGCACCTGCAGATACACGAAGGCCTGCCGCTGGTGCGGGTGGGCACGCTGGTTGCCACACCGCTAAACTGCCTGCTGGTGATGGCGGATGGTCCCATCAAGTCGATTGCCGACCTGAAGGGCAGGAAGGTCGGTTTCTCGGTGGCCGGTGTCGAGGAAGCAGTGCTCAGCGCCATCCTCAAGCCGCATGGGCTGACCATGGCCGACATCGAACTGGTCAACGTCAACTGGTCGCTGTCGCCGTCGCTGATGTCGGGGCAGGTCGATGCGGTTGTTGGTGCATTCCGCAATTTCGAGCTGACCCAGATGGATATCAACGGTGCCAAGGGCAAGTGCTTCTTCATCGAGGAAGAGGGCCTGCCGTCCTATGACGAGCTGATCTACGTGGCCAACCCCAACACCATGGACAAGGACAGGATCCGGCGCTTCCTGGCGGCAACCGAGAAGGCGACGCAGTACATCATCAACCACCCGCAGGAAAGCTGGGAGATCTTTTCCGGTACGTCGAAGGAATTGCAGGACGAACTGAACAAGCGCGCATGGGCCGATACGCTGCCGCGCTTTGCCTTGCGGCCTGCTGCGATGGATGCGGGCCGGTATGCCCGGATGGAGCAGTTCCTGAAAGAGTCCGGCCTGATACCGTCGGTCAATCCGGTCGGCAAGATCACCATCGACGTGACGGCCGAGTAAAGCAGTTCACGGCATGATCCGCGTCGAAGGCAGTTTCATCTACGAGGGCAGGGCGCTGTTCAGCGGTATCGACCTTGGCCTCGAACCGGCCGGGTGGACCTGCCTGCTCGGGCCGTCAGGCGTGGGCAAGACCACGTTGTTGCGCCTGCTGGCGGGCCTTGAAACGCATGGCCGGTTTGAAGGCCGGATCACCACCGATGACGGCCAGCCCGTTGCCGGGCGCGTGGCCTACATGGCGCAACAGGACCTGCTGCTGCCGTGGCTGGACGTGACAGGTAACGTGACGCTGGGTGCGCGGATGCGGGGAGAAACCCCGGACCTTGCCCGCGCCGAACGGCTGATCGCGAGGGTCGGGTTGAGCGAGCATCGCAACAAGCATCCACGTGCGCTGTCGGGCGGCATGCGCCAGCGCGCAGCACTTGCCCGCACGCTGATGGAGGATTGTCCGTACGTGTTCCTGGATGAGCCTTTCTCGGCACTCGATGCCCGTACCAGGGCGGAGATGCAGGAGCTTGCGTTCGAGCTGTTCGACGGCATGACGATACTGCTGGTAACGCATGACCCGGCAGAAGCTGCGCGCATGGGCTCGAAGATTGCCATCCTCGACGAGGCCGGATTGCGGTTGTTCCCGGCTGGTGACAGCGCGCCGCTGCGCGATCCGCAGGCCCGCGCGACGCTGGACCTGCAAGCCCGGTTGCTGGCGGACCTGCGCAAGGACCACGCGGCATGAGGCAACCCGACATCGCTCAAGGCAGCCTTGGCCGCCGGATCACCTGGATCGTCGTGCCGGCACTGTTTGCGATTGGCCTGTGGCAGGCCATCGTTACGCTGACGGGGGTCCCACCGTTCATCCTGCCATCGCCTGGCAAGGTATGGGGTACGCTCATCAGCTCGCGTGAACTGATTGCCGGTCATGCCGTGGTGACCATGACCGAAGTGGTGCTCGGGCTGATCGCAGGATCGGCGCTCGGGTTTGCCACGGCACTTCAGTTGATGATGTCGGCCACCCTGCGCCGGTTGCTGATGCCGATCATGGTGTTCAGCCAGGCGATACCGGTGTTTGCGCTGGCCCCGGTGCTGACGCTGTGGCTGGGCTACGGCATCGAGTCCAAGATCGTGATGACCATCCTGATCATCTATTTTCCGGTGACGTCGAGTTTTCTGGACGGGCTGCAGCGCACGGATACCGGCTACCTGGACCTTGCACACACGATGCGCGCCACGCCGATGCAGACACTGCTGCGCATCCGGCTGCCGGCGGCCATGCCGGCATTCGGTTCGGGGCTGAAGCTGGCGGCGGTCTATGCACCCATCGGTGCGGTGATCGGGGAGTGGGTAGGGTCGTCGAACGGGCTTGGCTACCTGATGCTGCTTGCCAATGGCCGTGCCAAGATCGACCTGATGTTTGCAGCCCTGCTGGTGCTGGCGGTGTTCACCATCATGGTGCATTCGCTGGTGTCGCTGCTGGCCGCGTGGCTGACGCGGCGGGCGCAGGGCATCAGCTGAGCAGCAGGCGTTCCATGACCGACAGGGTGCGCAGCACTTCGCTGGTGGAGGGGCCGACGCCGGATGCGCCCATGTGGCTGCCTGGTGTGCGATAGTTCTCGGCAACGAAGCCGGTGGCGCCATCCGAATGTGAAACTGAGCGGTTCATCTTCCTGTTCTCTCGATTTTCGCTTGCGGGCGCTTCATGCAATCAACTTGAGAACAGGTTAGCGGTTCCTGCCTGAACCGGATGTGAACATTGTTACATGCCGCAAATTGCTAGCGCGGCGGCTTTTCGATGCCGTACAGCGTCATCAGGTGTACAAGCGCCAGCACCGCCAGGAATGCACCGGCCAGCAGGAACGGCGTGGTTGGCCAGATCGACACCTCCAGCGACTTGCGTGGCCGGGTTTCACGCCAGACATTGAAAACGATCAGCCCGATGCCGGCTGCAAGGGTTGCCCAGGTCAGTGCAAGTTCGTGTGATGCGAGAAGGTCCATGTACCGGTTCCGGAAAGGCGGGAGGCGCCCGCATTGATGCGGATTGCCGCGGCGTGTGGTAGTTGACAGCCAGTGGCTGCGCAACTATGTTCCGGCCAGATTTTAACGAGGCCGCGTTTCGGGTCACAACACCCTTGCGCGGCTTTGATTATGAAAGACCGTTCCGATGAAGATCCGCAACTCGCTCAAGTCGCTTGCAAAGCGCCATCGTGCCAACCGCGTCGTGCGCCGCCGCGGCCGTCTGTACGTGATCAACAAGGTCAACCCGCGCTTCAAGGCTCGCCAGGGCTAGAGGCACGGGCGCTGCCCGCCATCGCGCGGGCACGTCACCGGGAATTGAACACGCCGTGGGCACCGCCCGCGGCGTTTCGTATTTGTCTGACCACATTGTTTTGCTAGTCTGGTTGCCATGATACGCGACCTGATGAAAATCGCCTGTGTTGGCGCAATCCTTCTGGCACCCGCGCCCGCACTGGCGCAGCAAGCCGGCGAGGCCCATTCCAGCGGCCCCGACCTGCACAACCCCGATGCCAACGCCGACCCCGCTGAAGTGCTGGACCGGCTGTTTGCGCAGTTGCGCAATGCCGAGAACGAGGAAGTGGCGAAGGTCCTGGAGAACGCCATCCATGCCATGTGGATGCGCTCGCGCAGTGACACCGCCGATGTGCTGATGACACAGGCCAACGCCGCCATCGAGGCCAACGCCCACGGGTCGGCCCTGGCCATTCTGGACACTGTGGTGCAACTCAACCCCGATTACGTGGAAGGCTGGAACCGGCGGGCCTCGGTGCAGTTCCTGCGCGGCAACTACGATGCATCGCTGGCCGACATCGACAAGGTGCTCGAGCTGGAACCGCGCCATTTCGGTGCCCTGTCCGGGCTTGCCGTCATCGAGAAGGAGCGTGGCAATGGCCGCGAGGCTCTGCGTGCGCTGCGCCGGGCCAAGATGGTCAATCCGCAACTGGACAACATCGACGAGCGCATTCGCGAGCTCGAACAGGAATTCGACCAGAAGATCTGAACATCTGAAGCGCAACCGGTGTCTCTCAGCCGCTGCCGTGCCGCAGGTCGCGCTTGCAGGCACGGGCACGGCGGCAATAGGTGGTGCCGCAACAATTGCGCCAGTCGGCGTCGAACAGGGTGTCGGGCGTATCACCGTCAAGGATGCTGGCGATCCATTGCTGCCAGTCTGCGGGGTCGGTGAAGCAGCCCGCGTTGCCGTCAGCGATTACCTTGCGTGCAGCACGCTGCAGGCCAAGGCTGCCACAAAAGCGGGGCCGATAGCGGGGCCGCCGGGCGTTGGACATGCGGATTCTCCTCTTCTGCGACAAGGCTTCTGACACGACCGGGCACCCACGCGCTGGGGATGAACAGCCGTGGTTCGGGTGGGGTGGAGGGCGGAGCACCATGCGCTCTGCTCAACTCATATGAAAATCTGCAGCGCGCCTGGCGCTCCGCACACGCGATGCTGCCGGCTGCCCACGCTCACGAGACCCGCAACTGCGGCGCCTGGCTTGTGCAAGACGCCCGGCTTCCGCCGGGGGGTGGGGTAAGCCGGCCCTTGTGCCAGGGAGCGCGGTCAGGCGCCCTTCACCCAAGGACCACGTGCCCCGGACCACTGCATGACCTGACGAGGGTGCACTCTCCCGCGGATAACCCGGAGTGGTTCGGATAGGAATACATGTATAGGAATTCAGTCTGGATGTCAAGCGGAATTCCGTAATGCTGGCAGAGATGCCCGGATCAAGTCCGGGCATGACGGAGGTGTGACGGAGGTGTGTTGAAGCGGGGGAGATGCCCGGAACTTGCGGCGGCACTATGCTTGCCTTGCCCGGTTCGTCCGGGCGCAAACAGAATTTTGCGGACTGTTGCGGAAATGCCACAGATGGCAGTTGCCCACGGCATTGCCGGTCATCGCCGGGTAGCGTGTCGAAAACGGTTGCCAAGCCGCGCAAAGACGGGTGAAACGGAAGCCGGGTTCAACAGGATTGCGGGTTGAGATGGCGAGGGTTCCGGGATTGGCGGTGCTGGTGTTGCTGCAGGCGATCGTTTCGGCAGCAAGCCTGGTGGTGGAAATCGTGGCGGGCCGCTTGCTGGCGCCGCACGTGGGCATGTCGCTCTATACCTGGACATCGGTGATCGCGGTGGTGCTGGCGGGTTTTTCGGCCGGACACTGGCTGGGCGGACGATTTGCCGAGAAGACGCCGGAAGACGCCATGCGCGCGACCGGGTGGGCGCTGGTGGCGGCGGCGCTGACCACGGCGGTGTCCGTGGTGTTGCTCAACTGGATCGCCGGACCGGTGCTGGCAGGCGCGGGCAACCCGCTGTGGGCCATTGTCATCCTGACCACGCTGGTGTTCTTCCTGCCGTCGTTCTTTGCCGGCGTGCCAGCCCCGGTGCTGGCCCAGATTGCGGTGACGTCGAGTGCCGACAGCCAGCAGGGCCGGGCCCTGGGGGCGATGTTTGCCTCCGGTGCCGTAGGGGCGATTGCCGGAACGCTGCTGGCCGGTTTCGTGTTCATCTCGTGGCTGGGGTCGGCGCTGACGCTTGCCATCGTAACGGCAGTCTACGTGCTGTCGGCTGCGGCGTGCTTCGTGTACGCCGGAAGGCTGACGAGCGTGGCAGGGGCAGGGGCCGCAACGGCGGCCGTGGTGGCTGCGGTTCTGGCGGGCTCAGGCGTCGCTGCGCCGGGTGCCTGTGACCGTGAGAGCCGGTATTTCTGCCTGCGCACCATCGACGTAAGTGCCGATCCGGAAAACCCGGTGCGGATGATGGTGATCGATCACCTGGTGCATGGCATCTCGGCGCGCGACCTGCCGGAGGTGATGTTCAACGAGCATTCCGCCATGCTGGACGAACTGGCGCGCCGGCGTACCGGTGGCAGGCAGTTTTCCTCGTTCGTCATCGGGGGCGGGTCATACTCGGTGCCGCGCGGCTTCGCGGCGCGCAAGACAGGCCCGATCACGGTGGCCGAGATCGACCCTGGCGTCACCGATCTGGCGGAGCGGGATTTCTGGTTCGACAGGTCAACCGCGCGGGTGCTGCACGAGGATGCGCGCTCGGCCCTGCTGTCGCGGCCAAACGAGCGCTATGACGTCATCATCGGAGATGCCTTCACCGATATTGCGGTGCCGGCACACCTGATCACCAGGGAGTTCTTCGAACTGGTGCGCGACCGGCTCGAGCCTGATGGCAGCTACCTGATGAACGTCGTCGATTTCGAACATCGCCTGCAGGCGGTCGGTGCCATCGTGGCGACGCTGCGGCAGGTGTTTCCGGTGGTTGAACTGTGGACCATCCAGCGCCGGCCGGCACCGCGCGAGCGCAAGATCTTCATGGTGGTGGCCGGTACAGCACGATCGCCGGCCGATACCTTCATGGCGCGCTCACCCGACCCGGCACAGTATGCTGCGATGGCGGATTCATGGGTCGACGCGCTGGTGGACCGCCACGGTGTGCTGCTTACCGACGACTATGCGCCCATCGACCGGCTGGTGGGCTTTACCGACCAGGCCAGGGTCGACTAGAGCATCATCCGATCAGACTGAATCATCTGATCGGATAAAGATGCTCGATTCCAAAGTGATAGAGCAACTTTAGCCGTTCAACTCGAACGGCTGTTGCTCTAGCGCCCGGCCTGCCTATTCCGGCGCGGCGACGCGGGCGACGCGCAGCATGTTGGTCTTGCCCGGCGTGCGCAGCGGCACGCCTGCGGTGATGACGATACGGTCACCGGCTTCGGCGAACTTCTCGTTGTAGGCAATCGAGACGGCACGGAACACCATGTCGTCAAGGTCACGGGCATCCTCGGTGTGGACGCAGTGCAGGCCCCAGCACACTGCCAGCCGGCGGCCGGTGGCGATGTTGGGCGTCAGCGCGATCACCGGCATGTTGGGCCGTTCGCGCGCCACCCGCAGGCCGGTGGAGCCTGAGCCGGTATAGCAGACGATGGCTGCCACGTTCAGGGTTTCGGCCACCGTGCGCGCGGCGTGGGCGATGGCATCGGCTGATGTGGGGTTCGGCTCGGTGCGGGCGTTGGCGATGATGCCCTCATAGAGCGGGTCACGCTCGACGGACCTGGCGATATTGTCCATGGTCTGCACGGCCTTTTCCGGCCACTTGCCGGCGGCCGATTCCGCCGACAGCATGATCGCGTCGGCGCCTTCGAACAGTGCGGTTGCCACGTCGGACACTTCGGCGCGGGTGGGCACGGGTTCGTTGACCATGCTCTCCAGCATCTGCGTGGCAACGACCACCGGCTTGCCGGCGCGGCGGCAGGTGCGCACCATGCGCTTTTGCCAGCCGGGCACGGATTCCAGCGGCAGTTCCACGCCAAGGTCGCCGCGCGCCACCATGATGGCATCGGACTCGGCCACGATCTCGTCGAGGTACTTGAGGGCCGAGGGCTTTTCGACCTTGACCATGATGCCGGCCTTGTTGCCGATGATGGTGCGCGCCTGGGTAATGTCGGACGGCAACTGCACGAACGACAGGGCAATCCAGTCGATGTCGAGCGTGAGCGCATAGTCGAGGTCGGCCAGGTCCTTCTCGGTCAGCGGGGTCAGCGGGATGATGGTGTCGGGCAGGTTGACGCCCTTGCGTGCAGACAGCACGCCGCCGAACACCACGCGGGTATCGATGGCGTTGCTGGTGACGGCGGTGACTTCGAGCCGGATGCGGCCATCGTTGAGCAGCAGGTTTTCACCCGGCTTCACGGCCTGGAAGATTTCCGGATGGGGCAGGTAAACGCGGCTGGCATCGCCGGGCGTTTGGTCGGTGTCGAGGCGGAAGCTGTCGCCGGCCTTGATGGTGACGTCCTTGCCTTCAAAGGTGCCGATGCGCAGCTTGGGGCCTTGCAGGTCGACCATGATGGAGATCGGCCGGGCATGGTGCGCCTCGATGGCGCGGATGTCGTCGTAGCGGGCCTTGAGGTTGGCGTGGTCCGAATGGCTCATGTTGATGCGGAACACGTCAACGCCGGCAAGGAACAGCTTCTCGATCATTTCCGGCGTGCCTGACGCGGGACCAAGGGTGGCGACGATCTTGGCTTGGCGCTGACGTCTCATGGGGGACAGTGTCCTTGCAGGTTCTGGTCGGAAGGAAGGGCAGGCGCAAAGCGGGCGGGGTGCTCGCGGATGTTACTGGCTGGGCGGCGTGGCGGGCGCAGCAGTGGTCTTGGCGCCTTCAAGCTTGATCGTCCAGTCGATGTTCTCGCCGGTGTCCACTTCGAAGAACCCTGTCTCGTTGTAGCCACGCTCCTGGCACGAGGTATGCCCGCGTATTGTGAACAGTTTGTCACGGGTACACATTTTTGCCGGGCCGCCCCATGAGCCACCCTTGTCGTAGTCGACGGCGTAGATGTAGTACCAGCGGGCGATCAGCGGGCCCTTGAGCAGGGTTTCGCACTGGTTCGCGGCGATGTTCCACCAGCCCTCCGATGCCCAGCCCTGCTGGTCTGCATAGCCCAGTGCAACGCCTACGCGGCTCGGGGTCAGGTTGCAAAGTTGGAGGTCTGCCTTTGCCGGCACGCTGAAGCCAGCCAGAACACCTGTTGCGAAAGCGATTGCAAGAACGCGATTGCGCATCATGTGTAATTATTCCACCCAGTTGTCAGGCCGGCAAAGCTGCCGGCATCGATTGTCTGTCATTACGCAGTTGCAGGCTGTTGGCCAGCGCACGGCCACCCACCCGCCAGCAAGGAGCCATCCCAAAGTGGCCTTCTCATGGCTGAATAAACAATCGCCGTTCAGTTCGTTTTAACGTGTTCGCCTGTGTGGTCAAGCGCGCTGGACAGGCTGCGGCGCTTTCGATATTTCGAGTTGGCGATGAAACATCCTCCTCATGATCCGGCAGACGCTGCTGCAGCGCGCAGCCAACCGCAGGATTTCGCCAGTCACTACACGCTGGCAGGCTCACGCGAGCACGGTGTGCTGCTGGTGTGCGACCATGCGCGCAACGCGCTGCCCGCGCCGTACGGCACGCTTGGCCTGCCGCCGTCAGAGCTTGAACGCCATATCGCGTACGACATCGGCGTGGAGGCCGTGACCGCGGCGCTGGCGGCACGGCTCGATCTGCCGGCTGTGCTGAGCTGTTTCTCGCGGCTGCTGATCGACCCGAACCGGGGCGAGCAGGACCCGACCATGATCATGGAGCTGTCGGACGGCGCGGTAGTGCCCGGCAACGCCAACCTTTCGCGCGAGGAGCGTCAGTTCAGGCTGAACGCCTTCCACCGGCCCTACCACCAGGCCATCGACACCGAGATTGCCGCGTTCCTGGCGCAGGGCGTTGCACCGGCGATCATCTCGATCCACTCGTTCACCCCGGCCTGGAAAGGCGTGCCGCGACCCTGGCACATCGGCTTCCTGTGGGACGACGACCGGCGGTTCACCGACCTGTTCATTGCCGCCATGCACCGCGATGCGTCACTGTGCGTGGGCGACAACGAACCCTATGCGGGTGGGCTGGACGGCGACTGCATGGACCGGCACGCCGTCAGGCGGGGCCTGCCGCACACGCTGGTCGAAATCCGCCAGGACCTGATTTCCCATCAGGCCGGCATCGACGAATGGACGGACCGGCTGGCCGGCGCGCTTGAAACAATGATCGCGCAAGGCCAGATCAGGGATTTGGTTGAATGATTTGCGCAACTCCGGACGGAAAACCGGTACCCACTTTTCCTGGAGTTGCTTGGAATGATCCAAAAATCGAAGGAGTGGATTGGTATGGACGACAAGACGATGACCGAACTTGAGGCCGCCGCGTTCCGCCGGCTGGTCAGCCACCTGCGCAACCGCCCGGACGTGCAGAACATTGACCTGATGAACCTTGGCGGGTTCTGCCGCAACTGCCTGTCGAACTGGCTCAAGGATGCGGCCGACGACAAGGGCGTGGACCTCGACAAGGAAGCCGCGCGCGAGCACGTTTACGGCATGCCCTATGCCGAGTGGAAGGAAAAGCACCAGACCGAGGCGACAGCAGAGCAGGTTGCCAAGATGGCCAAGACCCATCCGGGGCATTAGGTGGCCGGGCTGGGATCATCCGGGATATTCGGTTGTAGCTGGTGAACTGAAGAGTTCGCTTGCTGCGGCAAACGTCTGCTGGAGCCCAAAGCGGACGTCGGAAAGAACAATTATTTTGGGCCAGTCACTCTGGCACTAGCCATATCGCTTGGCGCAGGTGTTCAATGTTCGAAACTATCAGTTTGGAACTCCGACCCCGCATATTCCCACAATGAATCATCGACCGCCATCTCACGAAGCATCTCAATGCGCGGAACGAGCAGTTCTGCCAGTTCATCACTTTGCGATAGATCGCCTAACCGAATTGTTGGGTGTTTTTCTCCTCGCTGAATGCAGTTCGCTAACTCGGTCCACTGGTTGATGAATGCTCCTATTGCAGCGCGCGGATGTCTGATCTCCTGTGCTGAAATATAGTCGGTCGGATGGTCTCCATAGATTGCCCACCACCCAACCCAACCAGGCCGAATTTTGCTCTCTATTGCCCAAATGGACGTTAGGTGTGCGATATGCCAAGCTGGCCATCCAGCAATTGCACCGTGATTGAGTTTTTCACCGGCCAAATAAGCCTCAACTCTGTTACGCGCCAGGGCAATCCATTCTTCTTCTTTTTCCGGATCATCGTAAGTGTCATCAAACATTGGATACCAGACCGATTGAACCAAGAATCTGCAAGACTCTATCTTAGTTTGCATCCGATTTCGTTATGCCTAACGGTGATCAGTACACGCTGGAAAGAGATTGTGAGGCGTTGTCCTTTAAGCAGGGGCGGGTTGGTATGAGAAATCCCTGATTGATCCTTATGAACCACGTCATTGAACTATTGGCAGATTTGTCCGCAAAGCCGCCATCTGCTCCCTATGTGCACATCTTTTGAGTTGGGCAACAGGCGAATGGCGATTGAGAGCCCTTAGCGTAAGTCTAGGAGGAAAGAACGTAACTACAGACAGCGGCAGCACTACTTGATCATTGCAGCATACTCTTCTCGGACATCTTCATCAATTTGGACGCCTTTGTTGCCTCCATACAGACGGTCATTTTGATCTTTACGAGGTCCAGATATCCAATACTCATCGCCACTTTCTGTTTCGAAATAGTTCGCTTTGAATCCCGCGCCTTTGAGACTTTTGAACTTCAGTCCATTGTAGTAAATCGTTTTTCCAGATTTTGAGTAGTATACGCGCCCTACAACAGCAAAGCCTTCGAGGCCATCAGCCTTACACTCGATGTACATGATCCGGGAGCGTGAGCGTCGAAATCCCGCAGGTAATTCTTCATCGTTCTTGATGTTCACCATTGAAATTTGACCTTGTTAGTCCCAAAGGGACTTTCATTAGAATTCTTTGTCTGACTTCGACGAATACACCACCAGTGACTGTCAGGAAAGTCCGCATAGCTGCCGTTGACGCATGGGTGCAGCAAATGACTGCCTTGCAGCCCCGGCCTGCTTTCCGCGGTGGATGACGATACCGTTTCGCTGGACAGTGTCTGCGTCTGTCGCGCATGAGTAGGGCCGACAATCGAGTTAGTGCGGAGACCGACCGACATGGACGCCAAGACCAATTTTGCCCAGGGCCAGCTGAAAGCCTTCATCGAGCGCATCGAGCGGCTCGAGGAAGAAAAGAAGGCCATCGCTGATGACATCAAGGAGGTCTATGCCGAGGCCAAGGGCACCGGCTTCGACACCAAGATCATGCGCAAGGTCATTACGCTGCGCAAGAAGGACAAGGCCGAACGCCAGGAAGAAGAAGCCCTGCTCGACCTCTACATGAGCGCGCTTGGCATGGTGATGGCAGACGCCGGCCAGGGCGACGGCGACGACGAGTAATCCCTCGCCGCCGGGTCAGCCGATCACGGCCTTCAAGCCGTAGGCAATCACGCCAAGGATGGCGACGCTGGCAATCCAGATCACGGCAAACCAGCCCAGCCGCTTCCAGAGCGGGCCGGGTCGTGTGTTGTTGCCGTGCGGGCGCATGGTCAGTGGTAGCCTTCGTCGGGGTCCATCTTGCCCTTGAACACCCAGTAGGCATAGGCGGTATAGCCCAGGATGAGCGGCAGCAGGATGGCTGCGCCCACCAGCGTGAACAGCAGGCTGGAATCAGGTGCAGCGGCTTGCTCGATGGTCAGCGCGGGCGGGATCATGTGCGGGTAGAAGCTGATGCCGATGCCGATGAAACACAGGATGAAGATGGCAAGCGACGCCAGGAACGGCGTTGCGTCATGGTCATCGCGCAGACCCACATACAGCCGCCAGGCGGCCAGCGCGACGAGCGCCGGCACCAGTACCGAGAAGATGGCCGTCGGCCACGCGAACCAGCGGCTCCAGTAATCGGCGTTCTGGAACGGGGTCAGCACGCTGACCACGCCAATGGCCGCGAGCGTGTAGATGCCGGCAAAGCGGGCATGGCGGCGCATGCGTTGCTTGAGTTCGCCTTCGGTCTTCATTACCAGCCAGGTCGATCCCAGCAGCACATAGCCAACCACGACGGCCACGCCGGTGAGCATCGTGAACGGCGTCAGCCAGTCCCACCAGCCACCCGCATAGGCACGGTTTTCAACCTTGATGCCCTGCACCAGTGCGCCCAGCGCGATGCCCTGCATCAACGAAGCGATCACCGAACCCCAGAAGAAGGCCTGGTTCCACACGCCCTTCCAGCGCTTGGTGCGCCAGCGGTATTCGAACGCCACGCCGCGGAACACCAGCGCCAGCAGCATGAGGATGAGCGGCATGTAGAGCGCGGGCAGTGCAACCGCGTAGGCCAGCGGAAACACCGCGAACAATCCGCCGCCGCCCATGATCAGCCAGGTCTCGTTGCCGTCCCACACGGGCGCGACCGAATTCATCATCAGGTCGCGTTCCTTTTCGGACCGGGCAAACGGAAACAGGATGCCGACGCCAAGGTCGAAGCCATCAAGGATGACGTAGAGCAGGATCGCGAAGGCGATGATGCCGGCCCAGATGAAGGAAAGCTCGAACATGATGGCTATTCTCCCGGTTTCCTGGCCATCTGGCTGGCCGGCGTGACCCCGGCCGAGCGCAGCGGGCCCTGGTCAAGTTCGTCCTCGCGGGTTTCAGGCGGCTTGGACATCAGCCGCAAAAGGTAGAAGGTGCCGGCACCGAACACGAAGAAGTAGACGATGATGAAGGCAATCAGCGAGGCTGCCACGGCAGGTGCCGCGATGGGCGACAGCGAATCGGCGGTGCGCATCAGGCCATAGACCGTGAACGGCTGGCGGCCCACCTCGGTGGTGATCCACCCGGCCAGCACGGCCACGAAGCCGGCCGGTCCCATGACGAGCGCTGCCCGGTGCAGCATGGCGCTTTCATACAGCTTGCCGCGCCAGCGCGCCCACAGGCTCCACAAGCCCAGCCCCAGCATGGCAAAGCCCAGGCCCACCATGACGCGGAAGCTCCAGAACACGATGGCGACGGGGGGTTCGTCCTCGTCAGGTATGGTGTCCAGCCCGGCAAGCGGCGCGTTCAGGTCGTGCTTGAGGATCAGGCTCGACAGTTTGGGAATTTCGACCGGATAGTCGATGCGCTTTTCGGCCTGATTGGGGATGCCAAACAGGATTAGCGGCGCACCATCGGGGTGGCTGTCGAAGTGGCCTTCCATCGCCATCACCTTGACCGGCTGGTGTTCAAGCGTATTCAGGCCGTGCAGGTCACCTGCGAAGATCTGCAATGGCGTGACCAGTGTTGCCATCCACATCGCCATCGAAAAGGCGGTGAGTACTGCGGGCGTGCGGTGGCCGCGCAGCAGGTGCCAGGCGGCGGCACCACCCACCACCAGCGCGGTGGTAAGGTAAGCTGCCAACACCATGTGCACCAGCCGGTAGGGAAACGACGGGTTGAAGATGATGGCCCACCAGTCTTCCGGAACGAACTGTCCCGCTTCGTTGATGCCGAAGCCTGCGGGCGTATGCATCCACGAGTTCACCGACAGGATCCACGTTGCCGACATGAGGGTGCCAAAGGCCACCATGGCGGTGGCAAACATGTGCAGCCTGTCGCCAACCCGCTCGCGGCCGAACAGCATGATGCCGAGAAAGCCCGCCTCGAGGAAAAACGCCGACAGCACTTCATAGGCCATCAGCGGGCCAAGTACCGGTCCAGTCTTGTCGGAAAACACGCTCCAGTTGGTGCCGAACTGGTAGGACATCACCAACCCCGACACGACACCCATGCCGAACGCCACGGCGAAGATCTTCTTCCAGTAGTTGAACAGGGTCAGGTAGTGCTGTTCGCGCTTCCACAGCCACAGTCCGTTCAGCACGGCAAGATAGCTCGCCAGGCCAATGGAAAATGCCGGAAAGATGATGTGGAACGACACGGTAAAAGCGAACTGGATCCGCGCCAGCATTTCTGCAGAAAGATCGAACATCCTGATACCTGCTCAAGCAGCGACAGGGTGAGCTTACATCAGTCAGTGCCAGATTTCACATTCATGATAATGAATATTTGTCGCAGTGCGGCAACCTGGACAGAATCGGGACCATGAAACACCAAGGGCCCGGCGCATTCACGCGCGGAGCCCTTGGGATAAACGGTCTGAAGCCAGAGGCTTACTGGTTCGAGAAAGTCAGGGGAGCCTCGACGACCTTGAGCACTTCGGTTTCGCGGGCGCTGGTCTGCTGCCAGGTGGCAGGCGCTGCCTGGAAGTTGCCCTTGCCATCGCGGTTGACGACCTGGCTGTCGCCCTTGGCGGAGCGGTTGACGGCGGACGAGCCTTCGGTAGCAGCCTCGTCTTCACCGCCGGTCAGCATGTCGATGAAGCGGCCAAGCGCTGATTTTTCCTGCGCGTCGAGGGCCGGGATCTGGGCCGACTGGTCGTTCATGAACGGCTGCGGTGCACCATCGCGGCGGGCCAGGGCATCATTGTTGGTGAACAGGTCGCTCATCGACGAGGCGCTGGCATAATTGACCGAAAGCGGGCGCAGTTCGCTGTCAGCCGGGCTGGCCGCGCGCTGTTCCGATCCGGTCAGGCTGCCCTTGCTGGAGGTGTTGCTGGCCAGCAGCGTGGAGCGGTCTTCATAGGCGAGGCTGGCAATGGTGGTGGGTGCAAGGTTGCCGCGAACCGGCGATCCCGCGACGTTAAAGTTCTGATTGGTTTCCACCGGCGCAGAGGCCGGTGAGATCTGCATGTTGGCGGCTGCCAGCATGAGCACCTCGATCGGCTTGGGACGCGGCTTCGGCATGACGAAGCGGGCAGCGGTGGCAACGGCCAATGGCTGCTCGTCAGCCTGCGATGGCGGCGTGGTCTTTGCCATTGCGGCCAGCACGGCATCGGCCATGCTTGCCGGCACCAGGTTGGCCGGGCCGGTTTCAACCGGTTCATCATCAGACTCGTTTGAGGCGACCCTGTTTGGAATCGGCGAGTACTTGTTGCCGGTCTGCGCAGCGGCCAGCATCGTGTTGCCAATGCCACCGCGGCGGGCATTGACCGTGCCGGCGTACTTGCGGCTGATGGTGGCGACGCGCGACGGGCTCATGCGCGGCCAGTGGCGCACGTTGCCTGAATCGATGTGGACGAAGCCGTACTTGCCGGAGCGGGGATAGTAGCCAACACCGCCAACCTTGCGGATAAGGGCCGAGCCCATGATCTTCTCGACCGGCACGTCGGGGAAGTAGAAGTCAATTGCATTGCCCCGCATGTGCTGCGATGTGCGGGCAACCTTGCGGCCGATACGCTTCAGCATGGCGTTCGTCTTGGGGCTGCGATAGGCGGAAACGATATGAATCGGCTTCTTCGAGCCGAGGTCTGCGTGGAGTTCCCAGAGCAGGTCCAGGGTTTCCAGCGACATCCTGGTCTGTTCGTTGCGACGCCAGTCGCGCAGGAACCAGTTCACCTTCTTCAGCGCGGATTGGTCGTAACGCCCATTGCGCTTGTAGGTGACGGTGATCGATTCCTTGGTGTGGGTGAAGTACATCGACAGGGTGCGGGTTTCGGCAGACGCCTGAGCGGTGGAGGTCAGCAATACACCGACGCCTAGAGCGCAAGCGAGTGTGCCGCCAGTCACGTAACGTTTTACCCGAAAAGCAGCGCCCAAGGCATGGGCGAGCCAGGAATCCCTGCTCTGCATAAACTTGTGACGGAACGTTTGCTCCGCATCCCCTACTGATCCACCCCTAAGCAGATACTCGTAATTCTAATACACGAGACTGTGAAAGACCACAAGAATGAGGCCGCTATTGGGCAGTGACTAAACTCACTCGGCAATCCTGACAGATCATGATTAACAGTGGCTTAAGTGGCATTCTTGAGGGCAGGCGCTAAAGCCGCCGCGACAGTTCGGTGCGTTCGGCGTCCACGGCCTTGGCGAGATAGCTGTCACGATTGTAAACATCTGAATAATAAGTCAGATTTCCGTTTTCGTCGGTCCATGCCGTGAAGTAGGTCAGGTGCACCGGCAGCTTGTTCTGCATATTCACGACCGTGTGCTTGCCGGTCGCAATGGTGCTGGCTACCTTTTCGTCGGACCAGCCCAGGATATGACGCGCAAGATTGCGTGGATTGTCGACGCGTACGCAGCCATGCGAGAAGGCGCGCGACTCGTTTTCGAACAGGGACCGCTTGGGCGTGTCGTGCAGATAGATGGCATGGCTGTTCGGGAACATGAACTTGACTTCGCCCAGCGCGTTGTTCGGACCAGGCTTCTGGCGCACGCCGACGCCCTTGTAGTTCCACCAGTCGACGCTGCTGCCGGCAATCTTCTGGCCGCGAGAATTGATAACCTCGTATCCGCGCTGTTCGAAGTAGCCCGGATTCGAGCGCAGCTTGGACAGGTACTGGCCGCGGATGATCGACTGCGGCAAGCCCCAATAGGGGTTGAACTCGACCCGCTCCATTTCGTCCGAGAATACGTAGGTCTGGTTGCTCAGCTTGCCGACGATGACCCGGGTAGACCACTCGATCGAGTTGTCGTCGCGCATGATGCGCAGTTCGAACGACGGCTGGTTGACGAATATGTAGCGCTTTCCAAGGTTGCGCGGCAGCCAGCGCAGCCGCTCCATGTTCAGGGCAAGCTGGGCCGACCGGTCTACCGTCGAGTTTCCATTGAGGGCCGCGATGGTGCGTCTGCCCGCCATGCCGTCAGCTTTCAGACCGGCCTTGGTCTGGAAAGCC
Organism: uncultured Anderseniella sp.; assembly: GCA_964390445.1. GTDB lineage: Bacteria > Pseudomonadota > Alphaproteobacteria > Rhizobiales > Aestuariivirgaceae > Anderseniella. Next base: position 29,031 of record CAYMJJ010000012.1, read on the forward strand.
TTGAGCGCGGCAACGTCGGTGTCCGACATTTCGAGCGCTTGCGAATCCGCTGCCAGCATAGCGGCTTCCGAGCCGAACAGCGGCACATCGGTCGCGATCAGTCCCGATTGGGCAACTTCATCGCTGGCCTTGATGAATTTCAATTGCTTCAGGCGCTTGCGCAGGATCGGTACGCGCTCGTCCGATACGCCGAGCTGCAGCAGCTTGCCTTCGGGCACCACGATCTGTGGCTCGGTTTCGTTGGCGCCAAGGGCGATCAACTCGGCCTTCATGGCCTTGTATGCCGGCAGTGTGGGGTGAAGGCGCATCAGCCAGCCGGCCGGCTCGGGGTGCGAGACGAGCGACGCGATCGCGTCTGCCGCAGCCACATGCGGCGGTGCCATGTCATGGTAGCCGGAAATCTTGTTCGGGGTGACGAGGCCACCCGAGGCATGGTGCGCGTAGCGCAGCGCCATTGCCGTCAGTTCAAGCTCGAAGCGGGCCAGGGTTGCCGGATCACCCGGCAGTCCCGCCGCCGTGCGGGCGGAGTCCAGCACGGGCAGGGCGTACCAGGACGCCTTGAGGCCTTCCTGTTCAGCCTCTGACAGCACCTTGAGCACCGCTTCAGCGCGGGCGCTGGGCTTGCCGTCCTCTATCCATATCGGTTTGTATTGCCGGCTTTCGTAGGCTTTCGCGATGGCCTCGAGCTGCCTGGCTGAAACACCAATGCCGTCAATGCCGGCCTTGAGGGCCTCGAAGGTCGCCTGCGCCACCCTGTCCGTAAGCTCGATGGTATCGAGCTGGTCGGACACGTCGATGGTTGCTCCCGCTTCGGCCGAGAATACCGGGCCCTGGGGGCGGGGCTGCTTCAGGCCGGGCCTGGCCAGCCGGACCAGCTTGTCTGCCACGTAGGTGTGGTACCGCTCACCAGTGGAGCCCGCATCCGGGCCATCATCTTCGGTTATGCGGACACGCACGCGATCGGTGTTGCGGCGGTTGAGTTCTTCCTCGAAGGCGCGTAGATCATCGCCAGTGGTGAAGAATCCGCGATTGCCGCCAAAGAAGTCTAATGATCGGACATTGCTATCGCGGCGGCGCTGCTGCCGCTGCTGTCGCTTGGTCCAGCCATTGTCGTTGTCATCAAAGCTGCGCGAGCCGAAATTGAAGGTCTTGCGCGGCGGATCGGCGCGATCGGCATGGGCCTGCTGGATCGCTGCCGGGACGGTGATGCAGGTTGCCAGCAAAATGGCGCTGATACGCGAGAACATGAAATACCTCTTCCGGTTGCGTGCCTGACTAAAGCCATAGCCGGGCACTGGACGCAATACTTGCATAAGGGGAGAGAGGGGGCAAAAGTTCAATTATCCGCGAGCTTCCAGCCCCAAATCGCGCATTTTGCGATATAGCGTGGACCGGCCGATGCCGAGCTTGCGTGCCACTTCGGACATCTGCCCGCGGTAGCGCGTCAGGGCGAGGCGAATCATGTCGGCCTCGATTTCCTCCAGGGTGCGGATGTGGCCGCCCTCGGTGACGGCCGGAATGCCATACGCCATGCCGTCGCCGACCATGCCGTTGCTGCTGGACGGACCCGACGTGGAAGACCTGTGGTCGGGGCCTGAAATGATGGCATCTGCGCCAACCGCTTGCGGGGTTGCAGGCTTTGCCATTGGTGCTGGCGGCACCTCGACATCAAAACCTTCGGTCAGGGCGGCGATCTGCGGAAAGTCGGCCACGGTCAGCTCGCTGCCTTCACACATCACGATGGCCCGGAACACGGTATTCTCGAGCTGGCGTACATTGCCCGGCCAGCTGTAGGCCTTGAGCAGCTCCAGCGCCTGGGCCGAGATATCGGTGATGCGGCGGCCTTCCTCGGCGGCGAAACGGGTGATGAAGTGCCTGGTCAGCGGGGCCACGTCCTCGACCCTTTCACGCAGCGGCGGCGCCATCACCGGGAACACGTTGAGACGGTAGTACAGGTCCTCGCGGAACTGGCCCGCCTTGACCATTTCGATCATGTTGCGGTTGGTTGCCGAGATCAGCCGGATATCGACCTTGACGGGCTTGCGCGAGCCGACCGGATCGACCTCGCCTTCCTGGATGGCGCGCAGCAGCTTGACCTGCATGTCGAGCGGCAGTTCTGCCACTTCGTCAAGGAACAAGGTGCCGCCATCGGCTTCCTGGAACTTACCGATGTGCTTGCCGACAGCGCCGGTGAACGAGCCTTTCTCGTGGCCGAACAGGATGCTTTCGACGAGGTTTTCCGGCAAAGCGCCGCAGTTTACCGCGACGAAAGGCTTGCCGCGGCGTTCACTTTCGCCCTGGATGGCGCGGGCGATCATTTCCTTGCCGACGCCGCTTTCGCCCTCGATCAGGATCGGGATGTTGGAATGCGCGGCGCGCTTGCCGAGGCGCACGAGATTGGTCATGGCCGGTGACGCGATGATGAGGTCATCGAACGACATGGCGCCGGAGACCTTCTGGTTGAGCCGCTTCACCTCTTCGGTCAGCGCATTGACCTTGAGCAGGTTCTGGATCGATACCTTGAGGCGTTCCGGGTTGACCGGCTTTACCACGAAGTCATCGGCCCCGGCGCGCATGGCCTTGACGACGGTCTCGATGGAGCCTTGCGCTGTCTGCACGATGACAGGCACCGTCGCACGATAGGCTGACAGGCGCTCAAGAAACTCAAGACCGTCGATTTCGGGCATGACCAGGTCGAGGATGATCAGGTCCACCGGTTTCGAGCGGTTGGCTTCCAGAATGTCGAGACCCTTGGTGGCGCTTTCAGCGGACACGGGATCAAAACCGAAGCGCTTGACCAGCTCTTCCAGGATGCGGCGCTGGGCCGGGTCGTCCTCAACGATCAGAATCTTGTGTGGCATGCGGTCTCTGGCTTCTTGTTGCTTGTGTCATCAGGCAAGGCAGGTCATCGCGCACATCCCGGCCTTGTCCATTGGAACTGGCCGACAGTGGTGGTTTCAGGAAGGCAGTATGACGGCCATCGGTAAATGCCCGCTTAAAATGGACCAGATTGAAACAGTTCGATGATTTTCCGGAAATCATGTGCCAGCCGCCTTGTTTGACCGCCATCCAGCGGTCATATGTTGAAAATTCTCATGATTTGAACCGACCTGCCCAACCGGAGTCCCCATGCTGATCGAGAAAATCCCTGGCCTTGCCGTTAACGCTGCTGTCGAAAAGTCCGCCAACGCAAAAATCGACGCCGACCTGGGCAATCTGCCGGAATGGAACCTGGCAGACCTCTATGACGGGCCTGACAGCGAGGCCTTCCGGGCCGATATGAAGAAGGCCGAGGCGGAGGCGGCACGCTTTGCCGCACAGTACCAGGGCAAGCTGGCCGGGTTGCTGGAGGGCAGCGCTGGCGGCGATGCACTGGCGGATGTACTCAAGGATTATGAAACGCTGTCCGACCTGTTCGGCCGCATCGGCTCGTTCATGATGCTGTACTATGTGGGCGATACCACCGACCCCGCACGGCAGAAATTTTATGGTGACGTGTCGCAGAAGCTGACCGCCGTGACCACCGGGCTGGTGTTCTTCGAGCTTGAGTTCAACCGGCTCGAAGCCGAACAGCTTCAGCGCGCCATGCAGGCCTCGCCGGCGCTGGCCCATTACCGGCCGTGGATCGAGGACCTGCAAAAGGAAAAGCCCTACCAGCTTGAAGACCGGGTCGAGCAGCTGTTCCACGAAAAGTCGGTGACGGCGGCAGGAGCCTGGAACCGGCTGTTCGATGAGACCATGGCGCGGTTGAAGTTCGAGGTGAAGGGCGAGGATCTGTCACTCGAACCAACGCTGAACCTGCTGGTGTCGAAGGACCGCGAGACCCGCGAGGCTGGCTCGAACGCGCTGGCAAAGGTGTTTGCCGGCAACATTTCGCTGTTCGCCACCATCACCAACACGCTGGCCAAGGACAAGGAAATCTCGGACAGGTGGCGCGGGTTCAAGGACGTGGCCGAGGCCCGCCACCTGTCCAACCGGGTTGAAGGCCCGGTCGTGGATGCACTGGTGAGTGCCGTGCGAGAGGCTTATCCGAAGCTGGCGCACCGCTACTATCGCATGAAGGCCGGGTGGCTGGGTCTCGACACCATGATGCACTGGGACCGCAATGCGCCGTTGCCCGACCAGGATGACGCGAAGATCGGCTGGGACAGGGCGCGTGCGACGGTGCTCGATGCCTATGCAGGCTTCGACCCGGCAATGGCCAGGATCGCCCAGCGGTTCTTCGACGAGCGCTGGATCGATGCGCCGGTGCGTCCGGGCAAGTCGTCTGGTGCCTTTGCCCACCCGACCGTGCCGTCGGCGCACCCCTACGTGATGCTGAACTACCAGGGCAAGACGCGCGACGTGATGACCCTGGCGCACGAACTGGGCCATGGCGTGCACCAGGTGCTGGCCGCAGCGCAGGGTCCGTTGATGGCGTCCACGCCGCTGACGCTGGCCGAGACGGCATCAGTGTTTGGCGAGATGCTGACATTCCAGTCCTTGCTGAAGCAGACCACTGATCCGAAGCAGCGCAAGGTGCTGCTGGCGGGCAAGGTCGAGGACATGCTCAACACCGTCGTGCGCCAGATTGCGTTCTACTGTTTCGAGCGCGAAGTGCACCTCGCCCGGCGCGAGGGCGAACTGACCGCCGACCAGATCGGCGAGATCTGGATCAGGACGCAATCGGAAGCGCTGGGTGATGCCATCAAGTTTGGCCCCGGCTATGAAACCTTCTGGGCGTATATACCGCACTTCATCCACTCGCCGTTCTACGTCTATGCTTATGCCTTCGGTGATTGTCTGGTGAACTCGCTTTATGCCCGCTACCTCGAAGCCGAGGAGGGTTTCCAGGAGAAGTATTTCGACATGCTGAAAGCAGGTGGCACCAAGCATCATTCCGAACTGCTCAAGCCGTTCGGGCTGGATGCAAGCGACCCGGCGTTCTGGTCGAAGGGGCTGGGCATGCTTGAAAGCTTCATCGATGAACTGGAAAAGGTGGAGGACGCCTGAAGACCATGATCGCGTGCGCCCGTCCATGCTGAAGCAGTCGCCTCATTCCGCGCTCAACCCCGACCGCCTGCCGAGGCCGTTCACGGTCGGGCTGAAGGCGTTTGAACTGCACAACTGGATCGTGCCGGACCAGCATCTCGTGGCACAGGTGCACGAAAAGGCTGGCCACTTCGACCAGCGCCGCGACGTGGTGTTCCAGGCTGAACCTGAAACGCTGGCAGCCCAGGCCGAAGTGCTGGACATGCTGCTGTCGTACCTGCCGGAGAGATACCCCGATATCTGGAAGGTGGCTGATGGCAATGTGAGCATCCTGCCGGCCGGGCTGACCTACCGCATCGCTGACTATGCAGAACGGCCACTCGAACTGGCCTGCCGGTTGATCCAGGATGACCTGGTCATCATGCGCAAGGGCGAGGGTGGCTACCGCATTGCTGCGGGCGCGGTGTGCTTTCCTTCCACGTGGATCCTGTCGGAGAAGTTCGGCAAGGCGATCGCGGACGTGCATGGACCGGTGCCGGGCTTTGAACGCGGCAGCCGGTCGGCTCAGCTCGTGGACCGGATATTCGACAACCTGAAGGTCGATGCCCCGGTAGAGCGGTGCAACTGGACCCTGTTCGAGGTGCCCGACCTGCACCACCCGATGCGGCATTTCGAGCATCAGCGGTTCGAGGGAAAGACCGAACGGCTGGTGCTCGACAGTTACCTGCGCGCTGAACGCCAGACGCTGAGGCGCTTGCCCTTGTCGGGCGACGTGGTGTTCACCATCCAGATCATCGTCGATCCGGCGACCGAGCTGATGAAGCACCCGCAGCGGGCACAGATCGCATCGACGCTCAAGGAGCACGTCGAAAGCCTCAGTGAGCCGGAACTGGCCTACAAGGGCATCACCGGCAATGAGGCCAAGGTGATCGCCGAACTTGCCGCTCTGGCAGAAGGTTGACCGGTACTTATGGCAGATGACCGCGGCGATGGTGCAGACAGGGAAGCCAACCGGCTGACGGGCCGGTTGAGCCGGTATGCGCGGGTGGGCACCGGCGTCGGCACGGCGGCAGCACGCGTGGCGGCAGGCCGGGCCTTTTCGTCCGGCAGCAACGACGTGGCGGCAGAAGCCAGGCTGTTCCGCCAGGCGTTGGGCAGCCTGAAAGGCCCGTTGATGAAGGTGGCGCAGTTGCTGGCCACGATCCCCGAAGCACTGCCGGCCGAGTTTGCCGAAGAGTTGGCGCAATTGCAGAACGAGGCGCCCGCCATGGGCTGGCCATTCGTGCGCCGGAGGATGGCGGCAGAGCTTGGCCCCGGCTGGCAGGACCGGTTCGGTTCCTTCGAGCGCGAGGCCGCGGCCGCCGCAAGCCTCGGGCAGGTGCATCGTGCCACATCGCTGGCTGGTGAACCTTTGGCCTGCAAACTGCAGTATCCGGACATGGCCTCGGCGGTGGAGGCTGATCTTTCGCAACTGAAAATGCTGTTCGCCCTGCACCGGCAGATGAGCCGCGCCATCGACACCACCGAGATCGCCGGCGAGATCGGCGCGCGGCTGCGCGAGGAACTGGACTATACCCGCGAGGTGGCCCACATGCGCCTTTATGCGGCGGTGCTGACAGACCGGCCCACGATCCGGGTGCCCGAACCGGTCGAGAGCCTGTCAACGGCGCGGCTGATCACCATGCAATGGCTCGATGGCCGCAAGTTGCTGGAGTTCAAGCAGGATGACGAGGATACCCGCAACCTGCTGTGCCGGCACATGTTCGATGCCTGGTGGCGGCCGTTCACCAGCCACGGCGTCATCCACGGCGATCCGCACCTGGGCAACTACACCGCCTGGGAACGGGATGGCGAAGTGGCAGGGCTCAACCTGCTCGACTTCGGCTGCATCCGGGTGTTTCCGCCATCCTTCGTGAAGGGCGTGGTGGAGCTGTATCACGGTCTGCAGCGCGAGGACCGCGACCAGATCGTGCATGCCTACGAGATCTGGGGCTTCAAGGGGCTGAACGACGAGCTGATCGACATTCTCAACGTGTGGGCGCGGTTCATCTATGGCCCGCTGCTCACCGACAAGGTGATGGCGATTTCCGATGGCTCTTCGTCTGCTGCCCAGTACGGCCGCCAGCAGGCATTCACCGTGCACAAGCAACTGAAGGAAAAAGGCCCGGTGCGGGTGCCGAAGGAGTTCGTGTTCATGGACCGGGCGGCCATCGGGCTTGGCTCGGTGTTCATTCACCTGCGCGCGCGGATGAACTTCCACCAGCTGTTCGAGGATGCGTTGGCAACGTGGGACGTGAACACCGTGGGCGAACGCCAGCGCGAGGCGCTCAAGCGGGCAGGCGTTGCCCCGCAGATCGAGGCCGCGTGATCAACTGGCCTTTGTGGCGCGGGTGAGCTGGCGTTCGCGGTTCATGATGTAAAGCCCTGTCGCCACGATGATGGACGCGCCCAGCCAGGTCCACTGGTCGGGGAGCTGTCCGAAGACAAGCCAGCCGTACATGGTGGCCCAGATGATCAGCGTATAGTGGATCGGCGCGATGACACTGGCGTGGGCAACTTCCAGCGCCTTGATGACGAGGAACTCGCCGAGTGCTGCGCACACGGCCATGCCGGCCAGCAGCATGATCTGGCGTGTGCTCTCCGGCGTCGTCCAGAAGAACGGCAGCGGCAGCGACAACAGCAGCACGCTGGCAATGGCCGTATAGGCAACAGTGGTGGGGGTCTTGTCGGTGGCGGCCAGGTGGCGCGACAGGATCTGGCGCAGCGCAAACGCGGTGGCGGAAAACAGCACCAGCATGAGGGCAGGATGCACAACGCCCATGCCGGGCCGGATGACGATGAGCGTGCCGACAAAGCCGATGGTGACCGCCGTGAGGCGGCGCAAGCCCACGGGTTCCTTCAGCAGCAGGGCGCTGAAGATGGTGACGATGAACGGGGCCACGAAGGTTACGGCCACCGCGTCTGCCAGTTCGACATGGCGCAGCGCATAGATGAACGTGCTGGCAGACAGGACTGCAAGCGCGCCGCGCACGATCTGCCAGCCGGGCTTCTTCGTCGCGAGGATGCTGGTGCCGTGAGTGGCCAGCATGAAGCCGACGATGCAGAGCAGGCCAAGTTGCCGGGTCCAGACGATCTGCACCGGGTGAAGCTCGCCCGCAAGCAGCTTCACCTGCACATCCGAGGCGGCAAACATGAAGAATCCCAGCCCCATCAGCAGCAGGCCGCGCATGTTGTCGGGCTTCCATGGCACCTGCACGGGGATCAGCGGGGCGGCAGGTTCAGGCATGGCGGACTACGATCATCACGTTGGGTGTCATTGAGGAGAGCAACAGGAATGCCATGGCGGCACAACCTAGGTGGCAGCAGTGTGCGGGTCCATCCCCTGTTTGCGCATGGCTATGTACGCTATCGCAAGGGGTCTGCTTGCCGTTCAGCGGGTTTGCCGGTATTTTCCAATGCGCTGGCAGCGCTTCAGACTTCAGCAACGGATATGAGGAATTCGCAGGTGATGATTCCTGGACGGACCATGAGGTGGCGAACGGCAATGCTGGCGCTGATGCTGGCAGGTGCAGCGCCTGCCGCAACGCAGGCCCGGCCGGCGGACCTGACCAACACCCGCGTGCAGGTGGACTTTCAGCAGATATACTTTTTCGCACAGGCGGCGTCCGATGCCTACGCGGCTCAGGCAACGATCCGCGACCGGCATCCGGGCGTGTCCTGGATCGCCACGCCAGGGCATGTCAACGTACTGTATTTCGTCCAGACCGATCATGCCCGCCAACAGCATGTGGTGTCGGTGCGCGGGACCGTGGACGACACCAACTGGCAACTGGACAAGGACACCCACGGCGCCTTTGACAAGCAGGCAGGTGTGCTGCTGCATCGCGGGTTTCACAAGGTGGCGCAGGCAATCCACGCGGATCTGCGCAACCAGATCAATCCGACCTATCGAACCTATTTCACCGGGCACTCGCTGGGCGGTGCGGTGGCGGCCATCCTGGCAACCTATCTGGACCGGCAGGGCTATTCGGTCGGCGGCGTGTACACGTTTGGTCAGCCGAAGTTCACCAACGCTGAAGGGGTCAGGCGCTTCACACATTTGCCGATGCTCAGGGTTGTTTACCAGAACGATGCGGTCGCGATGCTGCCCGACAAGGTTGCCAGCGGTAACGGAAAATTTGCCCACGTCGGACCTGAAGTCGTGCTGCTGTCAGGACCATATTTCAGCTTCCTCGATGAGAGCGAGGCTGCGCGCAAGTCGATCGGCTCGTTCGGCCGGGGCATCAGTTATGCCAGCCTGCCCGACCACAAGATCAAGTGGTACCTGCAAGGAGTCCGCGACAAGTTGCAGGCCAGCCAGCCGGTACCTTATTCTCAGCGGCAGCGCTACGTGACGCGGCACAAGCTGGGCACCGGTGTGGATACCGCGCCTGTGACGAGAAGGACCAATTTCAACCGCCACCCGGACTGAATTGTCGGGCGCGGATGCATCGGGTGCGGCGTTATACAGCGTGGCGTTGACGAAGCCTGCGTTGCTAGGTATTGGACTTGGATGAGGGAATTTGAGCGGCACGGGCCGCGCCGAATTCACCGCCAGGCAACAAGCAGGCCGCTCAACGGCCTTGAACACCACACGTGAGGAACCGCACCCATGTCAGAAGACAACCGCTTCACCGCCCAGTCGCTCGACCCGGCAGGCATGACCGATCACGCTGCGACCTACCAGGGCTTTCTCAAGTATTCGGTTGCGCTGGCAATCTCGTGTTTCATCATCCTCACGTCGCTTTGCATCTTCGCGTTCGCACCCAGCGGCATCCTTTATAACGTGCTTGGCTATGGCGGCTTGATCCTGGGCCTGCTTGCGGTGATCATCGATATCCGCATCGACTCCGGCAAGTGGCTGCTGTCGGCCGTTGTTTCCGCGGTTTTTGCGTTGCTGGCCGCGATGGCAGTTGCCTGACCGGACGACGCGCCAGCCGCCGCTGCCTGGTGCTCGCACGCAAGCTGTTGACCGGGCACATTGTCCGCAAGGGCACGGAGAACGTGAATGGCAGGCATGACCCCCACCGAAGCTGCCGAGGCCGCCCAGCAGGCGGCTGATGCGGCAAGGATGGCCGCCGAGAAGGCGCAGGTCCTGGCCGACCACGCACGGCTTCTGGCCGAGTCAGCCGGAGCGCAGTCCGGTTCCGGACTCATCCTGTTGCAATTTGCCATCCTGCTGCTGGCGATGCTGGCCGGTGGCCATGCGGTTTTGCGGCCTGGTTCGGGCTGGCGGTCCAGTTTCTCCATGTATCACGTTGTGCCGCTGACGGCCCTTACTGCGGGGTCGGTGGTGATGTTTGCTGCGGCCGGCTCCACTCTGGCGACTGTGCTGGCCGGCTTTTCGATCATGGCCGGGGCCGGGTCACTTGCCGGATTGTGGCTCATACAGATGAAGGCCGATGCAGGTGAGGAAGACACCCTGTCATGAACCCCGGCGTCGTCATGTTCCTGTACCTTGTGGCCGGCCTGATGTTCGTCGTCGGCACTCATCCGCTTGGCCGCACCCTGCCGCTGGTGAGTGCGCGCCACCTGGTGCTGGCAGGGGTGGCCCTTGCGGTGCTGACCGCTCTCGGGCAGGCAGGTGCCATGTCCATGGCGCGGATGGGCCTGGCGTTGCTGCTGCTGCTGGCCGCTGCCGGCATTGGCGCCGTCATGGTGCGGGTGCTCGACAACGAGAAACCTTCAGCCCTGGTGCCGTTGTTCCAGGCCGGTATCGGCAAGACGGCCATCCTGCTGGCGTTGGCTGCGTTCCTGGCCCTGCCACTGCCGGTTGCCGGATTGCTGGCTGGAGCGGCGGCCGGGTTCCAGCTGGCCATGGTCGCGCTGATGCTGCTGTTTGGCGGTTTCACCATCATGGCGGGCTGCCTGATTGCCGCGCGCCGCAGCGCCTTGCTGCGCGGACCAATGGGCACCGATGTTCCGTTTACGGCGGCGATTGCCGTGGTGGTCTTGTCGCTGTTGCTGGGCTTGATGCTGTACGCATTTGACCAGCCCAACATCCTGGTATGGTTCTCGCTGGCGGCCGGGCTGTGTACGGCCTTCGCGTTGGTTGGTCCGGCCACGCCTGACCGTATCGAGGTGCTGTCGCCGCTGGTCACCGCGTCTGCCGGGTTGGCAGTGGTGGCAAGCGGGTTCATGGTCTTCAACATCGCCCTGATCATGGCCGGCGGGCTTGCCGCTGCAGCCGGCGCGGCGCGGGCTTATGTGGTGAGCCAGGGCGGACAGGCTGCGTGAAGACCTTCTTGCTGTCCAGCCTGCTGGTACTGGTGCTCCTTTACCTGGCCATACTTGTGGTCATGTACATGGCCCAGCGCAGTCTTCAGTACGTGCCGGGCAGCCGTCAGTTTGAAACTCCCCAGGCGTACGGGCTGGACGGCTTCGAGGCAGTCAGCCTGACAGCGCCGGATGCCACCGTCATCCGGGGCTGGTACGCGCCGCCGCCATCGCCGGGTGCACCGGTCGTGCTCTATTTGCACGGAAATGCCGGAACACTGGCCGACCGCGAGGCCCGATTCGTGCTGTTCCGCGAGGAAGGCTTTGGTGTGCTGGCCATAAGCTGGCGCGGGTTCGGCGGTTCGAAGGGTTCGCCAACGGAAGCAGGCCTGATGCAGGACGGGCGCACGGCACTGGCATTCCTGGCCGGGCAGGGCGTGCAACCGCAGCGCATCGTCATTTTTGGCGAGTCGCTCGGGTCAGGTGTCGCGGTGCAACTGGCTGCCGATGACGCCACCCGGCCTGCAGCGCTGGTGCTCGATGCGCCGTTCACGTCCACCGCCGACGTGGCGCGGCTGCGCTACTGGTTCCTGCCCGTCGGCCTGCTGATGAAGGACCAGTTCCGCTCGGACCTGTTCGCCCCCAAAGTCACCGTGCCTGTCATGGTAATGCATGGCACTGCCGACCAGATCACGCCGTTCAGGTTTGGCGAGCAGCTTGCTGGCCTGTTCGCCGGGCCGGTGACGTTCTTCCCCATGCAGGGTGGACGCCACATCGAAGACCTGTCGCCGCAAAGCTGGGCGGCAATCAAGGCGTTCCTGGCAGAGCACGGTATCCGGTAACCGAGCCTTCGATCAGGCGTAGATATCGAAGCTGCCTTCCTCGACCATCCGAACAGCGTGGGTGAGAGGTATGGCGAGCATTGCATGTTTGCCAGCCGGTTCGGGCTGACGCTGATCGGCGCGGGGCTTGCCGCCATCGTGCATGGGCTGTTGCCGTTTGTCCTCCAGACGACGGCAAGTTCTGTGGT
>CAYMJJ010000012.1:41386-42609 GCA_964390445.1 uncultured Anderseniella sp.
CCATCGTGCATGGGCTGTTGCCGTTTGTCCTCCAGACGACGGCAAGTTCTGTGGTAAAAGATCTGAATGCGATTCTGTCTGATCGCAGCCGTCTTCATCACTGATCTCAGGGCGATCTGAATGTGCCGCTGGCTGGTGTACCGGGGAGAACCCGTCTACCTTGACACACTCGTCACTGAGCCCAAGCATTCCCTGATGGCGCAAAGCCTGAAGGCACACGAGGCCAAGATTGAAACCAATGGCGATGGCTTCGGCGTCGGCTGGTATGGCGAGCGCGACGTGCCTGGCCTGTTCCGGGAGCCGTTTCCGGCGTGGAACGACGACAACCTGCGAGGTCTTTGCCAGCAGATCCGCTCACGCTTCTTTTTCGCGCATGTGCGCTCGTCCACTGGCACGCCGGTTTCGCGGGCCAATTGCCATCCGTTCGTGATGGGAAAATGGATGTTCATGCACAATGGCCAGATCGGTGGATATGACCGGCTGCGCCGCGCGCTGGAGTTCGAAATTTCCGAGAAGGTGTACGTGCACCGCAAGGGAACGACGGATTCGGAGCTGTTGTTCCTGATGGCGATGTCGCACGGCGGCGAGCGAGATCCTGTCGGCGCGTTGCGGTTTGCGCTGGCTCATGCGGAAAGCCTGATGCAATCGAACGGCATTCAGGAACCGCTGAAGTTCGCTGCCGCAATCGGCGACGGGCATACGCTGCATGCCTTCCGCTATTCGTCCGACGGCCAGTCGCCATCGTTATACTACCGCTGCGGGCCGGGCGGGCTGGTGGTGGTTTCGGAGCCGCTGGATCGGGACGAGCCGGGTGCGTGGACGCCGGTGCCGGAAGGCAGCGTGCTGTCATTTTCGGCCGACACCGGATGCTCGCCGGTGATTGCGTCGTTCAACCCGTCACAGAAGATCGGGGCTGCGGCTGAATAGAGCGGCATAACGCCTGAAACCCGCAAGGGCCGATCAGGGCCAGCGGGCTTGCAACTTTGCGAACAGCTGAAACGTGAGTGGTTACTTGCCGTGACGGCCGGCGACGACGCCGCCTTCGCGCTGGATGCGCTTGCGGGCCAGCTTGCGGGCACGGCGAATGGCTTCGGCCTTTTCACGCGCCTTCTTTTCCGACGGCTTTTCAAAGTGGCCGCGGAGCTTCATTTCACGGAAGATGCCTTCACGCTGCATCTTCTTCTTCAGCGCCTTCAGCGCCTGGTCGACATTGTTGTCACGTA
>CAYMJJ010000013.1:0-2958 GCA_964390445.1 uncultured Anderseniella sp.
ACGGTGCTGGACATCAACTCCGGTGCGGTGTTCTCCAACAAGATGGCCGAAGACCCGCGCTACGCCGACAACAACTTCGTCGAGCCGCCGCTGATGCGCGAACTGGTGGAGCGGGTGCAGGCGCTGGTGGACGTCCCCTTGTGCATTGATTCATCGGTGCCGGGCGCGCTTGAAAACGGCCTGCAGGCCGCCAAGGGCCGGCCTCTGCTGAACTCGGTCACCGGCGAGGAAGAACGGCTCGAACTGGTGTTGCCGCTGGTCAAGAAGTACGACGTGCCGGTGGTTGCCATCTCCAATGACGACACCGGCATTTCCGAAGATCCGGATGTGCGCTTTGCGGTGGCCAAGAAGATTGTCGAGCGCGCAGCCGATCACGGCATCAAGGCGCACGACATCGTGGTTGACCCGCTTGTCATGCCGATCGGTGCCATGGGCACGGCGGGACTGCAGGTGTTTGCGCTGGTGCGCCGGCTGCGCGAGGAACTAGGAGTCAACACCACCTGCGGTGCGTCGAACATCTCGTTTGGCTTGCCCAACCGGCACGGCATCAACAACGCCTTCCTGCCGATGGCTGCGGCGGCCGGCATGACCAGCGCGATCATGAACCCGGTGCAGCTTGCCACCACCTCGAAGAAGTACGAAGAACACATCGCCAAGCTGGCCGCACTCGGCATCATCATTCCTGAAGGCCTTGATCCTGCAGCCCTTGCGCCGCTGCTCGGCATAGGCCACATGAGCGGCACGCCGTCGAAGGAAATCGAAGCCATCAAGGCGGCGGACTTCCTGCTCAACAACGACCCCTCCGGTGCAAGCTGGATCCGCTTCAACAAGCCGGCCGGCAAGCAGCCCGAAGGCGCTGGCGGCGACCGTGAAGGACGCCGCCGCCGTCGCGGCTGATCGCAAAGGCCAACAGGGACCAACCATGACAGACGCCACCCGCGACGACGCACTGATCGTTTTCACCCCGTCCGGAAAGCGTGGCCGGTTTCCGCTCGGCACCCCGGTGCTGCAGGCGGCCCGGGCGCTGGGGGTGGACATCGACAGCGTGTGCGGCGGGCGCGCCATATGCGGGCGCTGCCAGATACAGCCCTCGATTGGCGACTTTGCCAAGCACGGCATCAGCTCGAAGGCCGAGAACCTTGGCCCCGTCACCCAGGTCGAAGTACGCTACGACGAAAAGCGCGGGCTGAAGCCCGGACGGCGGCTTTCCTGCCAGACGCTCATCCAGGGCGACAGCGTGGTCGACGTGCCACCGGAAAGCCAGGTCCACAAGCAGGTGGTGCGCAAGCGCGCCGAAGTGCGCGACATCAAGCTCGATCCCGTCGTCCGGCTCTACTACATCGTGGTGGAAGAGCCCGACATGCACCACCCGTCATCCGACATGGAGCGTGTGTATGATGCGCTGCGGTTGCAGTGGGGCGTTGAGCACCTGACCTGCGACCTGGCCATCATGCAAGCCTTGCAGACCGCGCTGCGCAAGGGCGAATGGCGCATTACCGTTGCCGTGCATCACCGCATGGCCGGCAAGGTGCCGCGCATCGTGGCGCTGTGGCCGGGCTTCCACGACCAGGCCTATGGCATGGCGGTGGACGTCGGCTCGACCACCATCGCGGCGCACTTGTGCGACCTTTCCACCGGCGAGATCAAGGCATCCGCCGGGCTCATGAACCCGCAGATCCGCTTTGGCGAAGACCTGATGAGCCGCGTGTCCTACGTGATGATGAACCCCGGCGGCGACAAGGAAATGACTGCCGTGGTGCGCCAGGCCCTGAACGAGCTGGCGCAGGAAGTGGCCCGCGAGGCAGGCGTTGCCATCAATGACATTCTCGAGGTGGTGCTGGTCGGCAACCCGGTCATGCATCACCTGTTGCTGGGCATCGACCCGGTGGAGCTTGGCGGCGCACCGTTTGCGCTGGCAACCGGCCTTGCCATCACCCGCCCAGCGCGTGAATTCGACCTCGAACTGAACAACGGGGCATATGTCTATGTACTGCCGTGCATCGCAGGTCACGTTGGTGCCGACACCGCCGGTGTTGTACTGTCTGAAAGTCCGCACCTGTCGGACGAGATGATGCTGGTGGTGGACGTGGGCACCAACGCTGAAATCGTGCTCGGCAACAAGGACCGGCTGCTGGCGTGCTCGTCACCCACGGGACCGGCGTTCGAAGGCGCACAGATTTCGTGCGGGCAGCGCGCGGCACCTGGTGCCATCGAGCGCATCCGCATCGACCCTGAAACGCTGGAACCGCGCTTCAAGGTGATCGGCAGCGACAAGTGGTCGGACGAGCCTGGCTTCGACGACGAGATTGCCGCCACCGGCGTCACCGGCATTTGTGGTTCGGGCATCATCGAGGTGATCGCGGAACTGTATCTCGCAGGCATCATCAACCAGGACGGCATGTTCGATGGCTCCTATGCGCATCGCAGCCCGCGCGTGGTGCAGACGGGCCGTACGTTCTCGTACGTGGTGCGCGAGGGCGAACCGCTGATCTCGATCACCCAGAACGACGTGCGCGCCATCCAGCTTGCCAAGGCAGCACTTTATGCCGGGGTGCAGTTGCTGATGGACCGGCTGGAATTGAAGAGCGTCGACACCATCCGCCTTGCCGGTGCGTTCGGCAGCCACATCGATGTGAAGTACGCAATGATCCTCGGGCTGATCCCGGACTGCAACCTGGCCAAGGTACATTCTGCCGGCAACGCGGCTGGCACCGGCGCGCGCATTGCGCTGCTGAATACGGCTGGCCGCACCGAGATCGAGCAGGTGGTGCGCCGCATCGAGAAGATCGAGACCGCTGTCGAGCCGATGTTCCAGCAGCACTTCGTCGAGGCGATGGCGATCCCGCACAAGACGGCCGCCTTCCCCAATCTGTCGACCCACGTGACGCTGCCACAGGGCAAGGAAATCTTCGCCGCCAACGCAGACGGCACCGAAGCGCGCCAGCGCAGGCGGCGGCG
>CAYMJJ010000013.1:3058-5551 GCA_964390445.1 uncultured Anderseniella sp.
AAATCTTCGCCGCCAACGCAGACGGCACCGAAGCGCGCCAGCGCAGGCGGCGGCGGCCTTAGGCCCGCTGGCTGGAATCAGATGTACGGCGTAACGTTGTAGACGTCATTCTCCAACCAAGGATCTGGCAGCATGATGTTTCTCGCGAAGTTTCAGCCGCAATTGTTGTCTGTCCTGCGGATCATGTCCGGCCTGCTGCTGTTGCAGCACGGCACCACGAAATACCTGTCGCTGCCGAAAACCGGCATGTCCGGCGCCGACCCCACGACCCTTGGCGGCATCGCCGGCATTCTTGAGCTGGTGCTCGGCGCCATGCTGGTGGTGGGACTGTTCACCCGCCCCGTGGCCTTCGTGCTGAGTGGCCTGATGGCAGCAGCCTATTTCATCGCTCACGCGCCAAAGGATTTTTACCCGATCGTGAATGGCGGTGAACTGGCGGCCTTGTATTGCTTCGTCTTCCTGTTCCTGGCTGCGGCCGGAGGTGGTACGATCAGCCTGGACAAGATGATGGGTCGCAAGGGCTGACCTGAGTCAGTCGCGAAATCGACAGGCTGCCGTGTGACACAAGCTGATGCGGTCATGACCAGGGAGGCACCGGTTCATGAGCAAGGCAAAAGACAAGGCTGAAGCGTTCGCGCGGCTGCATGAGCGTGACGACAGGGTGCTGATCCTGCCGAATGCCTGGGACGCCGGATCGGCGCGGATGCTGGAAGCGCTGGGGTTCGAGGCCATCGCCACCACCAGCGCCGGCTATGCGTTCACGCAAGGCAAGCGCGACTGGCCGGGCGAAGTGGGCCGGGCGGAGGCGATGACATCGTGCAAGGCCATCGTCAAGGCGACCAGCCTGCCCGTGTCTGCAGACCTTGAAAACGGTTTCGGCCTGAAGCCGGAAAGCGTTGCCGAGACGATCCGGCAGGCCGCTGCGGCAGGGCTTGCCGGGTGCACCATAGAGGACACTTCCGGAAAACCTGACGAACCGATTATCGATTTCCAGCATGCGGTGGAGCGGATATCAGCGGCGGTTCAGGCGCGCGACAAGCTCAAGCGGCCATTCGTGCTGACGGCACGGGCGGAGAATTTCCTGCATGGCAGGCCCAATCTCGATGACACCATCTCCCGGCTGATCGCCTTCGAGGCAGCCGGGGCGGACGTGCTCTATGCGCCGGGGCTATCGTCGCTGTACGACATCGAGAAGGTGTGCAGCGCGTTGACAAAGCCAGTCAACGTGGTGATCGGTACAGCCGCCTCGCACTTTTCTGTAGCAGACCTGCAAGACGCAGGCGTGCGACGCATCTCTATGGGCTCGTCGTTTGCGCGCGCCGCAATCGGCGGTTTCCTGCAGGCCGCGCGCGAAGTGCTTGGCAAAGGTACATTCGAGTTCGCCCAGTATGCCGCCAGCTTCAAGGAAATCGACGAGTTGCTTGCTCCACGGGCGACGGAGAAATCAGGCCGCTGACGCCAGCGCCCTTTCGACGTAGTCGAGCCGGTCCTGGCCGTAGAACGGCTCTTCATCGACGAAATAGGTTGGCGCGCCGATGACGCCGCGGATGATTGCTTCGGTGCAGTTGCGCATCAACTCAGCCTGCGTGGCTTCGCCCAGTGCTTCGGCAATCAGAGCGGCGGGGTTATTGTACCCCGAGGCTTCCACGAGCTCTGCCACCACGTCTTCATTGGCAATGTCGCGGTCATGCACCCACAAAGCCTCAAGCACCTTCAGGCTCAACTGATTGACGTCACCTGCCTCGCCCCGGTTCACCGCGTTCTGGCCGGCGATAACGATTCCCGATGGAAGCTCGACCGGCCCCATGTGATGCACCGGTTCGCGCAACAGCGGCATACCGAGGTGAGCGGCGACGCGCAGCGCATCACGCATCATGTAGTTGCGCAGGATGGCCGGACGGTCATCAAACGGCATGGACCCCAGTGGCTTCATGGTGACAGACAACAGGATGGGCCGGTGCACCAGCTTGCGGTTGAATTTTGCTGCCATCCCGTAAAGGCGGGCCGCGCCAAGCAGGGTGAAGTTTGACCGCGTCGAATAGTAGTAATCGATGGTTTTCATGGTGGGGCCTTGCGCGCGAGGAAGATGGGCGACGTTGGCACATTGGGCGGGCCGGCTGCAATCACGCTGTTTCAGATGAAGCCTGCGGTGATCAGCATCTGCACGGCATAGCGGCCGGTCTTGGCCAGCGCGACGATGGCGAGGAACAACCAGAACGGCGTGCGCATGATGCCGGCCACCACGGTCAGCGGATCACCGAGGAAGGGCGTCCAGCTCAGCAGCAGCGACCACACGCCCCAGCGGGCATACCAGCGCTGCGCACGCTCCAGCCCGCCTTCGAACCGCCTGAACCAGCCGTAGTGACTGAGCCGTTCAGCAAACCTCCCGACCACCCAGTTGATGCACGAGCCCAGCGTGTTGCCAACACTGGCCACCAGCAGCAGCACCAGCCAGGACCTGTCGCCCTGGGTCTGCAGGTACAGCAACACGGC
>CAYMJJ010000013.1:5651-38104 GCA_964390445.1 uncultured Anderseniella sp.
GCAGCAGCACCAGCCAGGACCTGTCGCCCTGGGTCTGCAGGTACAGCAACACGGCTTCCGACTGGGCCGGAAAGATGGTGGCGGCAACAAGCGCCGAGGTGAAAAGCGTAACGAGGTCCAAACCGTTTTCCCGGTATCAGAAGTCGGTGGGCGCGCCGCCTTCCTGGGTGCGACGGGCCACGAACTCTTCCAGTTCCTCGGCGATGCTCGCGTCGATGGCCGGCTGCTCATAGGCATCGAGCACCTGGCGCATGACCTTGTGCGCCTTGTCGCTGGTGAGCGGTGATCCGGCCTGCTGCCACTGCTCGAAGTTGCGCCAGTCCGACAGGATGGGCGAGTAGAACGCGGTTTCATAGCGTGCCATGGTGTGCGCACAACCGAAGAAATGACCGCCGGGGCCAACTTCCTTCATCGCATCAAGGCCCAGCGCATCGCGAGTCAAATCAAGCGGTTGCAGGAACGACTTGACCATCTGAATCAGGTCGCAATCGAGCACGAACTTCTCGAAGCTGGCCACGAGGCCACCTTCCATCCAGCCTGCGCCGTGCATGACAAGGTTGCCGCCACCCTGGGTGACGCCCCACAGCGAGAACACGCTCTCGTAGGCGGCCTGGGCATCGATCGCGTTGGCAGCGCAGGTATTGGAGGTGCGGTACGGCACCTTGTAGCGGCGCGCCAGCTGGCCGCCGATGATGGCTGCCTTCATGTACTCCGGCGTGCCGAACGCAGGCGCGCCCGACTTCATGTCGACGTTGGAGGTGAAGCCGCCATAGATCACCGGCGCACCGGGGCGCACAAGCTGGGTCAGCGTTATGCCGGCCAGCGCCTCGGCGTTCTGCTGCACAAGTGCGCCCGCCACGGTGACCGGGGCCATCGCGCCTGCCAGGGTGAACGGCGTGATGCACACAATCTGCCCGGCGCGCGCCATCTCGATGACGCCCTGCAGCATCGGGATGTCGAGCTTGAGTGGCGAGTTGGTGTTGATGATGGTGAACAGCGAGGGCTCGCGCTCGAACTGTTCGCGGCTGACGCCACGGGCGATGCGGGCAATTTCGAGCCCGTCCTGGACCCGCTCGTGACCCAGGGAATAGGCGTGGAACGGCTTGTCGGTCAGCAGCGCCATGTCCTTCAGCGCCACCAGGTGGCGGATCGACGCGTGCACGTCGATCGGCTCGACCGGGTAGCCCGAAATGAAGTCGATGCAGTTGAACGATTGGGCGAGTTTCAGGAAGCCGCGATAGTCGGCCAGGTTGCCGGGGCGGCGGCCATTGTCGAAGTCGGCCGAGTTGGGGGCCGAGCCCACGGTGCCGAACGCCAGGTAACCGTCGCCGATGCGCAAGGTGTTGGCCGGGTTACGGGCATGGAAATCAAACGCCGGCGGCGCGCTGGCCATGGCGTGTTCAACCATCTCTGCCGGCAGACGCACCCGCTCGCCATCGACGCTGGCACCGGCGGCTGCATAGATGTCGCGGGCTTCCGGCAGCATGACGTCGACGCCGATCTCCTGCAGCACCTCCAGCGAGGCCAGGTGGATCGTCTCAAGCTGGTCATCACTGATATAGCGGGTCGGCTCGAACATCACCCGCGCCTGGCCTGCCCGCTGCTGGGATAGGGGAGCAGCCACGCCGCTAGATGCTGCAGTGCGGCGGGCATCGCCACGGCGGCGAGGCCTGTTCGCGGTTGCGTCAGCCAGTTCAGTCATGCTTGTTCCCTTTCGCGGACGGCGTTGTCCGTCCCGGCTGCAATGTAGTCATCCTGTGCCACCTGTTCGACAAGCCAGTCATGGAACAGGCGTACCTTGGGCAGCAGCCTGTCGGCGGGCTTGCAGGCAAATGACCACCAGTGCCGATGCGGCACGGCAAGCTCGAACGGATAGACCAGCCTGCCACTGGCCAGTTCATCACGGGCGAACGGGCCGATGGTCATGGCGATGCCTTGCCCCGCCACGGCGGCTTCCTGGGCCAGCAGGTAGCTGTCGAAAGCCAGCGCACTGGACAGCTTCGCATCACTGAGGCCGGCCGCCTTGAGCCAGAGCCGCCAGTCTTCCTCGCCTGAAAACACGTACAACAGCCGGTGGTCAACCAGCTGCGCCGGTGTTTCCAGCGGACCGGTGCGGGCAAGGTAGTCCGGTGAACAAACGGGCCGCAACATCGAGCGAAACAGATTGGCGTAGTGATGGTCGCTGTCGCGATCACGCGCCAGCACGATGCCCACGTCGGCATTATCGGGGTCATAGTCCCAATGGAAATACGAGGTGGACAGGCGCACCTTCATTTGCGGGTGGCGGCGCTCGAAGTCATGCAGGCGCGGCAGCAGCCACTTCATCGCGACAGTCACATAGACCTGCACGGTGAGTTCATTCTCCGACGAGCGCGGGCGAATGACCTGCGTCTGGCTCTCGATCTGGTCGAACGCTTCGCGCACGGCCGGATAGTAAATCTGACCCGGACCGGTCAGCTCCGCGCGCTTGCCGTCACGCGAAAACAGGTCAACGCCCAGCACATCCTCGATCAGCTTGATCTGGTGCGAAATCGCCGACCGGGTGATGCCCAGTTCGTCCGCCGCCTTGCGGAAGCTGCCCAGCCGCGCCGCCGCCTCGAAGGCAGTCAGGGCGCGCAAGGGCGGCATGTTTCGTCTGGCCAATGTAATTCACCCCTTTGATCGCTCACGCGGCATTATCACGAATTATTGCCCGTATCCAGCGCTCACCGTGAAAAGTCACGGTTTTTTGTTGAATAATTCTCACCCTGCTTTGAAAACTATGCGCTAGGCAAAAACTGCATCTGGAGGCACTCTCGCAAACATCATGTCAGCCCGGTTTCTGGAGCCTTGAATCCCATGTCAGCAGTTGAAGACCTGTCACGCCGGCGCGGTGGCCGCGAAGCCCGCAAGGCGATGCGCTCGCGCGCGGTTCCCATGGCGGAGGCCGCCGTGCGGCCCGGCATGAAGGGCGGGCAGTACAAGCCGCTCAAGGACACCGACCTGGTCAAGATCCACCATGCGGCGCTTAACCTGCTGGAACAGGTCGGCATCGAGAATTCCATTCCGTCGTGCATCGAACTGATGACGTCGAAAGGCTGCGCGCTGGGCGATGATGGCCGGCTGCGGTTTCCGCGCGCGCTTATCGAAGACACGCTGGCCAACTGCGCCCGGCACTTTCCGTTGTATGCGCGCGACCCGCAGTACGACCTGGAGCCATGGGGCAGCAATGTGCATTTCGGCACTGCGGGCGCTGCCGTGCACATCGTGGAGCCGCAGACCGAGACCTACCGCGAATCGCTGCTGATTGACCTGTATGATGCCGGGCGCATCGTCGACACCTGCGAGCACATCCACTTCTACCAGCGCCCTGTCGTGGCACGTGACATGGTGGAACCGCGCGATCTCGACATCAACACCATGTATGCGTGCCTGGCGAGCACCAGCAAGCATGTCGGCACCTCCATGGTCGAACCCGACCACGTGCGTGAGTGCCTGGAAATCTGCCACCTGATCGCCGGCAGCGAAGCCAAATGGCGCGAGCGGCCGTTCGTCAGCCAGTCCAACTGCTTCGTCGTGCCGCCGATGAAGTGGGCCGAAGACGCCTGCCGCTGCCTTGAAGTGGCGGTGCGCGGCGGCATGCCGGTGCTGCTGCTGTCGGCAGCGCAAGCTGGCGCAACATCGCCGGCAGCACTGGCCGGCACCGTGGTGCAGGCGGTGGCCGAGTGCCTTGCGGGCCTTGCCTACCTCAACTCGATCCAGCCGGGTGCGCATTTCATCTGGGGGCCATGGCCGTTCGTGTCGGATTTGCGCACCGGCGCCATGTCGGGCGGGTCGGGCGAGCAGGCGCTGATCTCGTCGGCGTGTGCGCAGATGGGCCAGTTCTATGATCTGCCGACGGGCTCGGCCGCCGGCATGGCGGACTCGAAGCTGCCAGACATGCAGTCGGGCTGCGAGCACGGCGTCAACGCCGCGCTGACCGCCATGTCAGGCGTCAACTTGCTTTATGAAGCAGCCGGCATGCACGCCTCGCTGCTGGGCTTCTGCCTCGAAACCCTGATCATCGACAACGACATGCTGGGAGCTGTGAACCGCAACGTGCGTGGCATTGAAGTCAACGACGACACGCTGTCGGTCGAAGTGATCTCGGAAGTGTGCCTCAACGGCCCCGGCCATTACCTCGGTTCCGGGCAGACGCTTGACCTGATGCAGAAGGATTACGTCTACCCCACCGTCGGCAACCGGATGAGCCCGAAGGAATGGAACGAGGCCGGCAAGCCGGACCTGATCAAGCAGGCCGCGCGCAAGAAGGACAAGATCCTGTCGACCCACTTCCCGCAGTACATCCCGGAAGACGTCGACGAGAAGATCCGCGCCAACCACAACATCATGCTGGACCGCGAATTGATGCGGCCGGGCCACAAGCGGTTTGCCTGATCCCGCTGCCATCGAGAAGGGCATCCGGGCGGCGGCGTTCGAGCCGTTGGGATGGCTGCAGCCTGAACCTGTGCACAGCATGGGCGCGAAAAGGCTGGTGCTGGTCGGTAATGCAGGGCCTGCCATGTTCGACCGCTTCGCCCGCGAGCGCGATCCTTCAAGCGACCTGATGGATGACTGGACACGCGACGTGCTGACGCCGCTGGCAGATGCACTTGGTGCGCGCGTGGCGTTTCCGTTCGACCAGCCGTTTCCGCCGTTCCTGCAGTGGGCAAAGGCCGCAGGTACCGGCTTCACCTCGCCGCTGGGTTTGAACATCCGGCCCGACTTCGGCCTGTGGCATGCGTTCCGCGCCGCGTTCCTCTTCGACGAAGCTTTCGCCATCCCATCCCCACCGGCGTGGGCATCGCCGTGCGACACCTGCACAGCCAGGGCCTGCCTTGCCACCTGCCCGGTCGAAGCGTTCTCCGGCAACGCCTATGACGTCGCCGCATGTGCCGGTCATCTGGGGGCATCTGCGGGCCAAACGTGCCGCGAGCGCGGATGCCTGGCGCGTCTTGCATGTCCGGTGGCGCCCGGCTATCGCTACGGGCCGAACCAGATGCGGTTTCACATGCGGGCCTTCATGCTGGCGCGCGGCGTGGACCCGCAACACACCGACCCTTGAAAGGCCCGCGCCATGTATGACCACATCCGGCAAAAACTCGCTGATGGCGACCTCGTCATCCTTGATGGCGGTACCGGCACCGACATCCAGCGCCGCGGCGTACAGATGGATTCAGACGTGTGGTGCGCGCAAGCCAACCTGACCCATCCGGACGTGGTGCGCGCTGTGCACGAAGATTACATCAAGGCCGGTGCCGACGTGATCACCGCCAACACCTATGCCTCCTCGCCGCTGATGTTTCATGCGCGCGGCCGCACCGACCTGATCGAGGTGGATGCCGCCGCCATGCGCGAAGCACGCGCCGCTGCCGATGCCGCCGGCAGGCCAGTTGCCGTGGCCGGGTCCATATCCGTCATGCGCCCGCACACCGCCGGTACCGACCGGTTCGATGCAGGGATCGAGTATGACGAAGCCGCGATGCGCGCGCTCTACCGGGACAAGGCGGAGAACCTGAAATCCTGCGGCGCAGACCTGATCGTGCTGGAGATGATGCGCGACAGCCGGTTCTCCGCCTGGGCCGTGGATGCCGCCATGGACACCGGCCTGCCGGTGTGGGTGGGCATTGCAGTTGAACGCAACGCCAAGGGCGGCCTGTCCGGGGTGAACCACCCGGACGAGGAACTGGGGCCACTGGTCAAGACGCTGACCGCGCGCAGGCCCGACGTGTGCCTGGTGATGCACTCGCCGATGGACGTCATCCACGAGGCGCTCGATATCATAAAGGCCAACTGGTCAGGCGACGTTGGTACCTACCCTGAAGCCGGCGAGTTCCGCATGCCGGACTGGGAATTCGTCGACGTCAACCCGGCCGACTTTGCCAAGGCAGCGCAAGACTGGCGCGAGGCCGGTGCCCAGATCGTCGGCGGGTGCTGCGGCATCACGCCAGAACACATCGCGGCCCTGTCGAAGGATCTGGCAGCATGAGCCGCTACACGGGAAGCTGCCTGTGCGGCGGTGTCGCCTTCGAGGTGAACGGGAACCTGCGCGACGTGGTGGCGTGCCACTGCATCCAGTGCCGCAAGACCACCGGCAACTACATGAGCGCCACGGCGGCCGAGGATAGCGACCTTGCACTCGTCACGTCAGACACGCTTGCCTGGTATGAATCCTCACCGGACAGCAAGCGCGGCTTCTGCTCGCGCTGCGGCTCGACGCTGTTCTGGAAGGGGCCGGGGCGGACCTACACGGCCATTGCGGCAGGCACCATTGACGGCAAGCTCGGCAAGAAGCTGGCAGGTCACATTTTCTGCGAGTCAGCAGGTGACTACTACGAGATCAGCGGCGGCGATTACCGCAAGGATCAATGGTAGCAGGGTTTGCGCCGGCGTGGAGATTACAGGTCAATCTATGCTGCTGCGGCGTCTCCGTCACTGCGAGGGCTGCTGCATCGACTTCCTTCAGCGCGTGGCTGTGGTCTTCCCCGTGCATGACGATCACCGACTTGCCAAGGGCTGAGGCGTAGCCTGCATCGAACTCAGCGTTCCACTGCTTGTACTAGTCGCCGAAGCGCACAACCACGAAGCCGGCCTTCTCGACACTGACGCGCAGTTCATCGCGCCAGTTGCTGTGGATTTCGCCGGACAAGTATACGTTCCAGGTCATGGATGGAGCCTCCTTTTTGAGGGTTGGGCGCTCATGGACGTGAAGGAGGTATAACGCCTCGGGTGCCCGAGGAGAAACCGCATGGCGGATTTCAGCTGATCCGATCCAGCGTCGTGGCGAGGTCGCCGTAACCGGTGAAGCGGTATTCATACTCAAGGCCCAGCTTGGCGGCAGCAGCCTCGGCCTGGCGAACCAGCATCTGGTCCCTGGTCTGCGCCAGGTACACCACCTTGGTGTAGTTGCCGAACATCATGTCGCGCAGCTCAGGATGACGGTCGAGGCCGAAGCCTTTCCACACCAGCGTGTCGAAGTGGCGGGCCAGGTAATCGGTCAGGTAGAATGCCGTGATCTCGTCCTGGTGCCCCGTCCAGGCGTCATTGCCGGAAAAGAACGAATAGCAGTGTGGTCCGTCAATGCGCTCCACGCCTTCCTCGTCAATCACCTTGTCGAGCAGCCCGCCCGTGCCGCAATCGCCATAGGCAATGAAAATCTGCCGGTAGCGGCCGGCCTCACGCGCCTTGTGGATGGCCGCGCGCACGCCATCGGGGATCTTCTCGGGCGTGTTGTGCCAGATCGCCGGCAGGCACTGGATGTCGAACTGGCGCCAGTTGTTCAACTCTACCAGGGCGATCAGTTCTCGCGCCAGCGCCCCGCAGGCAATTACCAGCACGTCGCCCGCGCCCCTGCGAAACTCGAAACTGTCTTCAGGTAGAACGGCTTTCATGACGCGCAGCATATTCTCTCAAGCCGGCGGCGACAAAGCAAAACGCCGCCGGATTTTTCCGGCAGCGTTGCAAGGCGAGTTGCAGGCAGCGCACTCAGTAGCCGTGGTCCTCCATGCAATCCTCGAAACGGCCCGTGTGCCAACCCCACTTGCGGGCGCAGCGGCGTGCTGTACGGCGGTAGTGGTTGCCACCATGGTAGCGGTGGCCGTAGCCGTAGTAGCCGTGACCATGGGCATGAGCGGCGCCCGCGAAGGCTGCGGCAGTGCCCATGCCGAGGAAGAATGCGCCCTTTTTGGACAAGGCATTGGCAGGCGAGGAAGCTGCCAGGGCGATGGTCAGTGCAGCCATGGCGGCGACGGCGGTGTTGCGAAGCGTGGTCATTGGTCTGTCTCCTGATATGGACGTTGATCCAGGTTCAAATCGCCAGTGCGTTTGCGGCGTGTTTCGATGAACCCAACATGACAGAATGGCAATCACGCTGATGTGATGTTCATCACAACGCAAAACGCCGCCGGAATTTCTCCAGCGGCGCTGCGGCATGTCTTGCGTGTTGGCGTGGCTCAGAAGCCGTGGCGGGCCATGCAGCGGTGCCAGCGGCGGCTTTCATAGCCCCAGCGGTCTGCGCACTCGCGAGCCCAGTAACGGTATGCGCGGCGCTCGGAGCGGTAGCCGCGACCACGGTAGCCATAATCACCGTAGCCATAGCCACGGTCGTGGGCATGGGCTGCGCCGATGGCGGCGGCTGTGCCGAGGCCGAGGCCGAGAAACAGGGCACCCTTCTTGGACATGGCCTGGGCCGGCGAGGAAACGCCAACAGCAATGGTGAGGGCAGCGACGGCAGCAATCAGGGACTTCTTCAACATGGTTCGATCTCCTGGATCTTTCTGGTTTGACAAGGTTTGCTTCAAAACCGTGCCGGTCCGTCTTGTTGATTGAGCGCCTGGACCGTCTGCGGTGTTCGTTGTTGATGACGGTTATAGGGAGCGCTGGCTGAACGAATCCTGAGACTTGCGTTCATCTGGCGTTCATCCAGGCGCACCTGGCAGTCAATACGAAAAAGGCCGGATGCGCTGGCATCCGGCCCGTGTTCAGATCGTCCAGGTGGAAAAGGCCTTCGCCGTCAGACCTGGTTGTGCTTGCGCGCCATGAATTCCTTGGCGGTTTCAACGGCCACGGCAGCATCACGGCAATAGGCGTCGGCACCGATGGCGGTGGCGAATTCCTCGTTCAGCGGTGCGCCGCCTACGAGCACGATGTAATCATCGCGCATGCCCTTTTCCTTGAGGGTGTCGATGACGACCTTCATGTAGGGCATGGTAGTGGTCAGCAGCGCCGACATGCCGAGAATGTCCGGCTGGTGTTCTTCGATGGCGGCGAGGTAGTTCTCGACCGGATTGTTGATGCCGATGTTGATGACCTCGAATCCGGCCCCTTCCATCATCATGGCAACGAGGTTCTTGCCGATGTCGTGGATGTCGCCCTTGACGGTGCCGATGACCATCTTGCCGACGCGAGGGGCACCGGTTTCAGCCAGCAGCGGCTTGAGGATTGACATGCCAGCCTTCATGGCATTGGCAGCCAGCAGCACTTCCGGCACAAACAGGATGCCGTCGCGGAAGTCGATGCCGACGATGCGCATGCCTTCAACGAGGCCCTCGGTCAGGATCTTGTAAGGGGTCCAACCGCGCTCGAGGAAGATGTTGACCGATTCCTCGATCTCTTCCTTCAGGCCGTCGTACAGGTCATCGTGCATCTGCTGCACGAGTTCGTCATCATCCAGGGACCTGAGATCAAGATCGTCGTCGCTCATCAAAGTTCTCCATCAGGGCGCGCCGTTGGCCAGTGGCCATTGCATGGCGTTATGTACCGCGTTTTATCCTGCATTCAACGTATTCTTAGCGACAACAACGTGCTTGAATGCGACTGCCTTCACCATGGCACGATGAATTCGCTGCACTGGCTGTTGCCGGGCACACCGGGTGTCGTATAACCCGTCAAGACCCTGTCACAAGGGTCCCTGCCACGAAACCCGGAATCATGAAAAATGCTGCTGCCCCAGGAAGGTACCGAATGAGCGATTTTCCGATCGAAAGCGTGCGCGCGCAGTTTCCTGCCCTTGCCATCACCGATGAGGGCACCGCGCGCATCTACTTCGACAACCCGGCCGGCACCCAGGTACCGCAACAGGTCATCGATCGCGCCGTGCGCGCCATGACCGAGCAGAACGCCAACCTCGGCGGCAGTTTCATCACCTCTATCAAGGCCCAGGAACTTGTTGACCAGGCGCGGGTAGCGGCTGCGCAGTTCTATAATGCACCGTCACCGTCAGAAATCATGTTCGGGGCAAACATGACCACCATGACGCTGGCCATGTCGCGCAACCTGCAGAAATCGCTGAAAATTTCCGAGGGCGACGAGATCGTCCTGTCACGCATGGACCATGATGCCAATGTCGCGCCGTGGCTGCATGTGGCCTCTGATACCGGAGCCACCGTGAAATGGCTGGACTTCGATCCCGATACCTTCGAATTTGCCGACAATGCGTTTGACGCGGTCCTGACGGACAAGACAAAGATCGTGGCGCTCGGCCACGCCTCCAACTGCACCGGTACCATCAACGACGTGGCAGGGATATGCCGCAAGGCACGTGCAGCAGGCGTGATATCCTATGTCGATGCGGTGCAGTCCGCCCCGCACATTCCCATCGACGTGCAGGCCATCGGCTGCGACTTCCTGGTGTCATCGGCCTACAAGTGGTTCGGCCCGCACATGGGGCTGATGTACGGCCGCCGTCAGTTGCTGGAAACGCTGTACAGCTACAACGTGCGCCCGGCGTTGGCCTATGGCCCGCCCGGAGCCTTCGAGTCGGGTACGTCTCCGCGCGAAACCCTTGCGGCGATGTTGGGTGCGCTTGAATACATAGCGTCGCTGGCCAGCCCCGAGGCCGATTGCGGCGTACCCGTTTCGCGGACGAAACTGGTCAGCGGCATGGCGAACATGCAAGCCCATGAAATGGTATTGACCAGGCAATTGATCGGCGGGCTGACCTCAATCAAGGGTGTGAAAGTGCGCGGCATCACCAGCGCCAATGGCATGCACCGGCGGGTGCCCACGGTGTCCGTCACCGTCGAGGGCAAGAACCCGGCAGACCTTGCTGCCTCATTCGCACAGTCCAACATGTTCCTGTGGTCGGGTCATAACTATGCGCTCGAGCCGATCAACCGGATGGGCCTGATGGACTCCGGCGGCGTACTGCGCATCGGGCTTGCGCACTACAACACTTCGGCCGAAGTGGACACGATGCTGGAGCGGCTGGAAGCGCTGGCCTGACGGTCAATCAGCTCCTGCGGCGTCCACCCCTGCCCTCGCGGCCACGCCGCGCTGCCCCTTCTGCGGCGGTATCGGTGCCATGCGCCAGCGCGGACACCTTCCCGAGACGTTCCTCAACCGTTTCGACGCTCGGGCGTTCACCCTTGCTGTAGCTATCCAGCGAGTCCCGCATGGCGCGGACGTGTTCGTAGGTAGTGCCGCAGCAGCCGCCGATGATCTTCGCGCCTGAGTCAAAGGCGAGGCGGGCATAGTCGGCCATCAGTTCCGGCGTGCCGTCATAATGGATGTGGCCATCCATCCACGCGGGGATGCCGCAGTTGCCCTTGGCCACGACAACGGCCTGCGGGTCGGTTTCGGTCATCGACATCACCGCGGCCACCAGTTCGGCAGCTCCTGTGCCGCAGTTGGCACCAATGGCGTCCGGCGCGTCTGGAAGTACCGCTGCAAGCTTTGCATAGTTGGCCGGCGTCAGGCCCATCATGGTGCGGCCGTTGGTGTCGAAGCTCATGGTGGCAACCACCGGCAGTGAGGTCGTTCGTGCGCCCTCAAGGGCTGCCTTGAACTCCTCCTCCGACGAGATCGTCTCTATCCACAGCACGTCGGCCCCGCCGTCCTCGAGCGCCTTTGCCTGCTCGGTGAACGCCGCGACGGCATCTTCATGCGACAGCGTGCCGACAGGTTGCATGATCTCGCCAGTGGGCCCGATGGAGCCTGCCACGATGACCGGGCGGTCGGCGGCATCCGCTTCCGCGCGGGCCAGTTCTGCAGCAATCTTGTTCAGCTCATGCACCCGGTCTTGCGCGTTGTGCAGCTTCAGACGGTAGGATGAACCGCCGAACGAGTTGGTCAGCACGATGTCGGACCCGGCTTCGATGAACTTGCGGTGCAGCGTGCGGATGCGGTCCGGGTGGTCGACATTCCACAGCTCCGGCGCATCGCCCGACTGCAGTCCGGCGGCGAACAGGTTGGTGCCGGTGGCCCCGTCAGCCAGCAGCCAGTCGCGGGAATTCAGAAGGTCGAGGAAGCTTGCGCGGGACATCGGAAAATACCTTGTCAGAGGGCTCAGGTGATTTGTTTAATCTATCACATAAGGATTTCTTTATATAGCTGAATCTTCAAAGCTGGCCGCCGAGTAGAGCAGGTGCATTCGTTCATTGACCGGTGCCTCGCCAGTGTGTGCGTCACCATCAAGAAGCCTGGTCAATACCTGTTCAACTTGCTGAAGGTCGCCGTGGCTGACCACAGGCACTTCGTCCTCACCATCAATCGGGCGGCCGTGCGCACACACGATCTCGACATTTTCAGGCAGTTTTTCAATGAGTTGCCGGCAAACGGCAAGGTATTGAGTCAACGATGCGCCCGGCGTTTGTGCATAGAGCGCGCCGCGATAGATGAAATCTGCCGCGTAGAGGCGGTTGCGGCCAGGTTCCCACAGGCTGACCGAGTCCGGCGAATGGCCGGGCGTGTGCAGCACTTCCAGGCGGCGGTCCCCGACGCTGATCGCTTCACCCGGTTGAACCCATCTGCCGACCTCGAAGGTGGGCGTGGCGAGGCCCTCGAAATGGCCGAGGTACATGTCGGAGGTCGGCGTGATCCGGCCATCGTCAGCCACCGAGCGCAGCATCGGCAGGTCAGCCACCATCACCGGACCAAATGCGTTGATGCCACCCAGATGATCAAAGTGCATGTGCGACGGGAACGCCGTGACGTGTGCTCCACCGGCATGGCGGGCGACCAGCGGCGCAATGGGACGGCGGCCCGAACCGGTATCAAACAGCAGTGCTTCACCGCCGTTGCGCAGCAGGTAACTCCAGTTGCGCTGGTGATAAGCCGGCTCGCCGATTGCCAGCGTATCGCCGTCAAGCTGGCCGGTGGCGAACCAGTTGTCTTCAAGGGTCAGGTCGCCAGCCAGCCTGATGGTGTCGATGGGAACTTCAATTTTCTCGCGCATGCCGGCAACGCTACACCGGCGCACGGCCCACAGGCTATAGCGACGACATAACCCGGTCGGACACATAAAAGATGTGCGCACCGATCCTGCCGACCTTGCGGATGCGGCGGCCCCAGCCGGGCGACACCTGAGTGGTATGGTAATGGCTGGCCCGGCGCAGGCCGCCCGGCAGGCGCGCCAGAGGCGACTCGCGGTTGACATGCGGCGCACAATCGCCATGGCACATCACCGCTTCAGCCAGAGCCGACAGCCGTTCAAATACCGGCATGTCGCGCGGTTGATCGGACTTGCCATCGCACGCAAATGAAAACTGGCAGGCATTTCTGCGATGCTGGTTTTCGAACACCACCCCACAGACAGTGTCGGGATACTTGCGGCTTGCGACCCGGTTGAGGATTACCTGAGCCACCGCGATCTGGCCCAGCTCGGACTCGCCTCGCGCCTCATGATACAGCCCTACTGCCAGGCACTGCACTTCTTTCCGGCGGACCACTGCGGCATGTCCAGTCACCTGTGCCGGTGCCGGTGCCTGCACTGCTGCGGGTTGCGTCCACAGGGTTTCACGCGGCAAGGCAGCGATCGCCACATGAGACGGATCGGACGGTATCCATGTTTCGGAAGAAGTAAGGTGCCATGGCCTTGCCTGCGCGGCTTCGGCTGCAACGCCCGGCATCACATTAAGCACAACAGTGACCAGCGCGGCCAAGACGGCCACGCACACACGCATACACATACCAAAACCCCCCGGTATTCAACTGGGGATCATGGTAAACAAGAGTCGTAAACAGCAAGTTTATTCAACCTTGAGTCGCAATGTCAAGATCAACTGCCGGCGTCGCGGGCGCAGCGGAACCCGATGTAGACAACCGCTGTCTGCGGCGGCTTGGACTGGGCATGGTCGCGGTGCATCTGGGCTGGACCGCACCACCACGACCCGCCCCTGGTCAGGATCTGGCCAGAAGAGACGGTGCCATCCACCCATTCCCACAGGTTGGCGCCCATGTCGTACAAGCCGTTGACACCGGGCTTCGTCTTGCCGGCTGCTGCATGGCCGCGCCCACGATCAAGAATGGCGGAACGGTCCACCACCGGTGCCGGACCGCAGCCATCAAGGCAATTGGCACCTTGCGGCGTTTCACCGGTCGGGTAGTCGTAGGTTGTGCCGGTCTCGAACCCGGATGTTGGGTTGGCCCGGCGTTCGGTATAGGCAGCTTCCATCCACTCGGCATCCGTCGGGAGCCGCTTGCCGGCCCAGGCGCAATAGGCCTTGGCCTCATCGTATGTCACGTGGGCGGCGGGCTCATCATCCGTGCCGGGCTCGCCGAAAGGTGCCTTCCAGGTCCAGCCCGGCTTCTGCTCCCAGCCGGCGCCATAGACCTGCCCGCCCCCGGCCTGCTCTGCCGCCGTGGCCAGCCCGGTTGCCTCGACGAACTGGCGGAACTCACCGATGGTGACCTCGGTGCGGTCGATCTCGAAGCCGCCGACACGTTGCATGTCTGCGAGGGCGGCGGCAGCACCCAGCATCAGCACAAGGGCAGCAGCAGGTATCAGATGCAGGACCTTCATCAGCGCGTAGAGTAAGGCCCCCTCAGGCCATGCACCATGTGACATGATGCATAAACAATCTGCATAATGACGTTGCAAACCTGCAGTCTCTGATACTCGGATCGGACATCCCGCTGGCAGCGAGCTTCGAGTTTTTCTTCACCCTCGCACTGACCTTTGCCTCGGCGATGATTGCCACGACCATGCCGCTCAACATCGAGCGAGAATGAGCGCGGTCATCGCATGCAGCGGGAACAACGCCCTAGCCACGCTTGCCAATGCCGGTGCCAATGCCGTTCGACTTGATCCGGTTGCGCTCAAGGCACTGCTCGCCCGTTGAACCCACAAGGCTGATGACACCGCGAGACTTTCCGTTTTCGATCACGTCTATCTCACCGGAGGTCAGCCCCACCACATCAAACGTCAGGGACTTGGAGCCCATGCAATCCGCCGTCACGATCCTGGCATCGGGATTGCGGTGCTTGAACGCACCGATGATGTCGATGGCAGAACCGTCCTCCCGGCCCTTGACGATGAAGTCATGACCGATCACCCATCTGGTGGTGCTCACGCAGCCGGTGGACAGCTTGATGGTAACGGCATTGGCAATAGCACCCTTGGATACGCAAATCCGTTCGACCGATCCCGCGTAGGCAGGCGTCGTTGACACGGCCAGCAGGATGGCAATTGCCGCAGCGGCTTTCAGGTTCAAGGTCATGATGGTCTCCCTGTGTTCAGCTTTGCCCCGCACTCTGGAAGACAGTCATGGGCCAGCGCGGATGAACCCGAACTGAACGACCCCGTTCGCGATGCAATTGCCACTTAACAAATCAGGAGGTAATTGCTATCCGTCTTGCATAAAGGTTTATGGATACCGCGCTATCTCGTCCTCACAATGAGCCGGTTTCCTCCCCATCCTGGACGTTGAGCGCTCATGAAACTGATACGGCAGAGTTCCAATGCCCGGACACTGTTGTCGCTCACGATCGCCTTAGCCGTGGTGCTTTCGAACATAGCCACGTTGTCAGCCCACATGCCGAACCAGCTTGCAAAGGCTGAAGACGAACGCCACCTGCAATTCCAGATCGAGATTGCCGAACACGGTCACAGCCACGATGACGGCTTCGAGGACGATCACCATCACGGCCATCATCACGGACACCATCACGGCCACGACGCGGCAGACCATTCGCACGATATACCAAACATGCTAAGCGATGCAGTTACGGTCACCCGTGCAGCCGTGCGTGACTGGCTGGCCGGTCCACCCGCCACCTACAGTCCTGATGAGGCCTTCCGGCTCAAGAGGCCACCGCGCGTTTCCTGAATTGCCTGAAAGCGTCCGCGCAAGCGCGACGCAGTTCAATTCCAAGACAGGAAACAACCATGCTTTACCAACCCAATACCGGGTTGGGCGCGGCTTACCTTGAGTGGTGGCAGCGCCTTGCCCTGTGCATGACCCTTGGCCTTGCGGTACTGCTGGCCATGGCCCAGCCCGTGCTGGCCCATGCTGTGGCCGAAGGCGACAAGGGCTACATCCAGGAAATCTACGGCGTTCACTTCATCCCTTTCGTGTACCTCGGGGCGAAGCACATGATCACCGGCTATGATCACCTGCTGTTTCTCGCCGGCGTCATCTTCTTTCTCTACAAGCTGAAGCACATCGGCGTCTATGTGACCCTGTTTGCCGTGGGCCATTCGCTGACCATGATCATCGGGGTGTACTACAACATATCGATCAGTTCGTTCCTGATCGATGCGATCATCGGGCTGTCCGTCGTCTACAAGGCACTGGACAACATGGGAGCCTACCAGCGCTGGTTCGGCTTCCAGCCCAACACCAAGGCAGCAACCTTCATCTTCGGCCTGTTCCACGGCTTTGGCCTTGCGACCAAGGTGCAGGAATACGAGATTGCCGAGGATGGGCTGCTGACCAACCTGATCGCGTTCAACATCGGTGTCGAAATCGGCCAGCTACTGGCGCTTGCCGGCATCCTGATTGCCATCAGCTACTGGCGCAGGACCGAGAGTTTCTGGCGCCATGCCTACACCGCCAATGTCGCGATGATGACCGCCGGCTTCGTGCTCACGGGCATGCATCTGACCGGCTATTTCGTACCATCCACACACTGAGGTTGACCAATGTACAATTCTGAAAAACCGACTGCGGCAGACCTGCCCACTTCCGCACAGCTACTGAAGTCCACCGTTATTGCCATCATCACGGCAATCGTGATCCTGATCACCATTGTGCTGCCGGCGGAGTACGCGATTGACCCCACCGGGGTGGGTCGCATGCTGCAGCTCACCGAGATGGGCGAGATCAAGCAGCAGCTTGCCGATGAAGCCGAGAAGGACCATCAGCAGGAACAGCAGACCCCTCCTGCCGGCAATACATCGGGCAGCCTGTTCAATGGTGGCCTGTTCGTCATGTTCATCGGCTCGGCGCAGGCGCAATCATCCACGCCTGCCTGGACCGACGAGATCAGCTACACGCTGGAACCCGGCAAGGGCATCGAGGTCAAGCTCGTCATGGAGAAAGACGGCGAGGTCGAGTTCAAGTGGGTCGCCGAGGGTGGCAAGCTGAACTACGACATGCACGGCGATGCGTCGGGCCAGGAAACCAGCTACAAGAAGGGCCGCGGCGTACCGGGGGATGAAGGTGTGCTGAAGGCCGCATATACCGGCAAGCACGGCTGGTTCTGGCGCAACCGTGACAAGCGGGACGTCAAGGTGACGCTGTTCGTGCGCGGTGCCTACAGCGATGTCATCAGGCCCAAACAGTAACGCATGAACTGCCATCACCGGCCAAGTGCCGGTGGTGGCAACTCACACCGACTGTTCGCCATAGAACAGCGTCACCACGTGCTTCGCCTGCGCAAAGAACAGCCAACGCTCCATGGCCACGGCCACTCCCGTCAGCACCACCGCAGCCACCGCCAGCACGGGCGCTACTGCCCCACCGGCCGTGAACGCCAGCCAGATCGCCGCCAGGGCGCCTGCCAGCAAGCCGATACAGATCATGCGGAGCCTGGCGGCATGCTTGCGGGCAACCCGGAACCCCATCTCGCGCTGTACGAAGTTCTCGCTGGTGTGGGGCACTTCCCACTGGCGCACCGACCCGCCAAGCCCGGTCGCCTGGCCCATCGTGTACTTCGGTTTCATGCGGTCGATGCCCGCCCAGTAGACCAGCTTGGCAAGCCCGGCGAGGCCAAGTGCCACGATTGTAATGACGCCGAGTGCCGGAATGCCGGAGCGGCCGAACAGGGCGGACAGCGCGAACAGCAACACCGCGCCGGTGGCGATGGAAAACAGGATATAGACCGGCACCACCATGAAGTGCCGCCACTGGCGAATGGTCGGCAGCGAGGCATAGATCATCGCGGTTGTGAACACCGTCACCATGGCCATCAATGCGGTCAGGTAGCCGGTGATGGCGATGGCTGTCTCATTGCCGCCGAACACCCACAACAGGCCGAACAGGCAGGCCGGAATGTAGGTGATTACCGCAGCAACCCCCTCGCGCGACAACCAGCTGGTGCGCCACTGCGAGAACGCCCGCCAGGCGCGCTCCGGGTGGCCCAGGTGAAAGGTGGATGCCAGCAGCCCCACCGTGATCAGCCCCAGCGCCAGCACCATCGCCGTTGCGCCATACCAGAAGCTCGATGCCTGGCCGTGGCTGGCACCGGTCAGACCCAGCAGCGCCAGCAGGCCATAGCCGGCACCGGAGGCCGTGGTGAACAAGATGACGGAATAAGCAGGATGCATCAGGACAGCGCCTTGTCGAGCCAGGAGAAGAAGCGTTCGGCAACGGACCCGTCACCCTTGCCGACCGTTTCCATCTGGGCTGATGGAACGGCGTTCTCGCCAGTGCGGCGGGCACGCGGCGGCAGGTACTTGTTGACCGGTTTGTAGTCCATCTGCGGCAGCAGGTCGAACCCGCCGCGGCTTTTCACCAGTTTCGAGACGTCAGACGCCGGATCGCCCAGGTCGCCAAAGTGACGCGCGCCCGTGGGACAGGCCCGCACGCAGGCGGGCTGACGGTCTTCGGGTTCCAGGTTCTCGTTGTAGATGCGGTCAACGCACAAGGTGCATTTTTTCATCACCCCGTCATCGGTGTCGTACTCGCGCGCGCCATAGGGACATGCCCACGAGCACAGCTTGCAGCCGATACAGGTGTCCGGGTTGACCAGCACGATGCCGTCCTCGGCGCGCTTGTAGCTGGCACCGGTCGGGCACACGGTCACGCAGGCCGGTGTTTCGCAGTGCAGGCACGAGCGCGGAAAATGCACTGCGCGGGTGTCGTTGCCCTCGCCCGTCTCGTAGCCGTGTACGCGGTTGAGCCACGCCCCGACCGGGTCCGGCCCATAGGGTTCGATGTCGGTCAGCGGGGCGGAGTAGCCCTGGTTGTTCCACTCCTTGCACGACGTGGCGCAGGCCTGGCAGCCCACGCAGGTATCAAGGTCGATCACCAGTCCGAGCTTCTTCTGGCCGGGCCGGGTGGTATCAGGCAGTGAGGTCATCGTGCTGTCCCCCGGGCAATTCGCTGGCCCACCTTCATCGCCGCGCGGAACAGGCCGGACGGCTTCTTCACCGTTTCATACTGCGGCTCGCTGACGTGTGCGCCGCTGGCTTTTTCCACCCGCACCCGCAGGTCGTACCAAGCCGCCTGCCCCGTCACGGGATCGGAGTTGGAATAACGGTAACCGCCTTCACGCACCGGCAGCAGGTCGGAAATGATGTGGTTCAGCAGAAAGCCCTTCTTCGCTTCAGGCGCATTCTTGTCGAGGTTCCAAGCACCGGAGCGCTTGCCGATGGCGTTCCATGTCCACACGGTGTCAGGGTTTACCCCGTCCATCAGCTTCAGTTGCACCTTGATGCGGCCATGGTGGCTGGTAACGTGCACCCAGTCCCCGTCCTTGAGGCCCAGCGTCTTCGCCCTGCCCCGGTCCATGTACAGCCAGTTGCGGCCCAGGATCTGGCGCAGCCAAGCGTTCATCGAGCCCCACGAGTGATACATCGCCATCGGCCGCTGGGTAACCGCGTGCATGGGGAAGTCCGTGGCATCGGTCATCGCCTCTTCGAACGGCGCGTACCACATCGGCACGGGATCAAAGAACGCCTCGACGCGGCGGCGGTGCATCTGCGGGGGCACCACGTCGCCATGCCCGCGCGCAGCAAGCCTGAACTTCTGCAACACCTCGGAATAGAGGTTGAAGGTGATCGGGTTGGCATTGGGGTTGAAGCCAAAGCCTTGCGCCCATTCAAGGTAATCCTTGTTGGCCATGCGGTAGTAGCGCATGTGCTCGGGCATCTCGTGCTTCCAGTAGCAGCCGTTCTCGATGTAGCGTTCAAGCTGGTTCGGGTTGACCTCGCCCTTGCCTTCCTTCGAGCCATCCACCCCTCGGAACCCCGCCAGCGGGCCGATGCCGGGGCCGCGCTCGTGGTTGACGATGTAGTCGGGATAGCCGCCGGGATACTTCGGCGTCATGTCTTCCTTGACCATGCCCGGCAGGCCCAGCCGCGCGCCCAGGTCGAGCAGCACGGTCTGGAACGGCCTCACGTCGCGGCCCGGTTCGACAACCGGCTGGCGAATCGAGTCTGCGGGTCCGTGCGGCTCTGAAATCGGCCGGTCAAGCAGCGAGATGCAGTCCCAGCGTTCAAGGTATGTCGTGTCGGGCAGGATCACGTCGGCATAAGCCACCATCTCCGAATAGTAGGCGTCGGAATAGATGATCTTCGGAATGGCATACTCACCCGTCGCCTCGTCGATCTTCGTCAGGTGGTCCATGATGCCGCCGGAATTCATGGTCGAATTCCAGCTCATGTTGGCCATGTACATGAACAGCACGTCGATGCCGTAGGGGTCCTTGTTGGCGGCGTTGGTAATCACCGTGTGCATCAGGCCGTGCGCGGCGATGGGTGCATCCCATGAATACGCCTTGTCGATGCGGCGCGGGGTGCCGTCAGCTTCGACCAGCAAGTCTTCAGGCCCTGCCACGAAGCCCAGCGGCGGGCCGGGCAAGGGTTTCAGCGGGTTGACCTCGCCCACCTTGCCGGCGGGCTTGAGGCCGGGAGGGGCTGCCTTGGGAAACGGTGGCTTGTACAGGAAACCGCCCGGCACATCGATGGAGCCGAGCATGATCTGCAGCATGTGGATGGACCGGCAGGTGTGGAAACCGTTGGAGTGGGCCGAGATGCCGCGCATGGCGTGCATCGACACCGGGCGCCCGGTCATCGAAGCGTGCTTGCGGCCGTGGCTGTCGGTCCAGGCGATGGGCAACTCGAAAGCCTGCTCGAACGCTGCATGGGCCAGTTCACCGGCAAGGCGGATGATGGTGCCAGCATCGATGCCGCAGGCGGCGGCCGCGCGCTCGGGCGTGTACTCGTCGGACAGGTAGCGTTCAGCGACAAGCTGGAACGAGGGAACCGCCGTGCGCTTGCCCTTGCCCGGCAGCTTGACCTCGCCATGCATGGCGGGCTTTTCCACCTTGTCGACCGGACCAGGTTTGCCGGTCGCACTGTCGAGCACCAGCACCTTGCCGTAGCGGTCGCGCGCGATCAGGCCATCGTCGCTGCTCGCCCTGTCGCGGATGACGAGGTGGGCGGCGTTGGTGTAGCGGGCGAGGTAATCGAGGTCGATCTTGCCGGCCTTTAGTATCTGCTGGATCAGCGCGCCGACGAACAGCCCGTCGGTACCGGGGCGGATGCCCACCCATTCATCAGCAATCGCCGAGTAACCGGACTTGACCGGGTTGATCGAGACAATCTTGACGCCTCGCGCCTTCAACTTGCCCAGCCCCATCTTGATCGGGTTGGAGGCGTGATCCTCTGCCACGCCGAACAGCATGAAGTATTGCGTGCGGTCCCAGTCCGGTTCACCGAACTCCCAGAACGAACCGCCGAAGGTATAAAGGCCGGCCGCTGCCATGTTGACCGAGCAGAACCCGCCGTGGGCGGCGAAGTTGGGGGTGCCGAATTGCGTGGCCCACCAGCCGGTCAGCGATTGCGACTGGTCGCGCCCGGTGAAGAAGGCGAGCTTCTTCGGGTCGGTTGAGCGCACCTGGCTGAGCCACGTGGTGCAGGTGCGCAGGGCGTCTTCCCATTCGACCTCGCGAAACTCACCGGAGCCGCGCGGGCCGACCCGCATCAGCGGCTTGGTCAGGCGCGCGGGCGAATACTGCTGCATGATGCCGGCAGAGCCCTTGCCGCACAGCACGCCCTTGTTGACCGGGTGGTCGCGGTTGCCCTCGATGTATTTGACCGTCCCGTCCTTGAGGTACACCTTGATGCCGCAGCGGCAGGCGCACATGTAGCAGGTGGAGGTCTTGATCTCGTCCCAGGTCTTCAGGTTGAGGTCGATCTTGGGCTCGCTCGCCATTGCGCTTCCGGTACTCTTGTCAGGACTCGTTAAGGGGGCAAGCTAGCAGACCCGCTGCAAGCGGCAATAGCGCCAGCGACGGTGAAGTCACCTGACAGTTTGAATCCCGATCACATGGCGGGCGTGATGACGTTTGGTCAGACGGCCGGTCCGTTGCGCGGCTAACGCAGGCTTCCCAGGCATGATACGTCGCGCTTGAGGCGCAAGTCCGATGGCTTGGGCTCTGGCGACAGCTTGTCCAGCCGAACGATGTCGCGTTTCAGCCGAATGTCAGACTGCGGCTTCGGTTCGGGCGACGTCGCGCCGGTGGCCAGTTCACCGTCTTCGGCTTGCAGCGCATCCCATTCCGCTTTGGTCATCATGCGGGTGCCGAGCATGGCATAATCGACGCGATAGTAGCCGTCCTGGCCTACGGATACCGCTTCAGGGCGCACCTTGAGCACGTCCTGCGCCATGACGCCCACGTATTCGGTGTCGTCCCAGAGATACCGGAAACTGTAGAGCGGCAGGCCTTCGGCCATGTTGCCGACTGCGCCGACATCCTGTTTCAACCGGACATCAGAATCCTTGGGTTCTGGCGATCGAAGTGAGCTCACCATCTTGCGCATGAATCAGTCCCCTTGTTTGCTTTTCAATCCGTGTAAAGGACTTTGCGCGCAGGGGGTGCAGTGGTCAACCAGCAAACCTGGAGGCGATCCAAACAAAAAGCGCCGCGGTTTCCCGCGGCGCTCCTAAAAGTGGTAGTCCTCGAGGTGCTATTCGACCTGCTCGCCGGAAATTACCCAGCGGCCAATGTTGGGTGTGTCGAGCGTGGCACCAACGCGGTCGAACTCCTGCATCGAGTTGCCACCAAAATGCATTGAGGTGCCAACCATGAACGTGTGGTCGACAAATGCACCAGGATCATCCTCGTTCTTGTCGAAGCTGTTGCCGCGATAAGCGACGAACATCTGCGTGTCGCCGAGTAACGGCAGGCCTACGATACGGTCATAGCGGACGCCCCATTCAAAGATGTCCATGTTGCCGTCATCGTCGCCGTCGACATCACCATTGGCAAATGCACCTTCGACCTGCAAACGGGACGCGCCATCAATGAACCAGCGGGCTACACCGCGCACGAAGAATGCCTCATGCCCCTCATCCGTATTGCCCAGAATGTCATCATCACCTGAGGAAAGGATTGCACCGGCCTGTGCGTAAAGGGTCCAGTCTTGCAGGTACAACTGGCCTTCACCGCCGACGAAGGCAAACTCGGCGTCGTTGCCGTTCTCAAACACAGCCTTGCCGGCACCGCCAAATACGCCAATCAGGCCGAACGAGGGATCACGCATGCTGAAATGCGCCGCGCCCTGAAACGAATGCTCAAAGCGGTCGTCATTAGTGCTGCTGTCGGCGAGCGTGTCCAGATTGCGTTCCCAGCTGGCGTCCATCTGCATGGCAAGACCGGCGCCAAGCGGCAGGCTGAGCATGGCACTTCCGCCAGAGGCCAGGTAGCTGCCCTCCATGTCATCGTCGGCACCCCCGCTGGTGCTGGTAACTGCGGTCACGCCGACCCAGCTCTCTACCTTTCCGGAAACCACCAGGTCCTGGATGGCCTGCTCATAGTCCGCCGCCTGTGCCGTGCCGACAAACAGGCTCATGGCCGATGCTGCAACTGTCGCCGTCAGAAGCTTCTTCATTGTAGTCCCCTGCAAGGTTTTTTGAATTCGCCCCCGAATTTCGAGGCAAATGTCTCCGATAAGCGCCGTTGGGTCAATCCGATTCCATCACACTGCGGAACATTTGAGGCAAGTGTGACATTCGGGCCACACTGTGTGCGGAACAGCCAGTTGATACCGATACCTCGTGACAAGGGGGCCAGTCTGGCGCTAGCGTGGGTCCAGTTACCCATTTCGATCAGACCAGAAAGGAACCGGCGCGATGCGCGACTGGCTGCTGCAAATCAAGCGTGGCGAACACGCCAGCCTGCAAACCCAGATTCGCGAAGCGTTCGTTTCGGCCATTCTCGATGGGCAGCTTGGACGCGAGGAACCGGTGCCATCTACCCGCAAGATGGCCAAGGTGCTGGGGGTTTCGCGCAATACCGTGATGCTGGCCTACCAGGGGTTGCTTGATGATGGCTACCTGGTGGCGCGCGAGCGGTCTGGTTACTACGTGTCGGACAAGGCCATCCCGCAGCAGGCATCGCGCCCCGTCCCTGCTCCGCGCCCGGACCTGCCGTCCACCGCGCCGGACTGGCAGGCGCGCTTTGCCCGCACACCGGCCAGTCTGGAGAACATCACCAAGCCGCTGGACTGGTCGTCTTACAAGTACCCGTTCATCTATGGCCAGGTGGACCACAACCTGTTTCCCATCGCCGAGTGGCGCGAGTGCGCCAGGCAAACGCTGGGCAAGCGCTGGTTCAACGCCTGGACCGACGATCATTACGCCGCAGATGACCCGCTGCTGGTTGAGCAGATCCGCCGGCGCATCCTGCCACGCCGCGGCATCATGGCAGGCGAAGACGAAATCCTCGTCACGCTGGGCGCACAGCACGCGCTGTACATGATCTCCAGCCTGCTGGCGAAATCCACCACCAAGGTCGTCGTGGAAGACCCCGGCCTGCCGGATGCGCGCAACATCTTTTCGCTGCACACCCGCGATGTGCACCTGCAAACGGTGGACAGCCAGGGACTGGCACCGGACCGCATCCCGGCCGGCACGGAAATGGTGTTTGTCA
Source organism: uncultured Anderseniella sp. (assembly GCA_964390445.1). Taxonomy (GTDB): domain Bacteria; phylum Pseudomonadota; class Alphaproteobacteria; order Rhizobiales; family Aestuariivirgaceae; genus Anderseniella. The sequence continues at coordinate 29,988 of CAYMJJ010000013.1, forward strand.
CCCCCAGCCACCAGGCCCCGACCACCGTGACCATGCCGCTGGCGCGACGGCTGGAACTGATGGAGGCAGCGCGCAGCCAGGACTTCATCGTGATCGAGGACGACCACGAGTTCGAGACCAACTACGTCAACGAACCATGTCCGTCACTCAAGTCGCTGGATGACGACGGCCACGTGATCTACGTCGGCTCGCTGTCGAAGTCGGTGTTCCACGGGCTGCGGCTGGGCTTCCTGGTGGCCCCCAAGCCGTTCATCGAGCAGGCGCGCGCCTTGCGCCGGTTGATGGTGCGCCATCCGCCCAACAACAACCAGCGCACCGCGGCGCTGTTTCTTTCGCTGGGCCATCACGACACGCTGATCCGCCGGTTGCACCGGGCCTACCGGGCGCGCTGGGAAGTGATGGCGCACGCCGTCCAGGCACACCTGCCGGATTCAGCGCGGGTGCCGAGCTTCGGCGGCACCAGTTTCTGGGTGGAAGGACCGCCCGGACTGGACGCGGAAAGGCTGGCGCAGACAGCGCGGGCGCAAGGCGTGCTGATCGAGCCGGGGCGCATCTTCTTTGGCGGCGCCAACCCGCCGCGCAATTATTTCCGGCTCGGCTTTTCTTCCATTGACGAAAGCCTCATTGAACCCGGCATCATGTTGCTGTCGCAACTGATCCGCGATGACATTGCAACCAGCAGGGCAGCAGCAGAATGAACACGCACAAGGAACTTCTCGCCAAGGGCGCGGCCTGGATGAACGGCGAGATCGTGCCGATCTCCGAGGCGAAGATTCCGGTCACCGACTGGGGCTTCACCCGTTCGGACTGCACCTACGATGTTGCCTCGGTGCGCAACGGGGCGTTCTTCCGGCTGGAGGATTATCTCGACCGGTTCCAGCAGTCCTTGCGCAAGGTGCGTATCGAGGTGCCGCAAACGAAAGACGACATGCGCGACATCGTGCATTCCATCGTGGCAGCGTCGGGACTGCGTGACTCGTATGTGGCGATGGTCGCCAGCCGTGGCGTACCGCTCATTCCCGGCACCCGCGATCCGCGCCAGTGCGGTAACCACTTCTTTGCCTGGTGCATCCCCTACCTTCACGTCATCCGTCCGGAAGTGGCAGCGCGCGGGGCGCACCTCTACGTACCGGAAGGCGTGCGCCGCATACCATCGGACAGCGTAGATCCGACTGCAAAGAACTATCACTGGGGCGACCTGACACGCGGCCTGTTCGAGGCGCTCGATGCCGGGTATGACACCGCCCTGCTGCTCGATCACGACGGCAACGTGACCGAGGGTCCGGGCTTCAACGTGTTTTCCGTGAAAGGCAACTCGGTACTGACGCCCGATGCCGGCGTGCTGGAAGGCATCACGCGGCGTTCTGTGCTTGAGGTGGCCCGCGAACTGGGGCTGGCAACGGAAGTTCGCCCGATCAAGCTGGCCGAGTTTCTGGAATCTGACGAGGTGTTCACTGCCACGACGGCAGGTGGCATAGCGCCGGTTGCGCGGGTCAATGACCGGGTGTTTTCAAACGATGCGCCGGGGCCGGTCACGCTGCGGCTGCGCGACGGGTTCGCCAGCCTGTTCGACCGGCCGGAACATCGCCAGCCGGTCGACTATGATGCAGCAGGGTAATATCCCCGGGGTCAGGCAGCCTTCGACTTCACGGGGCTGACGTTGGTTTCGGCGGCGTCCCTGGCGACCTTGATCGTATCTTCAGCAGCCTTGATTGTATCTTCGGCCTCGGCAGAAATCTCTTCCGCCGCTTCTGTCGCGATTTTCTGACCCATTTCGGTCATCGCGCGAAGGTGTTCGCCATATTGCTGGGTGGCCGTGCGATAGAACCCGGCCCACACTTCAAGCACGTCCATTGGCGTGCGGCATTCAGCCAGGCGTCCGGGCATGGCCAGGTCTTCAGCCAGGCGCGTCGTCACGAAGCTGGCGTAGCGGCCCTGGCACTCGGACAAAGCCTTGATGGCATCCTGACCGTACTTCATGGCGTGCTCAATCGAGCCCTGGGAGACAGTAAAAGGTGCCATGGAATTGGCAAGCGTGTTCGGTTCGTTGATTTGTGACATTGCGTGCCTCCTTGTTCTATCCGGCGGTTAGGGGTGCAAGCTGGCCGGATGTTTGAACCGATAGTATCCGCCATCTGTGACAGCAAGATGGTCACGATGCAGACAATGGCGGTAAAATTGCCGTCAGACCGGCAGGCCGGTCCAGGCTTTGACCGTGCGCAACGCCAGGCACGACTGGATGCGCGCCACGCCTGGCAGCCGGGTGATGGCCTGGCGGTGAATGCGCTCATAATCGGTCGCGCTGGCCGCCGCAATGCGCAACAGGTAGTCATACTGGCCACCCATCAGGTGGCACTCCAGGATCTCCGGCACCCGCCGCGCAGCCTGCTCGAAGGCTTCCAGTGTCTGCTCGGACTGGGCGACCAGCGAAATCTCGACGAAGAATTCGATGGCCAGTCCAAGCCGCTCCGCGTCGAGACGCGCACCATAGCCACGGATCAGCTTTCGCTCCTCCAGCAGCTTGATGCGGCGGTGGCAGGCGGATGCCGACAGGTTTACCTTCGCCGCGAGATCGGAAACTGACACGGAACTGTCGGCCTGCAGTTCCCGCAGGATGCGGCGGTCAATATTGTCGAGCGACTGGTGATTCATTCGATCAAACTCGCATTATTTCGAATAATTTTGCGCCATGCACCACATTTTGAGTATATTTGCAAATTCACACATCATCAAGCGCTGTAGACTGGAGTGCGGTCAGGCACGCTATCTGGAGGAAAACGGCAATGCTGATTGGTGTACCCAAGGAAATAAAGAACAAGGAATTCCGCGTCGGCATGACGCCCACGTCGGTGCGTGAAGTCGTTGACGCCGGTCACAAGGTGATCGTCGAGACCGGCTGCGGCGCAGGCATCGGCATGGATGATGCGGCCTATCGCAAGGCCGGTGCCAAAATCCTCAAGACGGCAGAGGAAATCTTCGCCAAGGCCGACATGATCGTGAAGGTGAAGGAGCCCCAGGCCAACGAACGCGCGATGCTGCGCGAAGGCCAGATCCTGTTCACCTACCTGCACCTCGCACCGGACCCGGCGCAGACCAAGGACCTCGTCAAGTCCAAGGCCACCTGCATTGCCTATGAAACCGTGACCAGCCCCACCGGCGGCCTGCCGTTGCTGGCACCAATGTCAGAGGTTGCCGGCCGGCTGTCGATCCAGGCTGGTGCCTACTATCTCGAAAAGGCCCACGGCGGGCATGGCCTGCTGCTTGGCGGTGTACCGGGTGTTGACCCTGCAAAGGTCGTGGTGATCGGCGGCGGTGTGGTGGGCCGTCACGCGGTGCACATCGCGCTGGGCATGGGTGCCGACGTGTGGGTGATCGATCGCAACGTCGATGTGCTGCGCCAGTTGTGGGCACAGTTCGACCGGCCGCTCAACACGGTCTACTCGACACGCGATGCCATCGAGCGCCATTGCGCCGAGGCTGACCTCGTCATCGGTGGCGTGCTGATCCCCGGCGCTGCGGCGCCCAAGCTGATCACCCGCGACATCGTCAAGTCGATGAAGGCCGGATCGGTCATCGTCGACGTGGCCATCGACCAGGGTGGCTGTGCCGAAACCTCCAAGGCGACCACTCACGATGACCCGGTCTATGTGGTCGATGACGTGATCCACTACTGCGTGGCGAACATGCCGGGCGGTGTACCGAAGACCTCAACCCACGCCCTCAACAACGTGACGCTGCCGTTCATCCTGCAGATCGCCAATCGCGGCTGGCGCAAGGCACTTAACGAGAACGAGCACCTGCGCAACGGGCTGAACGTGCATGCAGGACACGTCACCTACAAGGCCGTGGCCGATGTGCTGGGCTACGCGTTCATGGCACCGGAAGAAGCCATCCGCCTCTGACGGCGTGCGCGTCACCGCAAACGTGAAAGGCAGCCGGTCGGTCCGGCTGCCTTTTTTGCTGATACGAACAGTTGTCGTTGTCGATCAGTAGCTGTTGATGCAGCGGAAGTAGCGCTTCTTCCAGTAGCGGCTGCCGGTGCGGTGCCACTTGCGCTTCAGGCGATGGCAACCGCCACCATAGTAAACCGGCGCGTAGTAGCCATAACCGCCGTGCCAGCGGTGCCCACGGTGGTGCCAGCGGTGGCCATGACGCCAACGCTTTCCGCCGACCAGTTGCACGGCAGCGTCTGCGGTGGTTGCAGCGGCCGGCGTGGCGGCGGCTGCCATCTGGCCGGCAGCGACACCGGCGTTGGCGGCCGGCATGGCGAACAGCGTTGCTGCGGCAATAACGGCAGCGGCGAGGATGTTGGTTTTCGTTTTCATTTTCAGTTTCCTTCTCTTTGGTTGAGCCGCGAAAAACTTCCTCGCGGCGACTGTTGAGAACGAAACTAGCCAGCTTTCCAGTGGTGTGATGTGATGATGTTCACAAACCGGTCAGTCACAACATGGAGAGACAATAGTGAGCGGAACAGCCAAGCCAACCGTATTCATCGACAACGACAAGGTGCGCGTCACCGAGTGGCGCTTCGGCCCTGGCGACAACACCGGCTGGCACCGGCACGGCATGGACTACGTCGTGGTGCCGCTGATGGACGGCAAGGTGCGGCTCAAGCTGCCCGGCAATGAAGAGACCATGGCCGAGATGAAGAAGGGCGTGCCCTACTTCCGCGAGACGGGCGTTGAACATGATGTGATTAACGCCAATGACGGCGAGTATGCTTTCATAGAGGTGGAACTGAAGTAGCGGGAGCGCAATGAAGGCAACGAGACACAGCAGTGTCATCATGTTGGCCGGTGCCTTGCTGGGCGCAGCGGCCTGGCTTGTGCCGGCGCCAGCGCACGCCGAGACAGAGGTTGATCTGGAACTGGTGCTGCTGGCCGATGCCACCGGGTCGATCGACGAAGCCGAGATCCGCTTCCAGCGCGAGGGCTATGCGCAGGCCATCACCAGCAAGCAGGTGCTCGACGCCATTTCCAGCACGCTGCTGGGCAAGATCGCCGTCACCTATGTCGAGTGGGCCGACGCCTCGTCGCAGCATGTCGTGGCCGGGTGGACCGTGGTCGAGGATGCAGCCAGCGCGCAAGCCTTTGCCAACGCCATACTTGCGCCCCCGCGGCAGGCCTATGGCCGCAACGCCATCGGCGCGGCGCTGCTGTTCGGCAAGTCGCAGATCGAGGACAACGAGTACAAAGGCCTGCGCCGGGTGATCGACCTGTCGGCCGACAGCGCCAACAACTGGAGCGGGCCGTCGATTTTCGAGGCGCGACAGCAGGTGGTGCAGGCCGGTATCACCATCAACGGGCTGGCCGTACTGTGCCGCAGCTGCTCTGGCCCGCCGGTCAGCTATGACCTCGAGAAAGCCTTCACCGACACCATCATCGGCGGGCCGGGCGCCTTCGTGGAGACCGCGGAAAATGCAACCGGATTTGCCGATGCGGTGCGGCGCAAGCTGGTACTGGAAATCACCGGGCTGGGCACGGCCGGCAGCGTGGCCGGCGCACAAGCGCCGGTCGCCGACTAGCTCGCCAGCTTTTCCAGTTCCGCTTCGTTGCGGCGGATGTGGTTGATCTGGTCGGAAATCTCGCCGGTGAGAAGCGTGATCTCGCGCTGCAGTTCTTCCAGCCGGCGCACCTTGCCGTCAAGCTCATCGATCCGGCTGACATGGCTGGTATTGACCTCGTACTCCGCATCACCGCTAAGCAGCCACAGCATCGGCACCGACAGCACACCGGCCAGCATCTGCAGCTTGTTGGGGCGCGGGCTGGCCTTGCCGGCTTCCCAAGCCTTGAGGGTCCGCTCGGAAACAGCTGCACGGCGGGCGGCTTCGGCGATGGTCAGGCCGGCGGCCTCACGGGCTTCGCTCAGACGATCAGCAATGGTCATTGAAGAACGCGGCAAGGGGATATCTCCTTTGTCGGTTGATTGTCGGCTCGGGTTTGTGGATGCTGCGGACCATAGCGTGGCTGGCCCGAAAGTGCCAGTGGACAGATCGCCGCCCGCAAATCGGGCACCATTCTGGCCTGATTGATGGAAATCAATGCTCGCCAGTGCCGGATCTTTAGCCTGTAGCAGGCTGATCCAGGCTCATAGCCCAAAAATCACACTAGATGGAGACCGCTCATGTACAAGACCATTATGGTTCCGATTGACCTCGCCCACGCCGATACGCTCGGCAAAGCCATTCAAACCGGAGCCGACCTGGCGAAACACTATGGCGCGAAGCTCTATCTGGTTGGCGTTACCGATGTCACGCCAACGGCTGCGGCCCACACGCCGGAAGAATTCGACCAGAAACTCGAACAATTCACCAGGCAGCAAGCCGAAGTCACAGGCACGCCCATGACGGCTGTCACCATCACTTCGCACGACCCGGTGATCGACCTGGACGACAAGCTGAAGCAGACCGCATCAGAGCTGGGCGTGGACCTGGTGGTCATGGCCACGCACCTGCCGCGCTTCAGCGACCTGCTGTTTTCGTCCAATGCCGGTCACCTGGCCAGCCACAGCGACCTGTCAGTCTTCGTGGTACGCTGACAGCCTGGACTGCCGTGCCTGGCGAAGGCTGAATGTCGGGTCGCAGGTCAAAGGCACTCTCAGGGCGCAGTCCACGTCTGCGCGGGTCAGGCCAATGTCGGCAAGCTGGTGGTCGCTCAATTCGAGCAGGCTTTCCGTCTCGCGGCGATTGCGCCAGATCTGGATCAGGCGTGCGATCAATCCGGTGCGCACCGGCCTCATGGACCCATGGGTGCAATGTGCGGCGGTGTTGGTCCGGGTGGTCATGGCAAGCTCCTTTGACTGTTGATGCAGCCACCTTGCGCCACCCCTCCTGCCAGCCTTGTGTCAGTTGCGCGTGAAGGCTCCTGACAGCATGATGTCAGCAGTGATGGGTTAGTGATGCTCCAAGCCAATCACCTCAAGGCAGGGCCCTGACCATGCGCCGCGCAGACCGACTGTTCGAGATCATCCAGTTCATGCGCCAGCGCCAGCTGACCCGCGCCCGCGACCTTGCCGAGAAGCTCGAGGTATCGGAGCGAACCATCTACCGCGACATCGCCGACCTGATGGCCACGGGCGTGCCGATCGAGGGCGAGGCCGGCATCGGCTACGTACTGCGGGCGGGCTATGACCTGCCGCCGCTGATGTTCAAGGAAGCCGAGATCGAGGCGCTGGTGCTGGGCGCACGCATCGTCCAGTCGTGGGGCGACAAGGAACTGGCAGATGCTGCCGGCGACGTGATTGCCAAGGTGGAAGCCGTAGTACCTGAAGCACTGCGCAAGTACATGACCAACACGGCCTTGCTCGCACCATCCCTGCACTACATGGAACCGATCTGCTTCAACCTGGCGGACCTGCGTGCCGCGTTGCGCGACCAGAAGAAGGTCGAGATCGATTACCGTGATGCCCACGGAGACCCGACCACCCGCCATGTGCGGCCGCTGTCCCTGGCCTATTTCGGGCCGGTGTGGGTGATGGCTGCTTGGTGCGAACTTCGCGACAACTTCCGTACCTTCCGGCTTGATCGCGTATCACGGTTCGAAGTCACGCCGCATGTGTTCGCTGCCGAACCGGGCAAGACACTGAATGATTTTCTTGCACGCGACGATACCTGGACACGCGGGCGCGACGAGAAGCGCACTGCCGGGTCCGGCACGTCTCACTGATAAAAATGAGACTCCTGTTCTCAATATGACAGGCTGTCCCGGTGCTTTGGTGAAACTGGCTCTGGCTGGCACCATCCTTGTGGCAGTACAAGACGCTACTGGATCAATGCAGGATTTCCGCTGGATGCGCTGCCCCGTGCAACCGTTCGCGGGCTGTCCCCCGAGATAATGAGGATCGACACCCCATGAAAATGACGACTGAAGAAGCTTTCGTGAAGGTGCTGCAGATGCACGGCATCGAGCACGCGTTCGGCATTATCGGGTCGGCCATGATGCCGATCTCCGACCTGTTCCCCAAGGCAGGCATCAGGTTCTGGGACTGCGCGCACGAATGCAACGCCGGCATGATGGCAGACGGCTACACCCGCTCGACCGGCAAGATGAGCATGATGGTGGCCCAGAACGGCCCCGGCATCACCAACTTCGTCACGCCCGTCAAGACAGCCTACTGGA
>CAYMJJ010000014.1:0-2413 GCA_964390445.1 uncultured Anderseniella sp.
AGATCGGCACGCCGGTATTCCAGGGCGACGTGGTTGAAGTCAGCCAGCAGGGCAAACTTGGTATCACCTTCGACGATGGTTCGGTTTTCTCGTTGAGCAATGGCGGCACCATGGTGCTCAACGAGATGATCTACAATCCCGGCGGCAGTTCCAACAAGATGCTGTTCAGCCTGGTCAAGGGCTCGCTTGGCTTCGTTACCGGCGAGATCGCCGGGTCTGGCGGCGTGGAAGTCGACACCCCCGTCGCCGTGATGGCCATTCGCGGCACCACGCCCCTTGCCGTCCAGCTGGCCAATGGCAATTACGCCATCCTGTCAGCCGAGGGCACCTTCTCCATCGTACCCAAGCTGCCCGGTGGCGAAGTTGTCAGCATCTCAAGCGGCCAGGGCGCCTACCTGTTTTCCGCCGATGGCACCAGCCAGTTGATCCCGATCGCGGGAACCGACATCGAAGGCGTTGTCGGCGCGATCCTGAACAGCATCCAGAAGACGTCCCAGCAGCAGCTGCAAAACGAGTCGAACAACACCGGCTCTCCATTCTTTGATACCGGCAATACATTCGGCGGCATCGACGTCCCCGGCGCGCTTATTCTGCTTTCAGAACTTCTGGCGCCGCTGCTGGGCGAAACCGAACTTGAGTTGGAACCGGACGAGGACGGCAACTATCCCCCGATCATCCTGCTGGTCGGCGACGACACGGCAACGCCGCCTGCAATTCCCGAAACAGACGGCACGCTCACCGCCCAGGGCACCTTGACCGTGCTTGACCCCAACCTGCCCGATTCCGTCACATTCGAGGTTGTCGAGGTGGTCGCCACCGGCACCACCAACGGCTTGCAATCCGCCAACGAAGCGTTGCGGCTGATGCTGCAGGTCACGCCTGACCTTGCCGATGCAGACGTTGGTGAACAGAACAATGTGATCTGGAACTTCAATTCTGGTGGCGAGGCATTTTCCTATCTCGGCCACGATGAAACCCTCACCCTCACCTATCTGGTGCGCGCCACCGACCAGCCGGGCGCAGCCGATGAAATCACCTTCATTTTCGTCATCGACGGCACCAACGATACGCCCGAGATTACCGCCGTGTCCGTCAACGCAGACGTGATCGAAGACGACGACAACGATCTGGCTGACGGCAACCTGATTGCTGATGGATCACTGACCTTCATCGATCCTGATCTCACAGACACGATCAACTCCACTGTTGAACTTACCGGCTTTAAGACGCAGATGAACGCCGAGGTGCCCGCTCCAGGCGACCTGCAAGACGCGCTGGACTTACTCCAAGCCGCCCTTGCCACTGCCGTCGCCCTTTCTGGTGACAACAGCAATGCCAGCGGCGGCGAGTTCAACACCAATACCGTCAACTGGGACTTCACCCTCGACAACAGCCTCGTGCAGTTTCTGGCGGAAGGCGAGGTGATTACGGTCACCTACACGATCACCGTGCGTGATGATTCCGGCCCGCTTGATGGCAACGACGAGCCCTCGTTCGATACCCAGGACGTGGTGATCACGATCACCGGCACCAACGATGCGCCGATCATTGACAGCACGGCGCAGAGCGGGACGATCACCGAGACAGTAGACGTGCCTGGGGGTACCGACGCCGACCCGGCCGATGTAACCGGCACCATCGCGTTCACCGACGTCGACCTGTCGGACCGGCCGACCGCGACGGTCACGAGCAGCACGGTGACCACCGCGACGCTCGCCAACGGCTACACGCTCACCCCCGCCCAGGTCACCACCTTGCTCTCAGCGTTCAGCCTTGATGACGCAGGCGACGGCGTCACTGACTCCACGTTCAACGACGGCGTTGGCGGCATCGGCTGGACCTATGACGCCACCAACGCGGCCATCGACTTCCTCGGCGCGACCGACCAGGTGGTGCTGACCTTCACCGTTCAGGTGGATGACAACAACGGCGGCACCGACACGCAGGACGTGGTGATCACCATCAACGGCACCAATGACGCGCCGGTGATCGACGCCACGGTTGACCAGGCCGGGACCATCACCGAGACGGCGGACGTGCCCGGCGGCACCGACCCCGACCCGGCAGATGTAACCGGCACCATCGTGTTCACCGATGTCGACCTGTCCGACCAGCCGGCAGCGACGGTCACCAGCAGCACGGTGACCACCGCGACGCTGGCCAACGGCTACACGCTCACCCCCGCCCAGGTCACCACCTTGCTCTCAGCGTTCAGCCTTGATGACGCAGGCGACGGCGTCACTGACTCCACGTTCAACGACGGCGTTGGCGGCATCGGCTGGACCTATGACGCCACCAACGCGGCCATCGACTTCCTCGGCGCGACCGACCAGGTGGTGCTGACCTTCACCGTTCAGGTGGATGACAACAACGGCGGCACCGACAGCCAGGACGTGGTGATCACCATCACCGG
>CAYMJJ010000014.1:2513-37085 GCA_964390445.1 uncultured Anderseniella sp.
TGGATGACAACAACGGCGGCACCGACAGCCAGGACGTGGTGATCACCATCACCGGTACCAATGATGCGCCGGTGATCGATGCAATTGCGCAGACCAATCTCAACGAAACCACTGATACCAGCGCCATCACTTCGCCGATCACGGTGACGTTCACCGATGTGGACCTGACGGACACCGGTCACACGGCGACTGTGACCAGCACCGGAACCACTGGCGTGACGACAGGACTGGCGCTGGACCCGGTTGAACTCGCAGCTTTGATCAATGTCGACACGGTGACCAAGTCATCCGGTTCGTCGACCGGACAGGTCGATCTCACCTTCTTAGCGGCCTCGACCGACTTCGACTATCTCGCCAAGGATGAGCAGGTCACGCTTAACTACTCCATCGAGATTGATGACGGCGATGGCGGCGTGACCACGCAGGCATTCTCTGTGGTGATCACCGGCACCAATGATGTGCCGGTTGTAGCCACTGAAGACGTGACCGGCGCTGTCACCGAGCTGGTAACTCCGGCAGGCAACCTCACCGACAGCGGCACCATCAGCTTTACCGATGTCGACCTGACCGACTCCCACAGCATCGACCCCACCATTGTCGCCTCAGACGGCGCGCTGGGCACGCTGACAGCCAGCGTCACCACCCAGACCACGGGTAGTGGCACAGGCGGCGTGATTACCTGGAACTACTCGGTGGCTGCCTCGGCAGTGGAGTATCTGGCCAAGGACGAGACCAAGGTCGAGACCTTCACCATCACGCTGAACGACGGCAAGGGCGGCACCGCGACACAGACCGTCACCGTGACGATCACCGGTGAGAACGATGCCCCGGTGATCGACGTGGCGACCTCGACGGTTTCCGGCGGCGTGACCGAGATCGTGGACAAGGCAACTGGCGAGAACGTCGATAACCTGACGGCTTCGGGCTCCATTGCGTTCTCGGACGTGGACGTGACCGACACCCACGAGGCGACCTTCGTTGCACAGGGCGTCGACTATCGCGGGACCTTCTCGCTGGTGGCGCCCACAACCACCGATACGACGACGTCCGGCACGGTGGGCTGGAACTTCAGTGTCAACGATCTCGCTCTTGATGACCTGGCCGAGGGCCAGCAGCTGATCCAGTACTACGATGTCACCATTGACGACGGCAAGGGCGGCACCGCGACACAGACCGTCACCGTGACGATCACCGGCACAGCAGATGGTCCAACATTTGATACAATTATTACTAACTATAGCAAACTCGGCGCTGCAGAAGTCACCGAATATGTCATCTTCGAAAGCGCCGAAGGGAATGATTCAGGAGTCATTTTTACAGCTACAGGACTAACAAATCCAAAGGTAATATTCCAACAAAGCGGCGCTCTGGGCGTTCAGAGTTCTGGCATTGTGCCAGCAGGTAATGACATTCAAGGTAATGGGCCGAACCTTCTTGATCGAGAAGGGATTATTTTCTCCTTCAAGGATTTGGAAAGTGATGAGTATCTGGCAACTCGAGCATTTTCGGCTCAAATTGTTTCGACATCCAGCGTTGTACTTCTCGTCACCATAAGTGAGATAAGCGGTCCTGCCCTCGCAATATCCGATTTCCTACCAACAAGCGGCACAATTTACAATCTTGGCTCCCCGTCTGCGGGCGTGCAGCAGTTTGCGATTGTAGGTATAAATGATACCGAAGCCGTACAGATCTACAGTGAAACCACGACATTCGGTGAAGTCTGGATACAGAATGCCGACGACTTGGAGTTAGTGATAAACGGAAGCAATGCGACCTTTGGAGACGGAGAACTGGAAACAGACGGAACTTTTCTGGATGGTGGAGATTTTCAGCTCAACTTCCTTGGCATCGATTTTGCCCAGTATCAGGTTGGAACCGCAGGCTCCGACACACTAGTGGGCTCCAATGACATGAACGATACGCTCGATGGGGCCGGCGGCGACGACATTCTCATGGGCCTCGACGGCGATGACCTGCTGATCGGCGGTGCCGGAGACGACATACTTATCGGTGGGCCGGGTGCGGACGTGCTGCGCGGCGGGCCTGGCAGCGACACCTTCGTGCTGGACGACACCGCCTTCACTGGTGTTGACACGATTGAAGACTACCTGTTCGTCCAAGGCGGTGAGGAAGACATTGTCGACATCACCGCCCTGCTGGATGTCGCGGGCGGATCGCGCGCCGACTTCGTGAGATATGACTCGGATTCAGGCAGCCTTGAAGTCGATACCGATGGAACCGGCGACCTCGCAGATTGGACACTAGTGGCCGAAGTCCAGGATGGAGCAGGAGGGCATCCGCTCAGCATCAGCATTCTCTACACCGACAACGGCACCGAAACAGCTGCCACCGTTTGACCGGCGTCGCTCAGGCACCACCAGGTGCAAACCCTGGCGGCACCTCAGGCGCTTCACCCCGCGCCACCGCCACCACCGCGTCGGCCATGCAATGGGCAATGCCGAGGGTGATCTTGAACCCGCCGGTAGCCATGATCAGGCGCGGGTCATGCGCCAGTGCACCGACCACCGGCTGCCGGCCTGCTGCTCGTGGGCGGATGCCGGCCCAGCTTTCCACCAGTTCAGCCCCTTCAAGCGCCGGGCACAGGTCAATCGCATTGGCGGCGAGGGTTGCAATGGTTTCCTGGTCCGGCAAGGCATCGGCGAAGTCGCGTTCAGAGGTTGATCCCGCAGCAACCAACCCTGATTCATGGTAAATCACATAGGTTCCGCCGCGATAGAGGATCGGCAGGTCATCCGGCATGGCCCGCACCGGTTTCAGCAACACGGCCTGTCCCTTGACACCCCAGCCGGACACCGGCTCTCCCGCCAGCGCAAAGCTTTCATGGCCTGCCGCGATGACCACCCGCGCCGCCATCAGCGATGACGGATTACTCACCGCCTCACCCTCGATGATCACCCCGCCCTTGCCGCGTACCGCCGCCGCCAGTGACGCCAGCAGCGCACGCGGATCAACCCTCGCACTCAGCGTATCGAAGTCATAGGCGAACGCGTCCTGCATCAGCCCCCGCCAGTGGCCGGGCAGTTGATCGAGAATGTCCCAGCGCGCGTTGACGCCAGTCCAGTTTTTGCCCGTCGCGACCTGCCAGCCCTGGTGTTCTTGCAGCCGACGTTCACTGTCGATGGGCATCAACCGGCCGCAGCGGCGATAGCCGCACGACAACCCGCTTGCTGCCTCGACCTGCGCAATCTCGCCGGCCAGCGCCGACAACGCCTCAAGCTGGAACTGCTTCGACGCCGTCCACTGGCTTGGCCGGTGCGGCATCAATGCGCCGAGCACGCCGCCGCTCGCACCCGCGCCCACGTGCGCCTTGTCCAGTACCGTCACGCTCATGCCGGCCTGCACCGCCTTCCACGCGGTCCACAAGCCCACCGCGCCCGCCCCGATGACGAGCAGGTCTGGCGATGATCGCGATGGCCTTGTAGAACTCATGCCATCTGATAGCCGGGCCGGAGCGACAATGCCAGACACCCATCAGCTCGACTGGGACGAGACCGGACAACCACGCTCGGTGCAGTTCGGCGACCAGTTCTACTCGCGCGAGGATGGCCGGGCCGAGTGCGCCCACGTGTTCATCGCGGGCAACGGCCTGCCCGGGCGATGGCTGGGTGCATCGCACTTCCACATTGCCGAGCTGGGCTTTGGCACCGGGCTCAACTGCGTCGAGACATGGCGGCACTGGATCGCCACCCGGCAACCGGGCCAGCACTTGTACTTCACCTCGTTCGAGGCGTGGCCGATGGCGGCTGATGACATGGCGCGCGCCCTGTCGCGGTGGCCGGACATCGCTGTCTTGAGTGAGAATTTCATTACCCGGTGGCGACAATGCGGGCCAGAAGCCCGCATCGAACTGGACTCTCAGACAACCCTGAAAGTCGAATCAGGTCAGGCGTTTGCGAATGTTGCCTCGTGGAACGAGTCAGCCGATGCGTGGTTTCTTGACGGGTTTTCACCGGCCCGCAATCCGGACATGTGGTCACCAGACCTGATGCAGGCAGTGTTCGACCACACAAGCCCCGGCGGCACCTTCGCCACCTATGCGGCGGCTGGATGGGTGCGGCGCAACCTGGCTGCTGCAGGCTTCAGTGTTGAGCGCAAATCCGGCTTCGGCTCAAAGCGCGAAATGCTCACCGGCGTGCGCGACAGCACTCCTTCCTTCACCGACTCGTGCTAGGATTTACGCATGGCAAATGACACCCATCCCCCAAAGCTCGCCGTTCTCATCGATGCAGACAATGCATCATCGCGCATTGCGCCGGGGCTGTTTGAAGAGATCGCCAAGATCGGCGAGGCCAGCGTGCGGCGCATCTATGGCGACTTCTCGTCCGGGCGGCTGAGCGGCTGGGCCGACATCCTGGCGCACTATGCCATCAAGCCGCAGCTCCAGATTGCCTACACCACCGGCAAGAACTCATCAGACATCGCGTTGGTGATCGACGCGATGGACCTGCTGCATTCAGGCCGTTTCGACGGGTTTTGCCTGGTCTCATCCGATAGCGATTTCGCAGGCCTTGCCGCCCGCATCCGCGAAGAGGGTGTGGACGTCTACGGCTTTGGTGAACGCAAGACGCCCGAGAGTTTCCGGCAAGCCTGCCGCCGGTTCATCTACACCGAGAACCTCATGCCGTCGCCCGGTCCTAGCGCGGTCAGCGGCGGTTCCGGGCGCCCGCTGAAAGACAGCGGCGAGGCAGCGCGCATCCTGACCAGCGCCATTGATGCAATTGATGATTCCACCGATGGCTGGGTCACCCTGTCAGCCTTGGGCAAACAATTGTCCAATCTCAGTTCAGATTTCGACCCGCGCAACTACGGCCACAAGAAACTGAGCGACATGATCCGGGGCACTGACGGTTTCGAGATTGGCAGCGCATCGAGCGGTCATTTGAGAGTTCGCATCAGCGAGGCCGTCAAGCCTCCGGCGCGCAAGCGGCCTGCCAAGCAGCGATAGCGACGTCATGGCCCGGTTGCCGGCAGGAGGCCACTGACATTGTTGGTCAGGTCTGTATACTGAGCGCGAATTTCACCGATCTTTTGCCATCGAGCTGGAGGGGTCCAACCATGAAACGCGCCGCAGCCGCCATGTGCCTGACAGCCGTTGCCGCAGCCGCCATTACGTTGACCACCAACGACACACATGCCGCGCGCAATTGCGGCTACAGTTGGGCCGTGCCGGGTACCTACAAGGTGTCCGGCAACTTCCGTGGCAGCACCGAAAGCGCCACCGCCAGGCTGACCAATGACTGCCGGGCGGTACTGCAGATCCCCGGCGTCTTTTCCGGCGGGCCGGTGCGGCGATCGGGCGGCTGCCTGTCGTTCTCGTTCAAGGTGGAGGGCGAACCGCGCGTGCTCACCGCGCGCTGGTGCAACACCTACGGCATCATTCCATGGCAGGGCCGCGACATTCGCGCCACGGTGACACGGCTGAGCCGCGAACCTGCGCCGACAGTCCAGAAGCGCAACTTCAACAACTGACCCGATCACGCACTTGATCAACCAGCGCCAATGGGCAAAGTGGAGCGCCTTGCCAGCCAACCTTCAGCGGATCCGGCGTTTCACATGAGCTTGCCTGTTGTCCTGCAAAATCTCCGCATGCCGGTGATCGGTGCGCCCTTGTTCATCATCTCGTGTCCCGCACTGGTGATTGCCCAGTGCAAGGCCGGAATTGTTGGCTCGTTTCCCGCGCTCAATGCCCGCGAATCTGACGGCGAGCCACCTATGCTGGAGGCATGGCTGAAGGAGATCACCGAAGCTCTTGACCGCCACAACCAGGCCAACCCGGACACGCCTGCTGCACCCTTTGCCGTCAACCAGATCGTGCACCGGTCCAATACACGGCTCGATCGTGACGTGGACATCTGCGCGAAGTGGCAGGTGCCGGTGTGGATCACCTCTCTGGGCGCGCGCGAAGAGGTCAACGCCATCGCGCATGAGGCCGGCGGCATCACGCTGCATGACGTGATCAGCGACCGATTTGCGCGGAAGGCCATCGACAAGGGCGCGGACGGGCTGATCGCCGTGGCGGCGGGCGCGGGCGGCCATGCCGGCACGACGTCACCGTTCGCGCTGGTGCAGGAAATCCGCGAATGGTTTGACGGGCCGTTGTTCCTGTCGGGCTCAATCGCTACAGGCAGCGCGGTGCTGGCAGCACAGGCGATGGGTGCCGATGGCGGCTACATCGGCTCGGCCTTCATCGCCACCCGGGAAGCCAACGCGAACGCGCAGTACAAGCAGATGATCGTTGAGTCGTCCTCGCCGGACATTATCTATTCCAGCACCTTCACCGGCGTGCACGGCAACTACCTGAAACCCTCCATCATCGCCGCCGGCCTCGACCCGGACAACCTGCCGGAACGCGATGCCGCGTCGATGGACTTCGGCGCAGGCTCGTCAAAACCGAAAAGCTGGAAGGACATCTGGGGCGCAGGCCAGGGCATCGGCGCGGTAAGACAGGTGGTGCCGGCGGCCGAACGCGTGGCGCAGCTTGCCCGCGAGTACGAGGCAGCAAAACGACGGTTGTGCGGCAGCTAGCTGTCCAGCCCGCCCAATGCCGACAACCGGTCGAGGTGGAAATCCAGTCCACCGAACTCGAGTTCGATCATGGTCAGCCGCTTGAAGTAGTGACCGATGGCATACTCCATGGTCATGCCGACCCCACCGTGAAGCTGCACTGCCGCCTGCCCCACTGCCCTCGCCGACCGGCAAATCTGCACCTTGGCCGCAGACAGTGCGGCATCGCGTTCGGGCGCGCCACCGGTCTGCGCCATCATCGCGGCATAGAGCGCCATCGAGCGGGCCTGCTCCACCTCGATCACCATGTCCGCGGCGGTGTGCTGCAACGCCTGGAACGAGCCGATGGCACGGCCAAACTGTTCGCGCGCCTTCAGGAACTCACCGGTCAGTACCAGCGCCTTGTCCATGCAGCCCACCGCCTCGGCGCAGATGGCGGCCAACCCGGCAGCTTGCGCGCAGGCAATCGCTTCGACTGCCGCAATGCCGCCAGCAAGGCGTTGGGCCGACGTGCCTTCCAGCACAACCTCGGCTGCGCGCATGCCGTCCTGGGTTTCGAAATCCCGGCGCGTTGCAGCGGCCCCATCCACCAGGAACAACCCAACATCACCACCCGCGTGCGCCGACACGATCAGCACTTCGGCTTGCGCGCCATGCCGTACCGGCGACTTGACGCCATCAAGCTGCCAGCCATCACCGTCAGCCGCACGCGCGCGGGCGGACACCCCGTCAGCCTCACCCGACCAGTGCGCCGGTTCCTGGTGGGCAAAGGCCACGATCAACTCGCCTGCCGCGATACGTTCCAGCAGCGGCGCGGCCTGATCTTCGTTGGCAGCTTTCAGGAGTTCCGGCGCCACCACGCATGTCTGGAGGAACGGCTCGACGCACAGCGCCTTGCCCAGTTCGGACATGACGATGAAGGTTTCTTCCGGCCCTGCGCCCAAGCCTCCATGGGCTTCGGGCACGTTGAGCGCCGCGAGCCCCATCTCCACATAGGCCTGCCAGATGACCTGATCGTAGCCGCCGGGCAGTGCGCGATAGCGGTTGCGCTGTTCAAAGGAATATCTGTCGGCCAGCAGCCGCGACAGGCTGTCGTGCAACATGCGCTGTTCGTCTGAAAGCTCGAAGTTCATGCCGGCCTACAACCCCAGGATCGTCTTGGCGATGATCGACTTCTGGATCTCGTTGGAGCCGCCATAGATCGACACCTTGCGGGCGTTGAAATACAGCACGGCCGCTGCATCGGCCCAGTCGGGAACCAGCGCATCATTGGCCCCGCTACCGATATCTGCCGACCGCATCAGCGCCATCTCTCCCGCCACATCAAGGTAAAGCTCGGTGGTCTTCTGCTGCAGTTCGGACCCCTTGATCTTGAGCACCGACGAGGCCGGGTCCGGCTTGCCGTTGCTGCCCCTTGCGGCTTCCGCCGACAGCACCCGCATGGCGGTCATCTCGAGCGCCTTCAACTCGACCTGCGTCTCGATGAACCGGTCACGGAAGCGCGGATGCTCCATCAGCGGCCTGCCATTTACGCGGCGTTCGCGCGCCAGCCGGCCGATCACCCGCATCCGGCCCTTGGAAACGCCGATACGGGCAATGCCAACGCGCTCGTTGCCGAGCAGGAACTTGGCGTAGTCCCAGCCCCTGTTGACCTCGCCCACCAGCGCGTCAGCGGGCAGCCTCACGTCATCGAAGAACACCTCGTTGATCTCGTGACCGCCATCGATGGTCTGGATCGGTCGCACGCTGATGCCCTGCGTTGCCATGTCGGCGAGGAAAAACGAAATGCCCGCCTGCTTTCTTGCGTCCGGGTCGGTCCGGGCCAGCAGGAAGATCATGTTGGCGTGCTGGGCCAGCGTGGTCCAGGTCTTCTGGCCGTTGATCACCCACGCCTCGCCATCGCGTACCGCGCGGGTGCGCAGCGAGGCAAGGTCGGAGCCTGCGCCGGGTTCGGAAAAGCCCTGGCACCACCAGTCATCCAGCCTCGCAATGCGTGGCAGGTAGCGCGCCTTCTGCTCGCCGGTGCCAAAGGTGTAGATGACTGGCCCCACCATGTTGACGCCAAAGCTCAACAGGTCCGGCGACGGGGCTGCCTGCATTTCCTCGATGAAGATGTACTGTTGCACCGGCGACCATCCCGGCCCGCCATATTCAACCGGCCAGCGCGGGGTGGACCAGCCCGCGTCATGCAGAATGCGGGTCCATTCCACGATCATGTCACGGGTGGGCGGGCGCAACTGTTCCATGCGGCGGCGCGTGGCATCCGGCAAGTTGGCGCGGATGAAAGCGCGCACCTGCTGCCGGAAGACCTGGTCGGCGGCACTGAACTGAAGCTGCATGAAGGCCCGCACCTGACGGTTGGAAGCTGCGGTCCACGCTAGAGCAACAGCCGTTCGATTTGAACGGCTAAAGTTGCTTTATCACTTTGGACTCGAGCATCTTTATCCGATCAGATGATCCAGTCTGACCGGATGATGCTCGAGGAAGCCGGTCCGTGGCTGTCAACAGCGCCCCGGCGTTGACGCAGGTCAACGCCTTGCCACAATGATTGCCGCTAGATGTTGATACAACAAGTGTCTTCCGACACTGCCGTTTTGCGAAAGGACCCACGCCAATGGCATTTGATGACCTCGTCGCCCGTATCCAGTTTCTGCTTACCGAAATGCAGAACCTGCCGCATGACGAACACGAACTGCTGGATCAGATCCACGCGGAACTGGCACAGATGAAGTCCACCGGGCAACCGTTGCCGGAAGACCTGGTCAAGCTTGAAAGGCAGTTGGAAGCGCGATTGCAGCGCCAGGCGCCAACCCCATAAGTGCAGCCAATACCGAGCGGCAGCTCTGTGGACAGAGCTGCCGTGTTTTCACAATGTCGCCTGTCCGCTCTCGGCCGTCATCGTTCATCAGCTGCCTTCAACAAGACTCCGTCACTCGTCCGGTACGCCAAGTTCGCATAGTTGCTGACCAATCCGGTCAAGGACAGCTGGAGAAAAGACCATCGCCTCTTTGAAGCGCTTTATCGTCATCTCGGGATAAGCCGCCATCAGGGTTTCGCGCGATGACTTGGCTTCAGCTATCCGACCAGCGCCCAGCAACGCTGGTGCAAGATTGCGATGAATCCACATTGCGTTGGGACGCTCATCGAGAGCCCGCAAGAACATGTCCGCGGCCTCATTGTCCTTGCCCTCTACCTGAAGCGCAGACGCGAGGCCGACGTAAACATTGAAATTCATCGGATCAAGCGGACTTAGACGAAGTGCCTTGTCAAAATGCTCCTTCGCTTCGCTTGGCCGGTCGGCATACGTCGCGAGCCAGCCGAGTCGACTCCATGCCCAAGCCGAGTTTGGGTCTATTGCTACGGCACGCTGCAGGAGAACGCGGGCGGCTCCGTAGTTTCGTACGAAGGTGTGGACAGTGCCAAGGACTGTGAGGATCAAAGGGTCGTCGGCTGAGAGGTCAGCCGCCCGCTCAGCCAACCGTAGAGCAGCAGATTTGCTGCTCTCAATGTCATTTACCCAGTTGTAGACTGATCCCTGGGCATGACACCAGGCCGCCAGCGCAAGCGCGAGAGGATAATCTGGCTCCTTCTCGAGCGCCTTTTCAAGTTGCAACAAACCTTTTGCCGACTCCTGCTTTTCAAGAGCCCAGACATGCTTGAACGCACGCATGGTCAGGTCATAGGCACCCAAATCCTGAGGGCGCTTTCTGCCTGCCCTTTCGATCTCTGCCAGCCTGATCGAGGGTTGCAGGGCACCAGCTACTTGCTCGGTTATACTGTCCTGCAGGTCAAAGATATCGTCTACCGCGCCGTCATACCTTTCTGCCCAGATGTGTGCGCCAGTTTGCGTTTCTATCAACTGGACGGTTATCCTTACCCTGCCGCCTGCGCGCTGCACGCTACCTTCAAGCACATAACGCACACCCAGTTCGCGACCTATTTCGAGCACGTTGGTTGGCTTGCCCTTGTAGGCAAAGGCTGAATTGCGCGCGATCACGAAGAATGAACGGATGCGGCTGAGAGCGGCAGTCAGCGCTTCAACCACGCCGTCAGCGAAGTACTCCTGATCTGCATCTCCCGACATGTTGTCAAAGGGCAAAACAGCGAGAGAGGGCTTGTCCGGTAACGTCAGCCTTGCGTTGGAGCGGGAAGCAGCAGCGGCGGCATTTCGGTTGGCCGACACACCATTCTGCCAGCGCCAAACCCGCACCGATTGCTCAATATTCTTGATCTCCTGTGCGCCGATATCCTCGAAATTCGCGTCCAACTTGCCGGCCGAATGCCTGAACACATCGTCCGAGATCAATATTCCGTCAGGCTCCGCCATCTGCTCAAGCCGGGCTGCAATGTTGACGCCATCGCCATAGATATCATCACTTTCAATGATGATATCACCGAGATTGATACCAATTCGAAGGTGAATGGGGCCGTCTTCCTGGATAAGGGCCTCCTGAATGGCGACGGCACACTTCACAGCATTCACGACGGAAGCGAACTCTACCAACGTCCCGTCACCCATGAGTTTGACGGTTCGGCCACCATTTTGGGCAATGAGGGGTTCGAATGTTTTCGCGCGAAACGACTTGAGAGCAGAATGAGTTCCAACTTCATCGGCTGACATTAAGCTGGAATAACCCACGACATCAGCAGCCAGGATGGTGGAAAGCCTGCGCTTCAAAACGACTCCTCCGTCAAGCATCTGGCCAACGTCGAACGACATTAGCACTTCTAGCGCAAGTCTGGCTAATGACTGTTCATGGCATATAGCTGCCATTGGATCTTCCAGGTCAACTGCCGCGCAGGACTCCAAGCGGCTCCTGGCAGTTCGCAGTCAGCGAGTCTGGACTCTAGTGCTTCGTTCGATCAGTGCGACATCAGAACGGGCAACGGTGCGCCGCTGAGAACCGTTTCGCTGGCCCCGCCGAACACGAACTGCCGCAGGCGTGAGTGGCCATAGGCCCCCATCACCAGCAGGTCCGCGCCAATGTCGTTCGCCTTGGTCAGCAGCGCCTCACCTGCGTCACCGTTGGCGGTCGGCATCGGCTCTGCGGTAACCTTGAAGCCATGCCGTGCCAGCGTGCTGGCCATCTCGGTGCCGGGCACATTGCCTGCCTCGCGGGCATTCTTCTGGGGATCGACCCATACCAGGGTAATGTCTGCGCCCGCTTGCAGCATTGGCAGCGCATCAAAGCACGCACGCGCCGCCTCGCGTGTTCCGTTCCAGCCAATCACCACCTTGCTGCCAACCGGGTCGAAGCTCCTGCCGCGCGGCACGATCACCACGGGCCTGCCAAGATCCATCGCAACGGTGCCCGCAAACTCACCCTCGACGCCACCGTGGTTCTCGCTGTCAACCTGCGCGATCACCGCCACATCGGCCACCCGTGCGGCCTCGCAGAATTCGCGCGCGATGGTCACGCTGATCGCATCAAGCTGGTGGAATTCGCCCTGCAGGCCGTTTGCATCCAGCGCGCGGGCGAACTTGCCCCGGACGCCGTCCGACATTGCAAGGTAGCGCTTGCGCTGCGTGTCAACCACTTCAGCCATCGCCATGCCTGAATAGGCCGCATAGACCTCAACCGAGGGTATCACGTAGACGCCGGACAAATGTGCGTCATGGGCAACGGCCATCGCCACCGCCGTGGGCAGCAGGTGATCGAGGTTGTCCACGTCGTTCAAGCTGACGGCAATCGTCTTGATGGTCATGGTGGCTCTCCGTGTGAAACTGTGATGGGGTCAGTCAATCACCGGGACCGAGGATTCACATTGATCTGCATCAAGACGAGCCTTTGCTCAGTTGACCGTCGGAATTTGCTCGGACGAGCCCAGCACATCAACCAGCACCGCAGCGACGATTACCAGCCCGCCGATCATCGACAGGGTGGTCAGCGTGGTGCCGATCAACAGCGCTGCCGAAACAGTTGCCACAAGCAGTTCGCTCATGGTCAGCAGTGCCGCGCGCGTGGCCGGCACCAGGCGCGCGCCCCACAGCTGGCCGATGATCGACGGCCACATGATCATTGATCCAAACACCGCGACGGCGATCATCAGGCCGGGCGATAACGAGCCTTCCAGGGGCATCCCGGCACCGGTGACGAGTGCAGCAAGGCCCGACAGCAGCGCCGCACCGCCGATGGCCGACAGGGTGCTCAGGTGCGGGTTAACGTTGGGCCGGGCGCGGATAAGCGACAGCGTCATCCCCCAGCAGAAACCGGCGCCGAGTGCCGACCAGTCGCCAACGTTGCGTGGCAACGGCAATCCGCCATCGCCACCGAGCAGCAGCCACATACCGGCAAAGGCAATCAGCACGGCGAGCGCGCGGGCAATGTCGAGCCGGATGCCGAAAACCAACCGGTCGATTATGGTGGTCCAGATCGGCAGCATGTAGAACAGCAAGGTGGCGCGAATGACGTCGGTCTGGGTGATACCGGTGAAGTATAGCGGTGCAGACAGGCCGATGCCGGCCCCGAATATCAGCAGCCATGGCAGGTCGCCGCGTGATGGCCTTTTGGCGAACAGGAACGCCGCGATGGCTGCAAACGGCAGCGCACAGGTCATGATCAGGCAGCTTGCCCACAACGGGCCGATACCGGCCTCGTCAAGCCAGCGCAGCGGAATCCAGTACAAGCCCCACAGTCCCGCCGCCACCGCGATCGAGAAAGAGCCCTTGATGTGTGAATCGGAAGTCCTGATGCCCATAAGGCCTCAGTAGAACCCCTGCAGTTCCGGCGCAAGCAAATGGTTGTCCGCCGCCGCGCAAGAGCTGTCGAGCGCAAGCTATTTGCAACCAGCCGGCAAATAGTCAAAGTGTCCGAATGAACGATGTCACGATATCCTTCAGGGCCTCATCGCGGCCGCCAGGTGGCCGGCCGGTGCTCGCCCGCCGAATGGACACAAGCCCGCAACGCCGAGATTGCGGCCGTCGCGAGGCAGCGGGCGAAGGATTTGCTCAACAGCCATTTTCCCTCTCACATGAGTATAGAATTACAGAACTTGTTAAGTGAGAAACCCGATATCAGGCCGAGACAAGACGTTATGAGGCGTTCATGAAAATTGCCATTGTCGGTGCCGGCGCCATGGGCTCGGTTTACGCCGCGCTGCTGGCCAATGCGGGCAACGAGGTGTGGGCAGTGGACACCTGCGCCGATCACGTGGACGCGATCAACCGCAATGGCTTGCGGGTTGAAGGTGCCAGCGGTGATCGCACCGTCACCTCGATCAAGGCGGTGCACGACGTCGCCGAGGCCGGCGTGTGCGAGCTTTACATCATCGCCACCAAAGCATCCGGCGTCGGGCCGGCAGCGCAGGCAATTGCGCCGGTCATGACCGCGAATTCGCTGGTGCTGACCATCCAGAACGGGCTCGGCTCGGGCGAACGCATTGCCGGCTTCATGCCCACCAGCAACGTGCTGCTGGGCGTGGCGGACGGCTTCGGCGCATCGATGAGAGGCCCCGGTCACGCGCACCACAATGCCATGAAGCTGATCCGGCTGGGCGAAATGAACGGTGGCCTGAGCGAGCGGCTCAAACGAGTCGAGCAGGTGTGGCAGGCAGCCGGATTCAACGCAAAGGCGTTTGAGGACATCAACCAGCTGATCTGGGAGAAGTTCATCTGCAATGTCACGTTTTCTGCGCCTTGCACGGTGTTCGATTGCACCATCGGCGAGTTGATGGCCAATCCTCACTGGTGGGAAACCGCCACCGGCTGCACCCGCGAGGCATTCGCCATGGGTCGGGCGAGGCAGGTCAACTTCAACTTTGATGATCCCATCGCCTACGTCACCGCATTTGGAGAAGGCATGCCGCACGCACGGCCTTCCATGCTGCTCGATCATCACGCGGGCCGGCGTTCGGAGATCGATGCCATCAACGGCATGGTGCCGGTGCTGGGCCACGAGCTTGGCATCGCCAGCCCGTACAACGCCACACTGAGCGCCGTCGTGCGCCGCCGCGAGGAAACGTTCACATGAAGATCGCACATTATCGCACGAGGGTGCGCACCGGTTATGGCGTGGTGGAGGGCCAAGCACTGATCGAGCCAACCGACGGGTTCGAGTCGAAGTACCCGGACTTGGCCAGCGTGCTGACTCCGGAGGGGCTGGAGGACCTTGCCCACGACATCGATGGCCGCCCGGCCACCATCAGGCTGGATGACGTGGACTTGCTGCCGCCAGTGTTGCCCACCAGCAAGGTGATTTGCGTCGGCATCAACTACCGCAAGAAGTACCCGGTTGACGGTGCAGCCCCCGAACCTGATCACATCATCCTGTTCGGCAAGCAGCACGATGCCATCACCGGCCATTGCCAGCCGCTTGAATTGCCACAAGGCGATGCAGCCAAAACCTTTGATTACGAAGGTGAAATCACGCTGGTGATTGGCAAGCCCGGCCGCCATATCGCCCGCAGCGAGGCGATGGAGCATGTGGCAGGCTTCACCATCCTGGACGACGGATCGGTGCGCGGATGGCAGAAGCATTCGCTGCATGCGGGCAAGAATTTCGCCCGTTCCGGTGGTTGCGGACCGTGGATCGTCACCGCAGACGAGATCGGGGATGTGAGCGCCATGACGCTGACCACAAGGGTCAATGACGAGGTTCGCCAGAAAGCCGATGTCAGCCAGATGATCTTTCCGCTGGACGAACTGATTGCCTACATTTCGCACTTCACGCCGCTGAACCCCGGCGACCTGATCGCCACCGGCTCACCCGAAGGCGCCGGCGGCAGCTTTTCACCCACAAGGTTTCTGAAGGCAGGCGACGAGATCGAAATCACCGTGTCCGGCGTTGGCGTACTGCGTAACGTGGTTGGTTAGGTCAGACGCCGAACACCGATGAATTGCCGTCCAGAGTGGAGACCTGGCCATAAAGCTCCGGACGCCGGTCGCGGAAGATGCCCCAGTAGCTGCGCTTTTCGGCGAGGTCGTCAAGGTCGAAGGAGTGGGTCAGAACGGCTTCCGACTTACGGTCAGCCTCGGCCACCTTCTCTCCGGTGAAGTCTGCAATGAACGACGAGCCGTAAAAGGTCATCTCCGTGCCGTGGCGGCCGGGTTCGGTGCCGATGCGGTTCGACGCGATCAGCGGCATCAGGTTTGACCCGGCATGGCCCTGCTGCACGCGCTGCCAGTGGGCGGCAGAATCCCACGTGGGATCAAGCAGTTCAGAGCCGATCGCGGTTGGGAAGAACAGCAGTTCAGCCCCCATCAGCGCCATGGAGCGTGATGTTTCCGGGAACCACTGGTCCCAGCAGATGCCGACACCAATGCGTCCAAAGGCGGTGTCCCAGACCTTGAAGCCGGTATCACCGGGCGAGAAATAGTACTTCTCCTGGTAACCGGAGCCGTGCGGAATATGGCTCTTGCGATAGACGCCCAGGTTCTTGCCGTCGGCGTCGATGATGGCGATTGAGTTGAACCGGGCATTGCCGGCTTCCTCGTAGAACGACACCGGCAACACCATGCCGAGCTCCTTCGCCACGCCCCTGAAATGCTCGATGGTGGGGTGGCCTTCTGCCGGACGGGCGCGCTTGTAATACTCCGGCAATTCGTCCTGGCAGAAGTAGTAGCCTTCGAACAGCTCCTGCAGCAGCGCGATGTTGGCGCCTGCCTCATGGGCCTGGCGCACCAGCTTCTCGCCATGCTCGACGTTTTCCTTCACCACATCGGTGCAGGCCATCTGGGTGGCGGCAACGGTTACATTACGCATGGCTGGTCAGCCTCCATTGGTTGCGCACAGCGGTTCTTGCTGGGTGATGCAGTGCACTCCGCCGCCGGCCTTGAAGATGTCGAGTGCCGGCACCGCCACGATCTCACGATCATTGAACAAACGCCGGAATATCCCTGCGGTTTCCTCGTCCTTCGGGTCATCGAAGGCGCACAGGACCACGCCGCCGTTGACGAACGAGAAGTTGACATAGGTGCACGACAAGGGATCACCCTGGTGCATGCGGTCGGCCGGGGCATCCAGCACGATCACCTCAAGCGCTCGGCCATTGGCGTCGCGCTCGGCGCGCATGATCGCCTCGATTTCCCTGGCGGTCTCGTAATCCGGGTGGTCAGGATCGGGCTGGCCATGCACCATCACCACGCCGGGCTTCACGAATACCGCGAGCGTATCGACATGGCCATCGGTGCCGGCGTCCAGGGTGTCGGCTTGCATGCCGCGCGACAGCCAGATGGCCTTGCGGGTGCCCAGCTTGCCATGCATTTCGGCTTCGATCTCTTCGCGGGTCCAGCTCGGATTGCGGTTGTGGTTGAGCTGCACGGTCTCGGTGAGCAACAGCGTGCCTTCGCCATCGACGTGGATCGCGCCACCCTCGTTGACCAGCCGCGACGGCAAGCGCGCGGCCCCCGCCCTTTCCGCCACGAACCGTGCGACCAGAGCATCGGCAGACCGTTCCGGGAAGGTGCGCCCACCCCAGCCGTTGAATTGCCAGTCAACCGCGCCGAGCTCGCCGTTGTCACCAACCACGAAGGTGGGGCCAATGTCGCGCATCCAGCTGTCGCCCAGTTCCCGCTCGACGATGGAAATGGAGGAATTGAGATAGCCACGCGCGGCGTCCTGTTGGCCCGGCGGCACGACCATGACCACCGGCTCAAAGCCAGACACCGCGTTCGCGGCACCTGCCCACGCGACATAGGCCTCGTCCGGCGAGCCGACCAATTCGAACAGGTCCGGGTTGTTCGGCCAGGCCATCCAGGTTCGCGCATGTGGCAGCCATTCCGGCGGCATCTTCCAGCCCATGAATACCTCTGAAAATCGACCAGTGTCAGACGCCAACCATAACGGATTTGATCCGGCTTTGAAGCATCAATAGCATGGGCGCACCGCTTGCTGGAGTTGGCCCATGTGGCAGCAATGATGTTGTCGCCC
This sequence comes from uncultured Anderseniella sp., assembly GCA_964390445.1. Taxonomy (GTDB): domain Bacteria; phylum Pseudomonadota; class Alphaproteobacteria; order Rhizobiales; family Aestuariivirgaceae; genus Anderseniella. The sequence goes on from CAYMJJ010000014.1 coordinate 19,907, forward strand.
TGACCCGGAGTTGAATAAGCAACCGCCGTCACTTGGCCTCATTTGATGGCTAGTCCAGACCCAGTGATCTCAATATCCCGTTTGTCCAGGAACCTCGCCAAATGAAGTCCGGTGCCATGTTCGCGCTTGCCCTGTCCTGTCTTGCCCTGTTGCCGGTGGCAGCAAGTGTGCCTGCGGCATCAGCCCAGAACCAGGTGCTGCCGGACCAGAAGGGATCGGATTCTGCCATCATCGAGATGACGATCGGCAAGATCGGCTTCCTGGTGGGCGTGTCGCGCGGTGACGGGCGAGTGTTTCACAATGGCCGCGAAGCCGAACTCGACATCAACGGGCTGCGCATCGGGCTGACAATCGGTGCCTCCTTTGCGACCATGCGCGGCGAGGTGTACAACCTCAATCGCCTCGAAGACATCGCGGGTACCTATGTAACGGCACAGGCTTCAGTCGTGGCGATCAAGGGTGGCGGGCAGAATCTCGTGCTGGTCAACGAGAACGGCGTGCGGCTTGTGCTGTGGGGCGAACAGAAGGGCCTGGATGCCTCGCTCGATGCCGGCGGCATGATTATCTCGCTTCGCTGACACCGCCTGCCAGCAGCATCAACGCTGCGCTTTCAGATCAATCCCATGTTCTTCAATGAGCCCATGTCGAGCGTCAGGTCGCGGCTTTGCAGTTGCGCCATCACGTCTGACAGGAACGACCGCAACCGCAGCCTTACCATCGGGTCCAGCCCGACATAGCCTTCGGTGGCGAAGCGCGAAAACGAAAACGGTGCTTCCTCGGCCACCGCCAGCGCCTCGCGGTCAACCTTCGGCAGGATGAACTCGCCATCAGGTTCGATCTCGTCGAACACGTCGCGCGCCTGGCGCGAGGTGATTGCATTGCCGATGTACGCATTGCGCACCAGGTAGAACGTTTCGGTGGAGAAAGCACCGTGCAAGTCACGCGCCGTCATCAGTGACGACATGGTCTTGTCGAGCATGAAAACGATGAACAACTCAAGGCCGGCATCGTGGGCGGCGTTGATGAAGTCGAGGTCGTCGATGACGGTAAAAAACGGGTCGAGACCGTGGGCCGGCAGGTCGACAACATAGTCGCGGCCGGGGTCTGCCAGTGCGGTGTCGAACAGGCGAATCTGGCCGCTGGTGCGGTCGAGGTCAATCAGGCTGGACCGGGACGGGAAGAAGCGTACGATGTCGCCGCGCGGCTGGTCGCAATCGAACACGTGCGGATCTCGGCCGGTGAGCAGCAGGTGGTCCGCGATCACGCGCGCCATCAGCGTCTTGCCATTGCGGGACTCGTCCGAGCACACCACGGTCATTCGGCTTACGGCGCGTTCGCTCAACTGCATGCCCCTGTGACGGCCCTGCCCCGGCAGCCCTCGCGGGCGGCAGGATGGGCGGCGAATCTAACCCAATGCTTGACCAACGAACAAATTGGATTGGCGCACGCAGCAATCAACCCAGTCACGCCTGTTATTTCACCCCACCGAAAGCGGGAACGGGTCGGATCAGGCGGCATGATTGCCGGCGTGGACCGGGCACAAGGCACATCCACGCCGGCAGAACAGCGGCCGCTGCTGCTTGCGGCCCGTACGGTCGTTACTTGGACTGCTTGCCCTTGCCGGACTTGCCATCGCCGCCACCGGTCAGCATCTGGACAAGGCGGAGCTGGCTGAACTCGGCATCAAGGTCGTCGCACCACTTCTTGACGTAGCCGCGCAGCACGAACGAGAAGTTGGCCGGCTTGCCTTCGGCGTCCTTGTTGTCGACGAAGTTCTTGTAGGTGACGTTGGCCAGGTCGACCTGTTCCGCCGCCATCTCGTTGAGCTTCGGAATCTCGATTTCGCGCGCTTCGTTGACGTTCTGGAAGTAGCGCTGATAGGTCTTCTCATCCCACTCGAAGAAGTTCGTTTCATTGATGAAATTGCGCGCGACGATGTAGTCGATGCCCTGCACGTACGGGGTCACTTCCGACAGTTCGTCGAGCGAGGCGATGGCCGGCCCGACGACGTGGATGAGGCCCATCTCGAACATGCCGTCACGGGCCGCCTGCAGCACGCCGATCTTCTCGAAGGTGTCGAGCGCGTAGGACAGGTTGCCGGCCTTGAAGTCCACGACGGTGACCGGGACCTTTGCGGTTTCCAGCGTGTCGAGAACCTTCATCTGGTCAGCGACGTTGTGCAGGTCGATGATTTCGGTGATGGCCGGATAGAACCGCTTCAGAGTGCCGCGCGGGTTTTCCGTATCGAAGGCGCGTGCCAGCACGTTGTTCCGGTGCAGGTGATCCAACAGGGCACGCGAAATGGTGGTCTTGCCGACGCCGCCCTTGTCGGCACCAACCATGATCAGTACGGGTTTCATGCTACACAATTCCCTCTCTTGTCTTGGACAGAACGCCCCCGCAGAGCGGGACCCGATTGGTCGAATAGCATGTTAGAAAGCGGTGCGCTACAGGTAGTGAGCAAACTGCGGCGCGGTGGATAAATGCGATGGGTAATGCGGGTTTGAACACGCGGGTGACGTTTGCGGACGCGGTGGAAGAAATCCGCGGCAGCCGCTGGGGCGGGCTGGACTTCTTCCGCTCGGGCCGGGCTGCAGCGATTGCAACGAACCTGGACGCCATGGTCGAAGCAGGCGTGAACGTCCTGCCGGGCGCACGCCACGTGTTCAACGCACTGAAACTGACCGCACCGGACGATGTGCGCGCGGTAATCCTCGGACAGGACCCCTACCCCACGCCCGGCGATGCCCATGGCCTTGCCTTCTCCGTCGAAGGGCGCAACCGCAAACTGCCGATGTCGTTGCGCACCATCCAGCAGGCCATCGAGCAGGACACCGGGCTGGCACTGCCGGACCACGGCGACCTCAGCCAGTGGGCAGGCAACGGCGTGATGTTGCTCAACACGGTGCTGACCGTGGAGGCGGGCAGGCCCAATGCTCACAAGTGGCTTGGCTGGCAACAACTTGCGCAGGAGGTGCTTGGATTGCTGAATGCCCGGGAAAAGCCTGTCGTATTCATGCTTTGGGGCAACCAGGCACGGGCCGCCGGCATTGCGCTGGACAGGACACGGCACTGCATCATCGAAACGGTCCATCCGTCGCCGCTGGCGCGCGGAACGGGGCCGCATCATCGGTTCGTAGCGGCGCGGCCTTTTGCACGGGCCAATGAATGGCTGGATGCGCTCGGCCTGCCGCCACTCGACTGGAGCCAGAATTAACGTACGAAGACAATCGAGTGCAATTGATTGACAATGTGAAGGCATAGCGAATAGGCAATCGATCCAGCCTGGTTTTGATTTCCATCACTCAAAGGCATGAAAACGCATGGTCAAGCTGCCTGTGACGGGCTACTCGCCGCTGTACAACGGCCCTGAAGGCCAGGAAGACATGCCGTGGCTGCTGACAGCGGGTCCGGTGGTGACGTCGCGCACGGTCAAGCTGGCGATGCTGGCCGACTGGAGCGTGCGCGATGCAGAATTCCTGTCGCTGGCGCGCCGGGCCACCGAACAGGTGCTCGACCTGATGAATGCGGCCGACGGCCATGACTGCATCATGGTCAACATGTCGGGCATGGCCGCACTTGAATGCATACTTGGCGGCTTGAGCCCGGCGGGGCGCAAGCGGCAGACAGTGGTCGCAGCGTCCGGCCCCGGGGCAACCCAGGCAGGCGCGATCCTTACCCACCTGAAGCGGCCGTGGACAATGCTGGCTGCGCGCGCCAACAGCCCTGTCAGCGTGCGCCAGCTTGAAAATGCCTTGAAGGACAACCCCGGCATCCACACCGTGGTCCTCGTGCAGACCGATGCCACCACCGGCCTGGCGTGCGATGTCGACGCCATGGCGCACGCCGCGAAGGCTGCGGGCAAGACCGTGGTAGTGGATGCGCGCACCAGCCTCGGTGCACTGCCGCTGGACCTGTCGGGGGGCCATATCGATGCGGTGCTCGCGGTGCCCTTTGCGGCACTTGGCGGGGTGGCAGGGTTTTCGCTGATCATCGCGGCGCGCGACCTGCTGGGCGGCAAGCTGGCGGCATCCCCGTCTGCTTCACTGGACTTGTTCGAGCTATGGAACACGATAAACAGCACCGGGCAGTTTCCGGGTACGCCTCCGGCGCAGGCGATCTGTGCCTTCAATGTCGCGTTGCGCGAACTTGACCTGGAGGGTGGGCCGGCGGTGCGGTTGGCAAGGTTCTCGCGCGTCCACCAGCATCTGCTCGCAGGCATGAAGAAACTCGGCTTCCAGCCAAAACTGCCTGACCTGGAAAAGACCTGCGGCTTCATAACGGCGTTCGCCCGGCCCGCCGATCCGTACTATGATGCGGAGGGGTTTTCCCAGCGGCTGCGCCAGCAGGGCTTCGTCATCATGGACGAGGCCGGTCAGGGACATGGCGCAGGCGGTTTTCGCATTGCCACCATGGGGCAGATCGACGAGGACGTCGTCCGCCTCTTCCTGGCAGCAGTCGAAAAAGTGATGCGCGAGACCGGCATGCGGTCAGGCGCACCTGATAAGGGCTAGGCCAACCTGGCCTCAGCCCCTGCCTTTCCATGGCACCAGCCACTTTTCAGCCATGCGCATCAGGATGTCGATGCCGTAGCCGATGATGCCGATCAGGATGATGCCCATGATCACGATGTCGGTAAGCTGAAACTTCGAGGCGTTGACGATCATCATGCCGGCACCCTTGTCTGCGGCGACAAGTTCTGCCGCGACCACGGTGCCCCAGCACACGCCCATGGCCACGCGCGCGCCGGTAAAGATTTCCGGCAAGGAGTTGGGCACAATGACGTGGCGCAGGATCTGCCATTTCGATGCCCCCAGCGAATAGGCCGCGTGGACCTTTGATATCTTGACACCCGACACGCCGGCCCTGGCCGAAATGGTCATGATCCATAGCGCGGCCAGGAACAGCAGGATGACCTTGCCTTGCTCACCGATGCCGAACCAGATGATGACCAACGGAATCAGCGCCAGCGGCGGCACGGGCCGCATGAATTCGACGATCGGGTCAAACCAGCCGCGAAACCAGTTCGACAGGCCCATGGCATAGCCCAGCGGGATGCCGACGATGCTGCCGATGATGAAGCCGGCAAACACCCGGCCCAGCGAGGCCCCGAGATGCTCCCACAAGGTGTAGTTCTTGTAGCCTTCGCGGGCGATCTCGACCAGCCGGCTGACGACGGCCTCAGGCGGTGGCAGCCAGATCGGTTCCATCTGCCAACCGCTTTCGGGCTTTACCGACAGAGATCCCCTTGCGGTCATGGTGATTTCGCCATTGGCAAATCTGACCGTATCTCCCGGAGCGATGGGTTGACCATCGATTGCCGTGACGCGATAGCCTTCCTCGTTGCCGCCTTCGTCATTGTCCTGCGGCTTGACCAGCGCCGAGCGCCAGGCGGCGATCTTGACGGCATCGGGCTTGGCAAAGCCTGACGCGTTGCCGTCAGCAGGAGGGTATTCCACGTTCTCGCCGAGCTGGTAGATGCGAAGGTTAACCCGGGACTGGGCGGTCTGACCTGCCGGATTGGTTGCGGTGTATTCGAAGCCGGTATCGCCCATGAAGGGCCCCGGCACATGCACCGGGGTGATCTTGGAGCCGGTGAAAGCACCCCATATGGCGAACAGCGCGATGATCGACACAATGGAAGCAAAGCGGTTCGCGGTGACCGCGCTTTCGTCGCCGAACGTCACGGTCTTGAGGCTGGTGTAGTCGTGCATGCCTTCGCGCGAGCGCACCACGAACTGGTAGGCGAAATAGGCGGCTGCAAAGATGATCAGGTAAACGACAGCTACCGTCATGCCGCGTCCTCCTGGCGGCCCATGATCTCTTCTTCCATATCCCAGATCATGGTGAGGATTTCCTCACGCCTCTGGCCGAACTCGGCCTCCTTCTTGACCACGCGTAGGTCCTGGCCAACACCCATCTCGGCAAACGGCAAGCGGTATTCCTTGTGGATGCGGCCGGGCCTGGGTGCCATCACCACCAGGCGTTCGCCCAGCAGCAGCGCTTCCTCGACCGAGTGGGTGATCAGGATGATGGTCTTGCCGGTTTCCTTCCACAGCTTGAGCACAAGGCCTTGCATCTTCTCGCGGGTCAGCGCGTCCAATGCGCCGAGCGGTTCGTCCATCAGGATGACATCGGGGTCGTTGGCGAGGCAGCGGGCCAGTGCCACGCGCTGCTGCATGCCGCCCGACAATTCATAGATCATCTTGTCACCGAATTCCCGCAGGCCAACCGTGTTGAGCAGATGATCGACGACCTTCGCGGTTTCGGCAGAAGGCTTTCCGGCCATGTCGGGTCCGAAGGCGATGTTCTTGCGCACGTTCATCCATTCGAACAGCGCGCCCTGCTGGAACACCATGCCACGCTCGGCAGCCGGACCGGTGACGCGATGGTTGTTAAGGGTGATCTGACCATCGGTGGGGGCAAGGAAGCCTGCCACGATGTTGAGCAAGGTGGTCTTGCCACACCCGGACGGGCCGAGCACGGACATGAGTTCACCCTTGCGGAGTTCGAGCGAAACATTTTTCAGCGCCTGCACGGCACCGCCATTTGGCAGCTCGAACCGCATTGAAACATTGTCGATGACGAGATCGCCCATCGTATCCTCCACCCGCTATGGTACGATAAAGGGGAGCGGGCCTTGATGAGCCGCTCCCCCGTCAGGCAGCCTGTTAAGCCTTACATACCGCTGGCAGACTTCAGCGGTCCGGTATTGATGGCGCTGTCGTAGCTGTCACGTGCCGACGGGATGTTGCCCTGGGCCTTGAAGAAGTCAGCGACCTGCTTGACGAACGTCTGGGTGCCACCACCGAGCCACTTGTCGGAAAGCTGTACTTCCACGCTCGGGAACTGGAAGCCGGCCATGGTGTCCTTGGTCGCGGCTTCATCCATGCCGGCGTCCTTGGCGATCACGGGGAGCATCTCGGCAGCCTTGTCGCCACCGTCGTTCCACATCTTGTTCATGTCGGCGGTCACCTTCAGGAACTTGGCCAGCAGTTCGGCATTCTCGGAAGCGAACGTAGCCGGGACCGACGTGACATCGAACACCGAAATGCCAAGTGCGTCCTTCTCTGCGCCGGTCAGCAGCACGTTGCCGTGCTCCTTCATGCGGCGGAGCGAACCGCCCCAGCCGCAGGCCATGTCGAGACTGCCCTGGGCAAACGCGGCTGCACCGTCCGGTGGCGCCATGTCAACGACTTCCATCTTCGACACGTCGACGCCAAAGTGTTCCATCTGCTTCAGGAAGCCATAATGGGCAGCGGTCCCGATCGGCACGCCGACCTTCTTGCCTTCCAGTTCCTTGGCATTGTCCTTTGTGATTTCCAGCGAGGTCTTCACAACGCAGTTGTCGTTGTCGTTGTAGACCACTGCCACATCGGCGATCTGCAAGTCCTGGCCGGCCGAGGTTGCCACAACGAAGGGAGGCACACCCTGGCTGACCGAAATGTGCACGTCGCCAGAGGCCATGGCGGCGGACATTGCGGTGCCGGCGTCAAACGATTTCCAGTTCACCTTGACACCGAGTTCCTGGTCATAAATGCCCTTTACCTTGGCGTACTGGAACGGCATCGGCCATTCCAGGAAGTAGGCCACGGTGATTTCCTTGGTCTGTGCCGAGGCGGCGGTAAAGCTGATCGAGGCAACTGCTGCGGCAGCCAAAGCTGTCGTCAAAAACTTCTTCATGATGTACTCCCTGCGCTGTTGAGCGTCCGAAAAACCGTGATTTTCATTGATTGAAGCGGTTTTCGGTACTCACAGTATGAAACGCACTATGGGCGCGACGCAATGGCACACCAAAGTTGGCCCTAAAAATAAAGCTGGCTGGTGCCATGCGGAAATTTGCGGCAATTCGTCGATTGGGCTGCTCACATGGCGCGCACGATGCCCATCACGTAACGGCCGATGGCAAGGCTGGAGGTCAGGCCGGGGCTTTCCATGCCGAACAGGTTGATGAGGCCAGGAACGCCGTGCTGGCCGGGGCCATCGATGCGGAAATCCTGGGTCATGCTGCCAGGAGGCACGATCTTGGGGCGCACGCCGGCATAGGACGGCTGCAACGCGCCATCGGGCAAGCCGGGCCAGTAGCGCCGCACCAGCGCGTAGAAGTCGTCGGCACGGCGCGGGTCGACAACATAATTGGGTTCATCAACCCATTCGACATCCGGGCCAAAGCGGGCTTGACCACCCACGTCCACGGTCAGGTGAACGCCCAGCCCGCCGACGATGGGGCAGGGATAGATCAGCCGCGAGAACGGGGCCTTGCCCGTCATCGAGAAGTAGCTGCCCTTTCCGTAATAGGCGGTGGGAACGTGGGCCGGGTCCAACCCGTCCAGCGTCGAAGCGACATGCGGGGCGTTGAGGCTGGTGGAATTGACGAACAGGTTGCAGCCGATGGTCATCGGGTCTTTGCCACCGGTGTCGATCTCGATCATCTGCCCGCCCACGCGGCCACCAACAACAGGTGCGCGGGTGGCCAGCGAGGCACCGGCATTCTCCGCCTCGCCCAACAGAGCCAGCATGATGCCCGCTGAATCCATCATGCCGGTGGACGGGGACAGGATGGCTCCTCGCGCCGCCAGCGCCGGTTCCAGCGCAATGGCCTGTGCGGCATCAAGCAACTGCAGGTCGTCGACGCCGTTGATCGCGCCGGTCTGCATGATCTTTTCGAGGGTCGGCAGTTCTTCGTCAGACGACGCAACGATGAGCTTGCCGCAATTTGTATGGGCGACGTTGTGCTTCTTCATGAAGTCGTAGAGCATCCACTTGCCCTCGACGCAAAGTTTCGCGCGCAGGGTGCCGGGCGTGTAGTACATGCCGGCGTGGATGACTTCGCTTGAGCGCGATGACACGCCACGCCCGTATGCCTCTTCCGCTTCGAGGATGAGGACCTCGCGGCCGGCCTGTGCAAGCTCGCGCGCAATGGCCAGCCCGATCGCGCCGGCACCTGCCACAACGCAGTCCATCTCGTAGTCTACAGCCATGTCGTGATACTCGTGCAGTTCAACATGCCAACTCCCTGACACGCTTTACCAATTCGCTGTCGACTTCAATAGTTCCAGCCGCTGCCGAAGTGTCGCGCGCCTGCTGCCGGCGGGTACCAGGCAAGCGGGCATCGCCTTGCGCGGCAATGCTGTCGGCAAGCTGGGCAAAGCGGTCGGCAAACAGCGCTCCGGAAAAGCCTTGCGGGTCGATGGCGATGAAGAACTGGCCGGAATTGCAAGGCCCGCCCGCGTCGGTGGCAAACGGCGGCATGGCCGAGCCCAGCGTGGCGCCTGACATCAGTGCCGACATGGTTTCCACCATGAGGCCCTGGTTGAAGCCCTTGTAGCCGCCCGCAGGTGCCATGGTGACAGCCTGCTTCGGGTCCGTGGCGGGATTGCCGTCGGCATCGAGCGCCCAGCCTTCGGGTATTGGTTCACCGCGCGCAGCATGGCGCATCACTTCGGACTTTGCGACCACGGAAGACGACTGGTCCACCACGAAGCCGATGCCGCCCTTGCCGTCGGGCGCGGCCATCGAAATCGGGTTGGTACCGACAACCGCCTTGCGGCCGCCGGGCGGGGCGATGGAGGCCGGTGCGTTGGTGAAGCCCACTGCCAGCAATCCCTCGCGGGCCAGCCGTTCTGTGTGACCGGCCAGCCTGCCGCAGTTGTAGGAGTTGGTCACCGACATGGCAGCAATGCCGTACTTGCGCGCCGCCGGCAACAGCTTGCGAAAGCCTGCCTCGATGGCCGGGTGGGCAAAGCCTGACTGCGCATCGACCCGGAAGGCGACCGGCGATATGCGAGTAACCGTGGGCTTCGCCTTGCCATCCACCTTGGCGCACTTCAGGTGAGACACGTACACCGGCAGCCAGAAGAAGCCGTGGCTTGCCATGCCCACCATCTCGCTGTCGATGATCTGGTCCACGAGGTAGCGCACGTTGGCGCGTGTTGCGCCGTTCCTGGTCAACGCCCGCATGGCAAGGCGGCGAGCCTTTTCAATGTCCAGTGTAGTCGTCGTCTTTCGAGCCATCGGCAGATCACCCTTCCTTGCGGCAAACCAGATAGGTGTGAACGTAATCCATCGCGTGACCCGCGGGTGCGGCAGCTACGGCGCGCTGATAGCGGCCATAGAACTCGTCCATGATGGCCTGGCGCTCACCTTCGCCGCGGGCCGGGTTGAGCCCGCCAAGGAAGGTTGCCTCCGACCACGAACGCAGGGTTGGCAGATACTCGACCGCAAAGCGTTCGGCATCCTTGTGGGTTTCGGTGAAGTGCTGCTCGAACGGGCAACGCACCACGCGGGTCTCGACGTGCTCGAGGCGCAGGCCCGCCTTGTACACGGGGCCTGCCTCATCGTTCAGGGGGGCGGTGAACTCATCCACCGTGCGGTAGTGCTGCGGGAAGTTGGTGTTGTGATATTCCTCAGCCGTAATCACGCCTTCATCGGCCAGCGCTGCCCAGTGCCGGTTGAACTCGTCGAACATGCTGACGCCTCCAGTGTGGCCGAGATAGCGGCCCTCCTCGTCGATGCCGAAGTTGAACAGGCACAGACGGCCACCGGCTTTGAGCTCACGGGTACGCTGCAGCAGCATGGTCTGCCAGTCCTTCGCGCCCTGCTTCTCGAAGGCCGCACGCTCGTCACCACTGGCGCCCACCATGTGAACGTGGCCGGTAATGTTGCAGGGCACCGACGAGATGTAATGGGAGGCGGTTGCGGAGAAGCCGAGGTCCAGCGTCTGCGCCGGGAAGATGTTCTGGTGGAACGACGTGCCGGAAGCGAACACATACAGGTCGCTGATCTCGGGGTAGTAGCTGGCGATGTCGGTCTGGCCGTGGATCATTCGGAACACCTGGGCAAAGTCATTGCGCGGCAGGTCGGTGTAGACCATCTCGATGGGCCGGGACGGCATGCGAGCGCGCACATCCGCCAGCACCCGCCGCCACAGGTCCACGCTGGTGCCGCCGTCGGCGGCGCCCATGTCCGTCACGCGAAAGACCGAGCCGTCATCCTTTGGTGCCATTCGGTCAACAGCGTCGAGCACGAGGCTGGCTGCGTTGTCCATCACATGCTTTGCGCCGATGGTGGCGCGGGAATAATATCCTGCGCCCTTCATGGCCATGAATCCGGCGGTGGTTTGCTGAGTTGTCATGGTGTTGCCCTGTTGAAGTTGAGAGGCGGGGATTTAGCCTTCTCGGACCACCTCCCGTCAAACCCTCAAAATGAAAACGCCCTCCCGGCAAATGCCGGAAGGGCGCGATTCCTGTCAGCCTGACCGGGATCAGGATTCGACGGCGTATTCTTCCATGAAGTAGTACCGGGTGGGGTGCATGGAGTAGCCCTTCACCTTCTTGTCCATGGGCTGGAACATCTTGCGCCACAGCGGCTGGATGATGGGACCATCCTCCTGCATGATGGTTTCGAGCTTGCCAATCAGTTCGCGGCGGGCTTCAAGATCGAGCGTACCTTCGGCCTGGGTCAGGATCTCGTCGAACTCGGCGTTCGAATAGCCGGACTCGTTCCATGGCACGCCGGTGCGGTAAGCCAGTCCAAGCACCATGAACCCAAGCGGACGGTGGACCCAGGAGGTAAAGCCGAACGGCACCTTGTCCCAGACATCCCAGTACTTGGACGACGGCAGCACATTGATCGAGCAACGGATGCCGGCTTCCTTCCACTGCTCAACCAAGGCTTCCACACAAGCCAGTTCCCATGCCGGATCAGGCTTGCAGGTGATTTCAACATCAACACCGTCCGGATATCCGGCTTCGGCGAGAAGCTTCTTGGCTTCCTCGATGTTGTGTTCCATCGCAGGCAGCTTCTTGTAGTCCGGATGCACTGGGCAGACATGATGGTGCTCTGCAGTGTCACCGTGCGGGCCGACGGCAATTTCGGTCGCCTTGTTCACGTCGATTGCCAGCCGGAACGCCTTGCGAACCCTGGGGTCGTCGCCCGGCTTGGAGTCGCTGCGCAGGCGGGCAACGCCGGTATTGGCAGTGGTCGCAGTATAGATCTCGATGTGGTCCATCTTGGTATAGAGATCGTACTGCTCGACGTTGGATTCGTAAGAGCCGTCCACCTGCTTCGACTGGATGGCCGCAGCTTCTGCAGCGGTGTTGTCGCCCAGATCGATGAACTGGACTTCGTCGAGGTAGCCGGGTGCACCTTCGCGGCGCCTGAGCACGGCCTTGCGGCCTACTTCGAACTCGACGAGATCAAAATTGCCGTTGCCGTTGGAGCCGAGGCCGAACTTGCCCTCTTCTGCCGGGTCAAGGATGGCGAACGGGTAGTGGAACAGGTGTTCCGGTACCGCCACCTGGGCCTCCTTGAGGTTGAGGACCAGGGTCTTGTCGTCCTTGACTTCAATGGCATTGGCATCCCACAGCTCGGTGGTCATGACCGCGTTGCCCTTGTCGTCCTTCTGGCCGGAGTCGATCTCGTTGAGCATGTAGCCCTTCATCAGGCCCACAACTGACGAACCGACTGCCGGATCGAGGCAATGCTTGATGTTCCAGGCGATCTGCTCGGCGGTCAGCTTGCCGCCCTTGTACCAGTCAACATCATTGACGGTGAGCGTCCACTGCTTCAGGTCGTCGGAAGCAGTCCATGAGCACAGGTCGGGACGGGTCACGTTGTCAACGCCGGTACGGGTAGCGTAGCGCACCACCTGACGGGTAATGTTGGAGTCGTAGACCCAGGAGAAAGTATGCGGGCTCTCGATCTTGGGCACGCGCATGGCAATCTTGAGAACGCCGCCCTTGGGCAACTCGGCGGCCTGGGCCGGTGCTGCGAACGGCTGACCGGTGATCTTGCCTGCCCACATGTAGGCGGCGCTGGCCGACATGCCGAGAAGTGCACAATAGCGAACGAACTCGCGGCGATCGAGGTGGCCGTCGGCGAGATACTGCTTAAGCTTGGGGATCCAGACGTTTTCCTTGTCAGACATTCGGTTATTCTCCTCCCGTGTTGACACCTTGCAGACGCGCAGGACCAATCGCGGCGCTGCTGCTTCTGCTTGTACGCAACCCTAACACCCCTATGCCGCTTGGCAAGGCTGTCGGCTAGAATAAGCCACCGCAGTGCGGCAAGTCGGCACAAAAAGCAGCTTGGCAGGCGAGAGGACATGCCTGCCCTATCCAGAACGACAGAAAATTGCGCAAACAAGACAATCCCGGCGGCGCTGAACATCAAATGCTCAAGCTGCCGGGATGCTGTGTCAGGACACGCTGTCGGGTAGCGTCAGCTTGCGGGTTGCAATGAAGGCCTGCAACTGCTCGTCGAGACCCTGGTCAAGATCAGGCGCGACGTATTCGGTGAGTTGGCGTTGCCAGGTCACATTGGCGCGCTGGGCTGCGTCCTGCGAGCCTTCCGCCAGCCACTGCTCGAACGAATTGTTGTCGGCAACGGAGGACCGCCAGAAGGCGTCCTCGAAGTTGCGCTGGGTATGGGCGCAGCCGAGATAGTGATTGCCCGGCCCGACTTCGTGCATGGCATCAAGTGCCTGGCCGTTCTCGGACAGGTCAACGCCGCCGGCAAAGCGCTGCATCATCGACAGTTGGTCACAATCGATGATGAACTTCTCGTAGCTCGACACGAGGCCGCCCTCGAGCCAGCCTGCGGCGTGCAGCATGAAGTTGACGCCGGCCAGCACACCGGGAAACAGCGTGTTGGAGCTTTCGTGCGCGGCCTGCGCGTCGGGCAGCTTGGAGGCGCACAGTGACCCGCCCGAACGGAACGGCACGTTGAGGCGCCGCGCCAGTTGGGCGGCACCAAACAGCACGTGGGCCGGTTCCGGCGTGCCGAACGTGGGGGCGCCCGACTGCATCGACATCGACGAGGCGAAGGTACCAAACACCACCGGCGCGCCGGGGCGGCAAAGCTGGGCAAACGCCATGCCGACAGATGCTTCCGCCAGGATTTGCGTCAGCGTGCCGATGACCGTGACCGGGGACATGGCACCAGCGAGAATGAATGGCGAAACAACGGTAGCCTGACCAGCGCGGGCATAGACCTTGAGCGCGCCGACCATGGTGTCGTCGAACACCATCGGCGAGTTGGCGTTGATCAGGTTGATCAGCACGCAATTGTTGTCGACGAAGTCCTCGCCGAACACCATCCTGGCCATGGCAACGCTGTCTTCGGCGCGTTCCGGTGCGGTAACAGAGCCCATGAACGGTTTGTCGGAATAGCGGATGTGGCTGTAGACCATGTCCAGGTGACGCTTGGCGACGGGGATGTCTACGGGTTCGCACACGGTGCCGCCGGAATGGTGCATGGCGGGCGCCATGTAGGCCAGCTTCACGAAATTGCGAAAATCCTCGATGGTGGCGTAGCGGCGCCCGCCATTCAGGTCACGCACGAAGGGCGGGCCGTACACGGGGGCGAAAATGGTATTGTTGCCGCCAACCACGACGTTGCGCTCCGGGTTGCGGGCGTACTGGGTAAATTGTGACGGTGCCGTCTTGATCAGGCCGCGCACGAGGCCCCTGGGAAAGCGCACCCGCTCTCCCTTCACGTCGGCGCCGGCGTCTTTCCACATCTGCAAGGCTTCTGCATCGTCGCGGAAATCAATGCCGATTTCCTGCAGCACCGTTTCGCAGTTGTTCTCGATCAGGGTCAGCCCTTCATCGCCCAGCACCTCGTACAGCGGGATTTCACGGCGGATGTAGCTGAACGATTGCAGCGGTCCGCCACGGCGGGCGGCACGGCGGCTTTCAGCGCCGCCACTGCCACGGCGGCTGCGGCGTTCGGCCTGGGGTTCTGAACTGGCGGAAGGGTCAGCGACCATGATGTTGATCCACATGTTGAGGAAAACCGTACCTCCTTGATACGGCGGACACGGCTGGTGATCTTCGGACGATACGTCCTGTCATGATCGAATTGCGACTTGTGGCGTGCTCATGAAAGGAGAATTCGCGACAGCCTCAGATTGACAAGGATCAATGCCCGGTCCGGGAGCCAATCCCATACTTGCCATATTCCCCAGGCGCCGGACGGCGCTGCCCAACAGAGAGGATTACTCAAATGTTCAAGACCATCCTGGTTCCGGTTGACCTGGCGCACAGCGAAGTTGCCGGACAGATGATTAACATCGCGCGTCAAGTTGGCGGTGCGGACGCAAAGATCCATGTCACCCATATCGTCAACGACATTCCAAGCTATGCTGCGGTGGAGATCAGCGGTGAACTGCTGGCGCGCACGCAAAAGATCGCCGAGGACGAACTTGCGAAGGTCGTCAAGGCCAACAACATCAAGACTGCACCCGACATGCGGCACGGCTCGCCGGGCAATGGCATTCTGGATGCTGCGGATGAACTCAACGCAGACCTGATCATCATCGCGTCGCACAAGCCGGGACTGTCAGACTATTTCCTCGGCTCGACGGCTGCGCGCGTGGTGCGCCATGCGCAGTGTCCGGTGCTGGTGATGCGCTGACGCGCATGCACGGGCCAGGTACTGGGTTATGCGCTGAGGCAAGCCTGACTGCGCAGGCAAGGAACCGTTTGACACATCACTGCTGATTCAATATATAAAGATATCTTTATATGGAGGTCCGGCATGTCAATCGCACCGTTCTCGCGTGGTCAATTCCAGCCCGGCGGCTCGCCGCGCGTCTCGTTCGAGGTATTTCCTGCCCGCTCGACCATGCAGGCTGACGGCATGACCGAACTGGCCGCCGTCATGAACCGCTACGACCCGGAGTTCGTGTCAGTGACCTACGGGGCGGGCGGTTCCAGCCGCGAGTCGACCTTCGGCACTGTTGGCCAACTGATCGAGAATGGTGACTTTCCGGTGGTCGGCCACCTGACCTGTGCCGGCCAGACCCGCGAGCAAACCGACGCCGTGGTCGAGCGCTACATGGCGCAAGGCGTGTCCGGCATCTTGGCACTGCGCGGCGATGCGCCGGGCGTGGAAGGTCCGTACGAGCCGCATCCGGGCGGCTACGAGAACGCAAACGACCTTGCCCGCAGCCTTGCGCGGCGCGGCGGTATGGACATCTATGTAGCCGCCTATCCGGAAACACACCCTGCTTCCGCCTCAGCGGGTTCGTGCCTGGCAAACCTCAAGCGCAAGCTGACCGCAGGTGCCAAGGCCGGCATAACCCAGTTCTTCTTCGACAACCGCGACTACTTCGACTTTCTTGAGCGGGTACGGGCCGCCGGAATCTACCAGCCGATCATTCCCGGTGTGCTGCTGATCCATGACTTCAACAAGGTGGCGAGCTTTGCCGCCAAGTGCCAGGCTCGCATTCCGGAAGCCTGGCATGACATGTTTGACCGGCTGCCCGCCCACTCTGCCGAGCACAAGGAACAGGCATGTGAACTGGCCGCAGACCAGATCGTGCGGCTGGCCGCTCAAGGGGTCGATCACGTCCACATCTATACCATGAACCGGCCTGACCTGGTGGAACGCACCTGCAAGCTGGCTGGCATCGAAGTGGTCAATGCGCCTGCCACGGTGCGCTAGGCACGGCCGCACCTTCGCAACGGCAGTCGGTTTTGATCGTGCGGCTGTCGCAATATCCACAGTCGCTCCGGCCGGTTGTCGACTATAGCTTCAACCAGTCGATATCCGCTGCAAGGCAAGGCTCATCCCATGGCTCAACTCGTCATCACCTACTGGCGCGACATACCTTCCCAGGTCACGGTGAAGGCCGGACGCAAGGCCGAGAAGAAAATGCTGTCGGACCGCTTCCAGGAAGCCATCGACATGGCCGCAATGCGCTCCGGCGCGGCAGATACCGATGACTACCTTGCAGAATGGCGCCGGGCGGACCCGGCCGAGGTTGGCGATGACCTGCTGGCAGAAGCCACCAGCGCCGCTGAACGGCTCGAGGCCGAGTACGACAAGGACCGCCTGAAAGACCTGATCAAGAACGGCGGCCGGGCCTGACCTGCCTGAATTGCCACCCCTGAAGTTTTGCCGGACCATCCGCGCGCCTCGAAAGGACGAAAATCTCCCATGACCCGCACCCTCATCGCTTCCGCCACGCGCGAAGTCATCATAGGCTTTGACCAGCCATTCTGCGTGATCGGCGAGCGCATCAACCCTACCGGCCGCAAGAAGCTGGCAGCCGAGCTTGAAGCGGGCGACTTCACGACCGTCGAGAAGGACGCACTGGAACAGGTTGCCTGCGGAGCGACGGTGCTGGACATCAACTCCGGTGCGGTGTTCTCCAACAAGATGGCCGAAGACC
>CAYMJJ010000015.1:0-36210 GCA_964390445.1 uncultured Anderseniella sp.
CCTTCGACTTGCGCATCCTCATCCGCACGCCATTTGCGCTGATTTCGCCCAGCAAGAACGCAAACGCCTACTGAATTCAAGCGCGCCCGCCGCCAGAAATAGGCTGTACACGCCTGTTTTCTGGCGCTTTATACGAAAGTTGAAGACGGTTAATGTCTGCCCGCGGCGACCAAAAATGAGTCTGCCGGTTAAACAGAGGGCTAGAACATGGAAAACCTTATTGCACAGATCATCGGTGGCGCGATCGGCGGCGGAGCCGGCGGCAAGATGATCAGCGGTGCCAACATGGGCACAATCGGCAACCTGATTGCAGGTGCTGCAGGTGGCGTCGGGGCCGGGCAGTTGCTGGGTGGACTGATGGGAGCAGCCGGTGGTGATGCTGCTGGCGGCATGGACATCGGCGCGATGGCCGGCCAACTGGTTGGTGGCGGTGTTGGCGGCCTGATCGTTCAGACCATCGTCGGCATGATCGTCAACAAGATGAAATCCGCCTGATCACGACAATGGCGGCCTGAGCACAGCGCACAAGGGCAGATACCTGCCCTGCGCGCCAGACAGGCACGGCACCTGGAATGCAAGTTTCAGGTGCCGTTTTCGTTCGCTGCATTGGAGCATCATTCGATCAGATTGAATCATCTGACCGGATAAAGTTGCTCATCTTCAAGGTGTTAGAGCAACTTCAGCCGCTAAAATGAAAAAAAAACGGCTGTTGCTCTAGAGTCTCAGCGGAATGTGTCGCAGTCGCGGATATCACCGGTCTGCATGCCCCGCTTCAGCCAGTCCGAGCGTTGCTGGGAGGTGCCGTGGGTGAAGTTTTCAGGCACGACATAACCCTGGCTCTGCTTCTGCAAGCGATCATCACCAATCGCACGTGCAGCACCGATGGCTTCCTCGATGTCGCCTTCTTCAAGCAGGCTCTGGTTGTCGCGCGCCCACACACCGGCAAAGCAGTCTGCCTGCAACTCCGTGCGCACGGACAACTGGTTGGCCTCGGCCTTGCTGCTGCGCATCCGCGCGCTGGTGACCTTTGCTGCAATGCCCAGTTCGTTCTGCACGTGATGGCCTACCTCATGCGCGATCACGTAGGCATAGGCAAAGTCGCCACCGGCACCCAATCTGGCCCTCATGTCCTGGAAAAAGGTCAGGTCGATGTAGATCTTCTTGTCGCCGGGACAGTAGAACGGTCCCATTGCCGACTGGCCCATGCCACAGGCGGACTGCACATAACCGGAAAACAGCACCAGGCGCGGGTGAGTGTAGGGGCGCTGCAACTGATCCTGAAAAATCTTGTCCCAGGTGCGCTCGGTGGTGCTCAATACCTTCGCCGCGAATTGCCCCCATTCGTCGCTGGTGGGAGTACCGGGCTGGGTCTGGGTTTGCTGCTGGGGAACTTGCTGCTGTTGCTGTGGCACGACGTTGCCGCCCAGCATGTCGAGCGGGTTGAGGCCGAACACCAGCCACAGGATGCCCAGGATGACGATGGTGCCTATACTGATGCCGCCGCCACCGCGCCGGCCCATCGGAATGCGAAGCCCACCGCCGCCACGCCTGGAGCCGCCGCTGCCGCGGCGGTCTTCCACGTTGGAGCTGGCTTTCTCATCGTCAAGGCGCATCGGGCAATCCTCCGGCAAACGGATGCAGATTTTCGAGCAGTTTAGACTTCAACCCCATGGCAACTGCAAGTCATAAGTGATGCAGAGGTTGCCGGTTGCCCTGCCCGAAACAGCAAGGGCGCCTCCACCGGAAGTGGAAGCGCCCATTGTTCTTGTTGGGTTTGGTTTGCTAGCTGCGTCAGCCCTGCTGGGCAGGCAGATCCTTGCCCGAGCGCCGGAACTTGTTCCAGACGAACTTGAACAGCGGCAGCAGGATCAGGATGACCGCAATCACCATGATCGGACCTGAAATCGGCCGCGTCAGGAATATCGACGCATCACCCGAAGACAGCAGCAGCGACTGGCGCAGTGTCGGTTCGGCGATTGGCCCGAGCACGATGGCCAGCACCGCAGGTGCCACCGGATAGTCCAGCTTGCGCAGGAAAAATGCACCGATACCAAAGATCAGCATCAGCCAGACGTCATGCATGTCGCGGGTCGCTGCGTAGCCGCCGACTACGGACAGCACGAAGATCATCGGCGACAGGATGGTGAACGGCATCCGCAGCATCCAGATGAAGACCGGGATGAAGGCGATATTCACAACCAGTGCGAAGAAGTTCGATACGTAAAACGATCCGATCAGGCCCCAGACGAACTCGCTCTGGTCAGTGAACAGGCGCGGGCCGGGCGTCAGACCCCACATCACCATGCCGCCGAGCAGGATGGCCGTTGTCGGCGACCCCGGAATGCCAAGCGTCAGCATGGGCAACATGGAACCGGTCGAGGCGGAGTTGTTGGCTGCCTCAGGCGCTGCGACGCCGTCGGGATGACCCTGGCCATACTCCTTGGGATTCTTCGATATCATCTTGGCCACGCCGTATGACATCAATGAACCAGGCGTGGCACCAGCGGCCGGCAGAATGCCGACGAAGAAGCCGATCAGGGAGCCGATCGTTGTGCCCTTCCAGCCACGGCGCATGCCTTCCTTGCTGTCTTCGACCACCCCTTTCACCGAGAACTTCGCTTCGGTCGAGGTAATCTTGCCGCGAGTGGAGTCGATGGTCCACAACATCTCGCCGATACCATACACACCGATGGCCAGCACGAGGAAGTTGATGCCGTGCATGAAACCGGTGATGTCGAAGAATATAAGGCGCGGGGCACCGGAGATTTCGTCATAACCAACAGCTGCAAACACCAGGCCGATACAGATCGAGAAGATGGTTTTCGGGATATCATCGCCGCCAAGACCGACGAAGGTGGCGAAGGCCAGCAGCATCAGTGCAAAGATTTCCGGCGGGCCGAAGCTCAGCGCGACCGATGCCAGCGGCGGGGCAAAGGCGGTGAAGAACAGGTTCGAGACAGTACCACCGACGAACGACGCGAGTGCTGCGGTGATCAGGGCCAGGCTGGCCCTGCCCTTCATGGCCAGTGGCCGGCCGTCAAAGGTGGTTGCCACAGCTGTTGAAGCACCGGGAATCCCCAGGGTAATCGAACTGATGGCCCCGCCATACATGGCGCCATAATAGATAGCCGCCAGGAAGATGATGGCCGACGATGGCGGCACCAGGAAGGTGATCGGCAGCAGGATTGCCACGCCGTTCACCGAGCCGAGGCCCGGCATCGCGCCAATGAACAATCCGAGCGTGACGCCGGCGATGATGAGCAGCAGATTGAGCGGCTGTAACGCCAGCAGGAACCCGTCGCCAAGCAGTCCAAGTATTTCAAACATGATAAGTCCTACCCCTTGCGGTTAGGCAGCCCAAAGGCGCCCCGGAGTTTCAATAGATGAAGTTGTTGAGCCAGTTGAACAGCGGCTCGGTGAACTTCATCCCCTTGGGCAGCGTGACGCGCATGAGCGCCTCGAAGAAGAAGAAGAAGACAATCGGAACCAGGGTCGCCATGGTCATCGTCAGTGTCCAGGTGTGGCGGCCGAGGAAGCGCAGATAATAGATCAGGAAGAAGAACATGCCGCCGTACATCGAGATGATGTGCGTCAGGCCGATGAAGGCTGCGATACCACCTCCGACCAGGAACAGCATCTTCAGGCCATAGCTGTCGAGCAGCGGCTCGGTGGACTGGGATGGCGGCGACGTGCGGCGCGCCCAGTTGATGGCGATGAACACCGTGCACACCAGCATGATGGCCGAAAGCCAGAACGGCCAGGCACCTCCGCCGGGACCTTCGCCTGATATGTACCAGATTTCCAGTTCGGTGCTCTTGTACATCATGTAAATGGACAGCAACGCCAGAATGCCTGCTGTGATGATTTCCCCGCGCCGCATGGCGGCTTCCTCCCGTGCGCCCACAATCAGGCGGGCGCTATTGCCCGCCCGGCTGGGCGCTGTTGTTGAACCTGCAGGCCGGGGCGGGGCCCATATGCGGATGGGTGCCCGCCCCGGTTACTTATCGAGCGGCCTTACGGTCGCTTACTCGCCGAGCGACTTCAGCAGCTCGGTGTGACGTGCGACCTGGGTTTCCCAGTATGCCTTCTGCGCATCCGCATCCATCGGAAGCGGGTCCATGCTTTCAGCCTTCAGGTAACCCTGCCATTCCTCGGTTTCGTAGATCTTCTTGAAGAGATCCTGATAGTAGGCAGCAGCTTCAGCCGACATGCCAGGCGCGCCGACAACGGCACGCTGGTTGTAGTAGGAGAAATCCTTGCCCAGTTCCTTGACGGTGCGGACATCCGGGAAGTTCGGAGCACGATCGTCAGAGAACGAAATGAGCGGCACCACGTCGCCATTGGCATAGAAGCCCTTGGTTTCAGACGGGTTGTTCACGGTTGCCATGATCTGCTTGCCAGCCAGTTCCTTGGCAACTTCGCCACCACCCTTGTAGGGGATGTACTTCACCTTGATGTCGTAGGCCTGCTCGAGCCAGGCAATGACGATGGAGTCTTCCTGGCCTTTGCCGGTGCCGCCCATGACATATTCGCCATTGGCTGCCTTGACGGTTTCAACCCACTGCTCAAACGTGGTGATGCCCGAGTCCTTGTGCACCCAGAGCATGAACGGGTCCACGCCCATCATGTAGACGGGTGTAAACGTCTTGATGTCGACGCCCAGGTTTGCCTGGCGCAGCGGGGTGGTAAAGAACGAGTTCAGGGTCACCAGGATGGTGTGATCCGGGTCGCTCGTGGTGTTGAGGGCGATGAGGGCTTCCGCACCCGAACCGCCGCCCTTGTTGTTCGGCACCAGTGGACGCGGCATCATCTTGTGCTTCTCGGCGACCGACTGCACAAACCGTGCAATCTGGTCAGCGCCGCCACCGGCACCCGCCATGATCACGAAGTCGATCGGCTTGGTCGGTTCCCAGGCATATGCCGAGGTGCTCATGCCGGCAACGCCGGTCATCAAGCCTGCAGCGCACGTCAAAGCCAAAGCAATTCTTCTTGTAATACCCATGGTTTCCTCCCTATTGGGTCTTTCAGTCAGCGCCGGGCAGTGTAGCCCGGTTCTGCGGAGTGTGAACCCCGTTTCAGCAAGGTGCGTTTCTCTTCCGCGAAAAACGTCCGCACTGTCCTTCCACAATCGTGGAACCTTCTGTTCTACCTACCATAATTCACTTGTTCTTGGCGTGTGGTATACCAGATTAGAGCTTGATCCTAACAGATCGACACGCTGCGGCAAGGAAAACAGGACAGTTTGTCGCGGTGCAGCATAGTCTTTTCCGCAGGATGAGAACTCCTTGTTTTTCAATTCGTTAGTGGGCCATAAATACCGGGAAAGTGGCGTGATCGATGATGTACTGCGTCGCGCCGCCAAGAACCAGTTCCTTGCCCCGGCTTGAGCCATAGGCACCCATCAGCAGGCAGTCGGCACCGGCGGTTCCCACGCCCTCGATCAGCGTCTTGCCGACGTTGCTGCCAGACTTGACCTCCAGGTGAGACCCCTTCAGGTCGTGGTCACCAAGGTAGCTCAGCAGGTGCTGGCCGGTCAGTTCAAGCTTCTCGCCCGCCAGCGTAAGCACGGTGATCTGCTTTGCCTCGGTCAGCACGGGCATGGCCAGCGCCAGCGCGCGGGCTGCCTCGCGAGAGCCGTTCCAGGCAATGGCAACGTGTTCGCCAATGCGGGCGGGCGGCACTTCGACCGGACACATCATGACCAGCGAACCGGTGTTCATCAGTGCCGCTTCAAGCGTGTTGCGGCCGATGGCGCGGTCGCGGTCGGGCTTGGCCACGGCCACCACATCGGCAAGACGGCCGCGCATCGACACGATGTTGGCCTGCTTGCCGCGCTCGACCCGGAAGGTTGCCGACCGGACCGTCTTGGGATGGGGGTCACCAGTCCCGACAACCTTGAGCTTGCGGCTTTTCGCATAGGCCTCGAACAGTTCGATGACACGGGCTTCCTCGGCGCTGGCAAGTTCGTCACCCGATTTCGTGATCTGCTCACGCAGGATAGCCGGCACGGACACGCCGAACGGGATCAGGTCTTTCGGTCCGGGACGGCAATGCACGACTTCGATATGCGAGTTCTTCGCGGCCAGCGCGAGCGCATGGTCGAGCACGTTCTCGCCCTTGCCGTCCAGTCTGATCGGTACCAGAATTCTGCGAACTGACATGCTGGGTTTCCTTCCCTGGTGAACCCGTCTCGCTGATCGGACGGGCTTTTATTCTGCGGGCGGTCTATTCGCCCAGAACCGTACCCTTTTCAACGCCGGCCGAGGCTGCCCACTCCTGGGCGGCAACCTTGTCGCCGCCTGCAGGGCGCACGCGCATGAGCCTGATGCGACCGCCGATGCACTGTACACTGACACCTTCTTCGGTGACAGCCATGACCTTGGCGGAAATGCCGTCGCCGGGTTCGCGGCGGCAGTCGAAAACCTGCACTTCCTCGCCGTTCAGGGTCGTCCATGCGCCTGGGCTGGGGTTGGTGCCACGGATCAGGTTGTAGACCTGTGCGACCGGCTTGTTCCAGTCGATCTTCGCATGCTTCTTCATGCAGCGGCGCTCATAGGTGGCGTCGTCTTCATTGGCAACGATGCGGGCCGGCTTGCCCGAGCGGTATTCCTCGCACACGGTCATGACACTGTCGACGGCGTGCGGGTAGATCTTCTTGAAGTAGAGATCGATCACGGTGTCGTCCGGCGCGATGGCGCATTCCCACTGAATCAGGCTGTCACCTTCATCAAGGCCATCGGACGGGTAGAACCAGCTGTAGCCGGACTTCGCCGATCCCATGATGATGGGCCAGTTGACGGCACTCGGTCCGCGGTGCAGCGGCAGCAGCGACGGGTGGAAACAGATGGAGCCGAACCGGGGTGTGTCACGGGCAGCTTCCGGCACGAACACGTTGACGAATGCCATCACCATCAGGTCCGCGTTGTACGAGGCCAGCTTGTCGAGGGTGGCCTGATCATCGAAGTTGGCGGGCTGTTCGACCGGCAAGCCCTTTTCCAGCGCGAACGCCTTGATCGGATCTGCCGGCTTGCCATCCTTGTCGGGCTCGCAATAAACGGCAACCACTTCATCCTTGCCTTCGTCGAGCAGCTTGGCCAGCACGTCCTTGCCGAACGCCTGCTGCCCCATTACCACCAGACGCATCCTGTCGCCCGGATTGCGCCAGATGCCGCGGTTGTCGTCTGCCATTTGCCTCGTCCTTCCCGGATGTTGCTTTTGCTTTTTCTGAACGGCCGGTTATTCGGCGGCTTGCTTGATCTCGCCAACCGCACCGGAGGCCTGGATCTGCTCGATCTCCAATTGCGAGTAGCCCAGAACCTCAGCCAGGATCTCGACCGTGTGTTCACCCAGCAGCGGCGACCGTGTCACTTCGGCTGGTGAATCAGACAGCTTCACCGGCATGCCCACGGTCAGGTAAGGGCCGCGTTCGGGGTGGTCGACCTCGACCACAGTGCCGGTCTCGCGCAATGACATGTCATCGGCAATTTCCTTCATCGACAGAATCGGGCCGACGGGAATGTCGAGCGGGTTGCACAGATTCATGACTTCGAACTTGGACTTGGTCATGGTCCACTGCTCGATACGGGCGAAGATGGCTTCCAGCTTGTCCAGACGGGCACCAGGCGTGGCGTAGCCCGGGTCAGTCTTCCAGCCAGGCTCGCCGATCAGGTCGCACACCTTCTCCCAGACTGCTGCCTGGGTGATGAAGTAGGTGTAGGCGTTGGGATCGGTTTCCCAGCCCTTGCACTTTAGGATCTTGCCGGGCTGACCGCCGCCGGAATCGTTGCCGGCGCGCGGAACCGCTTCGCCAAACTCGATGCCCTGGCCGAACTGGGTGTATTCCTTCAGCGGGCCGTGCGCGAGGCGCTGCTGGTCGCGCAGCTTGACGCGGCACAGGTTCAGCACGCCGTCCTGCATGGAGGCAAGCACGCGCTGGCCCTTGCCGGAATGGGTGCGCTGGTACAATGCGGCCACGATGCCGAACGCCAGGTGCAGGCCGGTGCCGGAGTCGCCGATCTGTGCGCCGGTGACGAGCGGCGGGCCATCGAGGAAACCGGTGGTCGAAGCAGAGCCGCCAGCGCACTGGGCGACATTCTCGTACACCTTGCAGTCTTCATAGGGGCCGGGGCCGAAACCCTTGACCGAAGCGTAGATCATGCGCGGGTTGAGTTCCTGGATACGCTCCCAGGTCAGGCCCATGCGGTCCATTGCGCCGGGCGCAAAGTTCTCGACGAGGATGTCGCACTGCCTGACCAGCCGTTCCAGCACGTCCTTGCCCTTCTCGTTCTTCGAGTTGAGCTCGATGGAGCGCTTGTTGTGGTTGAGCATGGTGAAATACAGCGAGTCGGCATTCGGCACGTCGCGCAGCTGGCCGCGGGTGGCATCGCCAACGCCGGGACGCTCGACCTTGATGACGTCAGCGCCAAGCCATGCCAGCAACTGCGTGCAGGTGGGGCCGGACTGGACGTGCGTGAAATCGAGAACCTTTACGCCTTTGAGTGCGTGCATTTGTTGTCTCCCAAGCAGTTCCGGTCTAGCTGCCGGAACATTTGATTACCGAGGCTGCAATTCGCCCGCCCCAAAACCACTGGTCAACAGTGGCCGGGCGGGCCGGGATTGCTGCCGTGTTACTTCTTCTTGACCACGCTCTGCGGGTTGAGGTTGCCGATGCGGCCTGACTCGGTACCGGCTTCCGGGTCGATGATGGCGTTTACCAGGGTGGGTTTGCCGCTGGCAATTGCCTCACGGACGGCACGCTCCAGGTCATCGGGACTGCGGGCGGTCACTCCTTCACCACCGAATGCCTGCATCATCATGTCGTACTTCGCTTCCGGCACGAACACAGTGGTGCCGGGGTCACGGCCGGTCGGGTCGGTATCCGTGCCGCGATAGATTCCGGAGTTGTTGAAGATGACGATGCAGATTGGCAGGTTGTAGCGGCAGATGGTTTCCACCTCCATGCCGGAGAACCCGAACGCGCTGTCGCCCTCGACGCACACGACCGGATGGCCGGTTTCAACCGCAGCGGCGATTGCCGTGCCCATGCCGACGCCCATGACGCCCCAGGTGCCCACATCAAGACGCTTGCGCGGCTTGTACATGTCGATAACGGAGCGGGCAAAGTCGAGCGTGTTGGCGCCTTCGTTGACAAGAATGGCGTCCGGATGGTCTGCGAAAATGCGCTTCAGCCGGCCCAGTGCTCCGTGGAAATCCATCGGCACGGCGTTGGACATCAGCTTGGGCGCCATCTTCTCGACATTGGCGCTGGCCTTGGCGCTGATCGCGCCGGTCCATTCTTTCGGCGGCTTCTGCCAGCCGACCATGCCGTTGACCAGCATGGTCAGGCAGCTTTCAATGTCGCCGACCAGGGGGGCATGGATCGGCTGATTGCTGTCCATTTCCTTCGGATCAATGTCGATCTGGACGAATTTCTTGGAATGCGGCTCGCCCCACTGCTTGCCCTTGCCGTGGCTGAGCAGCCAGTTCAGGCGGGCGCCGATCAGCATGACGCAATCGCTGTCCTTGAGCACCATCGACCGGGCCGCACCGGCATATTGCGGATGGTCGTCCGGCAGCAGGCCCTTGGCCATCGACATGGCGATGTAGGGAATGCCCGACTTCTCCACGAATTCCTTCACCAGGTCATCGCACTGGGCATATGACGCTCCCTTGCCCAGGATTATGAGCGGCTTCTTTGCAGCCTTCAGCGTATCCAGTGCGCGGTCGATTGCCTTCTGCGACGGGAACTGCGCCGGTGCCGGTTCGACAACCTCGATCAGCGACTTCTGGCCTTCAAGGGCGTCCATTGCCTGGCCGAGCAGGCTGGCCGGCACATCAAGGTAGACACCGCCGGGACGGCCGGACAGGGCTGCCCGGACAGCGCGGGCCACGCCGACGCCGATGTCTTCGGCATGCAGGATGCGGTAGGCGGCCTTGCACAGCGGCTTGGCGATGGCGAGCTGGTCCATTTCTTCGTAGTCGCCCTTCTGCAGGTCGACGATTTCACGCTCGGACGAACCCGAGATCAGGATCATCGGCCAGCAGTTGGTGTTGGCGTGGCTGAGCGCGACGAGGCCATTGAGGAAGCCCGGCGCGGACACGGTCAGGCAGACGCCTGGCTTCTTCGTCAGATAACCGGCGATGGCGGCTGCATTGCCGGCGTTCGATTCATGCCGGAACGAGATCACGCGCAGACCTTCTGCCTGCATCATGCGGCCAAGGTCTGTCACCGGAATGCCCGGCACGTGATAGATGTTCTCGATGCCATTGAGCTTGAGCGCATCAATGATCAGGTGGAAGCCGTCGGTAAGTTCGGCCTCGGGGTTGACAGTCTCAAGTCTTACGGCTGCATCTGCCATCGTTCGCTCCTCCTGAACCGGTTCAACCGGCGTCACTGTTCTGATCTGAATTTGCCAGTTTCTTCCACACACGCTTGACGTGATCGTGCAGGCGCATGGTGTGTACCCGCACAAGCTGTGCGGCCAACTCGGCATCACGCTCTTCGAGCGCCTCGATGATGCCCATGTGGTCAACCACCGAGCGCGAGGCCCGGTTGTTTTCTGCCAGAGCGCGGCGGCGCACGGCATGCATGTGGACGAACAGCCCGTCGGCCATCTGGGCCAGCAGGCTGCATCCGGACATTTCGAGGATCATCTGGTGGAACCGGATGTTGGCCTCGGAATACTCACTCAGGTCGGCGCGGGCAGAGCTCTCGCTGTGCCGGGCGGCGTGCTTGCGCAACTGCGCGATCTGCGCGGGGGTCGCTGTCTCGGCAGCCATGCGCGCGGCCATGCTCTCAAGTGCGGCCCACACCACGATCATGTCGAGCACGTCTTCAAGGCTGCGGCGGCGGATGAACACGCCGCGGCGCGGCAACACCTCGACGAAGCCTTCCTGCTCAAGCCGCGACAATGCCTCGCGCACCGGTGTGCGCGAGATGCCGAGCTGCTCGGCGAGAGCGCGCTCGTCCAGCTTCAAATTGGCGTCCGCATCATAGATGTTGACGTTCGACAGAGCGTCCTTGAGCACATCATAGATGTGCCCCTTGAGACTGAAGTTCGTGCCGACCGGCTTCAACTTGAGGTGGTTGGACATGCGATTGCTGGACCCTGTTTACAGGTTCTTGGTATACCACGTGCCAGAGATATCGCATAGCTCTGAAACAGCGCGGAGTCAGCATTCCGCATTGTGGTGGAGTAGCGGCGTGGTCCAGGGAAAGTTTGTTTTTTCAAAAGCTTGGAGCAGGTGCGAAGATGATGCAGACGTTGAGATCCCGCTCATCTACAACATCGGCCGTTACTTGTGCATTGCACAATCTCAACAACAGCACCGCCAGCACGATACCGTAACCCGAGGCGTGGCCGGTCAGGCTGATTTCCTTGACGGGCTCACCGCGCTCGATGCTGTCGATGACATCGCGTGGCTCTGCACGGCCGGGACGGAACCCGATGCCGATGCTGCAGCCGTCAGCCGTCACGGTGATGGTGCTGGCCCCGCCACCCAGCACGGCGCTTGTACGCAGCAGCACTGCAATGGCGCGCCGGGCAAGCCGGGGGTCTGCGATGATGCGGGTGCCGATACTGGCCGCAACAGCTTCATCTGCATCCAGTTCGCAGGCTTCAGCCTCGAACACGGCAAGGGCGTCCTGCACGGCGCTGCCCAGAAGTTGACCGGCGTCGCAGGGTTCGGCCTCAATATCGAGACCGTCGCGTTGCAGGCGGATGATCTCCATCATCTCGTTCATGTTGAGCAGCAGTGCGGCTGCCGATTCGCGGATGAACTGCAGGTAGGTGTCGCGGGTGAGCCGGTCGAGCGTCTTGTCGTCGCTTTCGGAGATCATGTCGACATAACCGAGGATGACGTGCAGCGGCGTGCGGAAGTGATGCGCCACTTGCGAGACGAAGGCGCTGCGGGCCTGTTCGATCAGGTCGGCCTGTTCGCGTGCGTTGCTGGCGGCGGCGGCATCCATGACCTGGCCGGTCATGTCGCGCAGCTGGATGAGCAGCCCGTGAAAACCTGCGGGGTCCATCTTGTAGGTAATGCCGAATACCCGCCCACCCGGACCAGTAACCTGCTCAGGCCGACCCTTCAGGCCCGGCGCGGCTTCGTCCAGCGGCACCTGCGAAACCTCGTCAGCGGATTTGCCGGCAAAGGGTGCCACCAGCAACCCTGCCCGGTCGAGCATGGTGTAGAAGCGCCGGTTCCATGTAAGCGGCACCGACGCGTCGTCAATGACGGCAATGCCGAAATCGATTGCTTCGAAGGTTGCCCGCAGACTGTTTGCATCAGGTGCAGTGAGCGCCTGCCTATTCAGCATTGTTGTCGCCATATGGGAGAGTCTAACCTCGCCGGTTGTGGCCAAGAAACGGCATAGCGCAGGCCCCTCTCCCTATAGGCCCGCCCCGCCCCCGGCGAAACGAATCATCCTAACACGAACAATCTAACGCAGATAACCATAACACAAAGATAAAACGGATCATTGCCGGTTGCACGACCACCAGCTAAATGAACCTGCATGACAGACAAATTGCAAATCATGCTGGCACAGGTCAACCCGACCGTCGGCGCGGTGGGCGCCAATGCGCAGCTGGCCCGGGACGCCTACGCCAAGGCGACAGACGCAGGCGCGGACCTGCTGGTGTTTCCGGAACTGTTCATGTCGGGCTATCCACCGGAGGATCTCGTGCTCAAGCCTGCCTTCGTAAGGGCGTGCAGGACAGAGGTGGAAGCGCTGTGCGAACTTACCACTGCTGACGGCGCGCCTGCCATGCTGATGACATCGCCTTGGGCTGAGGATGGCAAGCTGTATAACGCGGCACTGCTGCTCGAGGGCGGGGCAATCTCAGCGGTGCGCTACAAGCACGACCTGCCCAACTACGGCGTGTTCGACGAAAAACGGGTGTTCGATGCAGGCCCCGCGCCGGGTCCGGTCAACTTTCGTGGTGTGCGGCTTGGTGTGCCGATCTGCGAAGACATCTGGACCGGCGACGTGTGCGAGACCCTGGAAGAGACCGGCGCAGAGATCCTGATCGTGCCAAACGGCTCGCCGTTCGAGCGCGACAAGCAAGACGTGAGGTTGAACCTCGTCGTGGCGCGGATAACGGAAACCGGGCTGCCGATGATCTACCTGAACCAGGTTGGCGGACAGGACGAACTGGTATTCGACGGGGCCTCGTTCGTGCTCAATGGTGACCGGACGCTGGCTTGCCAGTTGCCCGAGTTCGAAGACGCACTGGTGATGACCCGCTGGCATCGCAAGGGTGAAGGCTGGATTTGCGAACAGGGCGAGACGGCACGGCAACTGGCGGGCTACGAGGAAATCTGGCACGCCTGCGTACTCGGCACGCGCGACTACGTCAGGAAGAACCGCTTCGATGGCGTGGTGCTGGGGCTGTCCGGCGGCATCGACTCTGCGGTTGTTGCGGCAATTGCCGTGGACGCATTGGGACCGGACAAGGTGCACTGCGTGATGCTACCCTACGAGTATACCGCAAAGATCAGCCTGGAAGATGCGCAAGCCTGCGCCGAGGCCCTGGGCGTGCGCTACGACGTGGTGCCGATCAAGGCACCGGTCGAGGGCTTTCTCGACTGCCTGGCACCGATGTTCGAAGGCACCCCCGAAGGCGTGACCGAAGAAAACATCCAGTCGCGCACCCGTGGCGCCATCCTGATGGCGATCTCCAACAAGTTCGGCTCGATGGTGTTGACCACCGGCAACAAGTCGGAAATGTCGGTGGGATATGCCACGTTGTACGGCGACATGAACGGCGGATTCAACCCGATCAAGGACGTCTACAAGTCCGATGTGTATGCGCTGGCTTCGTGGCGCAACCAGTCGGATGCAACCGGGCTGAAGGGACCTGCCGGCCGGGTCATCCCGGAGCGCATCATCACCCGGGCACCATCTGCCGAACTTCGCCCGGACCAGACCGACCAGGATTCACTGCCGCCTTACGAGATGCTGGACGCCATCCTCAATGGTCTCGTCGAAGGCGAAACGTCGCTGCGCGAACTGGTGGCGCAAGGCTACGACAAGACGACGGTGGAGCGAATCCAGCACCTGCTGTTCATTGCCGAGTACAAACGCCGCCAGGCTGCACCTGGTGTCAAGATAACGCGGCGCGCCTTTGGCAAGGAACGGCGCTACCCGATCACCAACGGTTTCAGGGACAAGGCATGACCAGCACATCCACCCACCCGCTTGACCCGCTCACGACAACCGAGATCGATCGCGTGACGGCGGCCATCCGCGCCAGCGGCAAGCTGCACCCCGGCGGCTGGTTCGAGACCATCACGCTGGATGAACCCGCCAAGATCGAACTGCGCGGGTTCGAGGGCGGCTCAGGCCCGCGCCCGGCGCGCATGGCGTTCGTGACCTGTTATGAACCGGCCAACAATGCCACCATCGAAGCCTTGGTCAACCTGGATGATGATTGCGCCATTACCCGCTGGGAGAAGATCGAGGGCGTGCAGGCGCGCATCGGACCGGACGAGTTTACCCTGGGCGGCCAGATTGCGCTGGCGGACAAGGATTTCCAGGCAGCGCTTGCCAAACGCGGCATCACCGACCTCGACAAGGTGCTGGTGGAGCCGTGGTCAGCCGGATACTTCGGCATCGAGGGCGAGGATGGCGAACGGCTGGCCTACGGCCACTGCTGGGTGGCCAACGACGAGGGCGACAACCCCTATGCGCGGCCCGTCGCGAACCTGCATCCGGTGATTGACCTGAATCGCCGCAAGGTGCTGAGGATCGATGATTTCGGCGTGCAGGAACTGCCGCCGTCGGGTTCGCGCATCAGGCGCAAGGACAACCTGCGCACCGACATCAAGCCGCTCGACATTACCCAGCCCGACGGCCCCAGCTTCAGCGTGGACGGCTGGCTGGTGCGCTGGCAGAAGTGGCACATCCGCGTGGGCTTCGACGTGCGCGAAGGGCTGGTGCTGCACCAGATCGGCTATGAGGACGCAGGCAAGCTGCGCCCCATCATGCACCGCGCCTCGATGGCGGAAATGGTGGTTCCCTACGGCAACCCCGGTCGCGGCGCGTTCCGCCGCAACGCCTTTGATACCGGCGAGTACGGCATCGGGCAACTGACCGACAGCCTGAAGCTGGGCTGTGACTGCCTCGGCCATATCCACTATTTCGATGCAGCCGTGCACGACTGGACCGGCACCGGGCGCACCATCAGGAACGCCATCTGCATGCACGAGGAAGACTTCGGCATGTTGTGGAAGTTCTCCGACTTTGCCGCCGGAACGACCAGCGTAGCCCGGTCACGCCGGCTAGTGATCTCGTCGGTGTGCACCATCGGTAACTACATCTACGGGTTCTTCTGGTACTTCTACCAGGACGGCACCATCGGGGTGGAGATCAAGGCCACCGGCATTCCGATGCCGACTGCCTCTACCAACGCAAACGGTACCACCTACGGTCCGGTCATGACCGACGGCGTGACCTCGGACGTGCACCAGCACGTGTTCTCGTTCCGCTTCGACATGGCGCTCGATGGCGACCACAACACTGCAACCGAGCTGAACTTCGCCAAGATGCCGAAGGGGCAGGACAACCCCTATGGCAACGGCATTGCCACCACGGTAACGACGCTAAAGACCGAAATGCAGGCGCAGCGCGAAATGGATTTTGCCTCGGCGCGGTTCTGGAAGGTGATCAACCCGAGCAGCCTGAACGCGCATGGCGCGCCGATCGGCTACAAGCTGGTGCCCGGCACCAATGCTCTCCCCTTCCTGCATGAAGATGCGTGGATGGCAAAGCGGGCTGGCTTCATGTTCAAGCATTTGTGGGTAACACCATTTCACCCGCGGGAGCGGTTCTCGGCAGGGTGGTATCCGAACCAGTCCAGGGGTGAAGACGGGCTGCCGGTGTGGACGAAGCAGAACCGCAACGTCGAGAACACCGACATCGTGGTATGGTACACGCTGAACTACCACCATCTGGCGCGTCCGGAAGACTGGCCGGTGCAGCCTGTCGTCTATGCCGGGTTCCACTGGATGCCGTCCGGCTTCTTCGACGAAAACCCGGCCATGGATGTGCCGGCCAAGGGGTAACATGATCAAGTTCGACTACAAGGGCCGGCGGGCTGCAGTTGCGCTGGCGGTGCTGGCACTTGCCGCGCCTGCCGCCGTTGCCGACGAGGCAGGCAAGGTGAAGGCCTGCATCGCCGAACATGGCCAGGCTGAAACGCCGGCATGCGCGCTGCTGTTCGGCCCGATGCCGGCCAATGGCAACGCCATCCTGTTCATCGGGCTTGGCTATGCCCGCGAGTCAAAGGGCGACATGGACGGCGCAATGGCGGCCTACGACAGGGCGATCAAGATTGACCCTGCCAACCCGTCCGGCTGGGACAGCAAGGCGCAGCTTTATTTCAACAAGCTGAAGCAGCCGGAAAAGGCCATCGAGGTTTATGATAGCGGCATCGCCACGGTGGCAGAGGCCGATACCAGGAAATGGCTGGAAGACCGGCTGGCGGGCATCAAGCAGAAGATGAGCGAATGAGCGTTACCGTCCGATTTGCCCCCTCGCCCACGGGCCGCATCCACATCGGCAATGCGCGCACCGCCATCCTCAACTGGCTGTTCGCGCGCAAGGCGGGTGGCCGGTTCATCCTGCGCTATGACGACACCGACCTGGAGCGATCGACGCAGGAATTTGCCGACGGCATTGCCGATGATCTCGCCTGGCTTGGCCTTGCGCCGGACGCGGTGTTCCGGCAGTCGGAGCGGTTTGCGTTGTACGACGCAGCGGCCGAAAGCTTGCGCGCCGACGGGCGGCTTTATGCCTGTTACGAGACAGCCGAAGAGCTTGACTACAAGCGCAAGCGCCAGCTCGCCCGGCATCAGCCGCCGGTCTATGACCGCACCGGGCTGAACCTGAGCGACGACGAGCGCGCAAGACTGGAAGCCGAAGGGCGCAAGCCCCACTGGCGCTTCAGGCTGGACCAGCGCGACGTCGTCTGGACCGACCTGGTGCGCGGCGAGACGCGCATTGATACCGCGTCGCTGTCCGATCCCGTCCTGATCCGCGAGGACGGCACCTACCTCTACACCCTGCCCTCGGTGGTCGATGACATCGAGATGGGCATCACCCACGTCATCCGCGGCGAAGACCACGTGACCAATGCGGCCGTACAGATCGAGATTTTCGAGGCGCTGGCAGGCAAGTCGCCTGCGTTCGCACATCACTCGCTACTGGTGGGAGCAGATGGCAAGGGGCTGTCGAAGCGGCTGGGCTCTCTGGCCATTGCGGAAATGCGTGAGACAGGCCTCGAACCGATGGCCGTGGTCAGCCACGGCGCGCTGATCGGCACGTCGGAGGCGATCGAGCCGCACACCTCGATGGAAACGCTGCTTGAGGTGTTCGACCTGTCAAAACTGTCACGGGCACCGGGCCGGTTCGACATGGCCGAGCTTGAAAACCTCAATGCCCGCATCGTACATGACCTGCCTTACGAGGCGGTGCGCGAGCGGCTGCACGCGCTGCACGCAGATGGCGGCGCAGCATTCTGGCTCGCCGTGCGCGGCAACCTCACGAAGGTGGGCGAAGCGGAAGGCTGGTATGCAACCGTGTTCGGCGATGCGCCGGGCATGGTGGAAGCGGAAGACCGCGAGTTCATCTCGCAGGCCGCGCACCTGCTGCCCGCAGAGCCGTGGGACGAGACCACCTGGAAAACCTGGACCGACGCGGTCAAGGACGCCACGGGCCGCAAGGGCAAGGGGCTGTTCATGCCGCTGCGGCTGGCGCTGACCGGCCAGCCGCACGGGCCGGAGCTGGCCACGCTGCTGCCACTGATGGGCCGGCGCCGGGTGGAGGCGAGGCTCAAATCCTGACGATGTGTCGCGGACGCCGCACCGGGACACCATCCGCCTGCGGCTGTATTGTCGGGGCATGACAGACACCAGACCCACCGTGTTCTTCGACGGCTCGTGCCCGTTGTGCCGGCGCGAGATCGGCTTTTACCAGCGCCAGCGCGGGGCGGATGCGATCGAATGGCAGGATGTGTCATCACTCCAGGGAGATGCGTGCGTGGCGCCCGGGCTGGACTGCGTTTCTGCGATGAAACGGTTTCACGTGCGTTCGCCGTCCGGTGAGATCAGGTCAGGCGCTTCAGCCTTTGCGGAGCTGTGGACATGGCTGCCCGCCTTCGCGTGGGCCGGGCGGCTGGCCCGGCTGCCCGGCATCTTGCATGTGCTCGAGCTGGCGTACCGGGCGTTCCTGCCGTTGCGGCCGCGCCTGCAAACATTCCTTGCAGGCCGCGATGGTCAGATCACTTCAACGTCCAGCGGCGGGAAGCCGTTGAACCACACCGACGAGTAGGTCGAGGTGTAGGCACCGCAATTGCGGATGATGATGCGGTCGCCGGCCTTCAGACCAAGCGGCAACTGCACCGGGCGCTTTTCGTACAGCACGTCGGCACTGTCGCATGACGGGCCGGCCATCACGCACGGACCGGTGTTTTCGTGATCGCGGTCGGTGATGAACTGGTAGCGGATCGCCTCGTCCATCGTTTCGGCCAGGCCGGAGAACTTGCCAATGTCCAGGTAAACCCAGCGGTGGGTGTCCAGGTCTGACTTCTTCGACACCAGCAGCACTTCAGCGGCAATCATGCCGGCTTCAGCGACCAGTCCGCGGCCCGGTTCAGCCATGACGCGGGGGACGTTGCCGAAGCGCTCGTTGACGAGTTCCATCACCTGTGCGGCATACATCATCGGGTGGTTGACGGCCTCGCCGTAGAACGCCGGGAAGCCACCGCCGATATTGAGCAGGTCGAGGTCGAAACCTTGCGCACGGGCGGCATGCCAGACGGCAGCCACCTGGTCGAGCGTGGTGCGCCACATGGCGGCCAGCCGCGTCTGCGAGCCGACGTGGAA
The DNA here is from genome assembly GCA_964390445.1 of uncultured Anderseniella sp. GTDB lineage: Bacteria > Pseudomonadota > Alphaproteobacteria > Rhizobiales > Aestuariivirgaceae > Anderseniella. Next base: position 18,886 of record CAYMJJ010000015.1, read on the forward strand.
CGACAGGCCAACGGGCTTGAGGCCGCGGGCACGGGTGTAGTGCAGCAGGTCCATGACCTTGTCGCGGGCGCAGCCGAACTTGCGGCTGAGCGGCCAGTCGGCTTCGGAGGCATCGACAATGACGCGGATGTAGATTTCCGCGCCCGGTGCGTGTTCGCCCAGCTTGTCGAGTTCTTCTTCGGCGTCAGCGGCGAACAGGCGGATGCCCTTGGCATAGGCGTCAACGATGTCGGAAACCTTCTTGACCGTGTTGCCGAACGATATCTGCCCAGGGCTTGCGCCCATTTCCAGGCACAGATCGATCTCGCCGCGCGAGGCTGCATCAAAGCTGGAGCCTTCGGCCACCAGCGTGCCGATGATCTGGCGGTGCGGGTTGGCCTTGACGGCATAGTGGATGTGGGCGGACCCAAGGCCCGCCTTGAGCCAGCGGTAGTGACGCGCCACGACATCGGTGTCGAGCACCAGCGTCGGGCGCTCGAAACGTCGTGAGCGGATGTGGTCTTCAATTCGCGAAGAAAAGCGTGCGACTTCGCAGGCCGCGAGGCCAGCTACATGGGCGTTCATTGGTCATCTCCAACAGAAAAAGGTCACGTGTGACCTGTCGATTTCAAATGGAGACGTTACCGTCGCTGCGTAAACGCGAGCGTTTGAGAACACCGGCCAGAGGCGCGTGCGTTGGCGTCTATGGGCGCTCATGTAGGATGAACGGCCGCGCTTCGCAAGCGCAAAATTCTGACGCTCGTTCATCGAATCTCAACACAAGGATGCAGCGCCGGAACAGACCGGGAAACTGCCTAAAGAGCGTTACAAACTGTCACTACGTAAGGTGAAATTCGTTTACCAGCCTGCTTAAGCCGGTGTGAACCCTTGGGGTCTATCGTCAGGACCAGTTGCAGACAGTCATGCTGCCGGCCGGTTGCCGCAGCTTGGGGGACGATCAGTGAGTGAAAGCGTACCAGGCGTTTCGCGCCAGACTTCAACCCGGTCATGGACACCTTCGGGGTTTGACCGGCACGAAACCGTGGAGACTCGCGGTTGTGTCATGACCTCGCTGTCCGATGACCGCATCCTGCTGCCCGACTCTCCTGCGCCCTGGTCGCCGCTCTAGCTTGAGCCTTCTGGCGGCCTTGCCACCTCTTGCGGCAGAACCAGTGCCTTCAGCACACCCGGCCTGATCCGGCACCTGAGCGGCGGTCTCATCACCACGATCTCACCATCGATGGAGGCGTGCATCTGGCGCGCACTGTCGAGTTTCAACTCCGTGGTCTCGAGAAAATCCAAGTTCTCGTTCTGCGACCAGTTGCCGGCGGACAGTTCGGCCATCAGCACGGCGACATCCGTGACGCCCTGGCGCGAATACATGTAGCAGCCCAGTTTGCCGTAGTTCTGACCCGGCCGGAACGGCAATTGTGCAACCTCGTCCGGCACGGGGTTGACGGTGATCACGGTCAGCGATGACTTGAAGCGGCGGGCCTGCCCGTCCCTGGTCCTGACCGACAGCTGGCGCAAGGGCGCACCGGCAGCTGCACGGCGAAGCGCCAGGAAGCTGCCGATGATCTTGGACAGGCGGCCGCCATAGTTCATGCGGTTACGTATCCTGATCATGTTGGCGTGCAAGCCCACGCTGACGTGGTTGAAGAACGGATGGCCGTTGACCTCGCCCACGTCAATTCTGGCCGGTTCAGCCTGGCGCAAGGCGTTCAACGCCTGGTCAAGCGGCTGCGGCATGCCGAGCGCGCGGGCGAACAGGTTCATGGTGCCCAGCGGGACCACGCCAAGGGTCTTGCCGTGTTGCAGCGCCAGCTTGCCGGCCGCTGACACGGTGCCGTCACCGCCGCCGGCAATAACCACGTCACACCCGGTGCCGGAAAATGCCTTCTCGAGCTCTTCGATGATGTTCTCAGGTGGCGACATCACGATGTTGATGTCATCGCCCAGTATCTCGCGCACCATTGCCTCGACCTCATCCTGGCCGGTGGACATGATGGTGCCTGCACCGGTGTTGAGCACCAGGCATGCGTTCTTCAGCAGATCAGGCGTCCTGGTCATGATCAGGGCTTTCGCATACTCCGGACAGCCCTCAACGCGGCTCGCGACCTATCGGTTCAACCGCGGCAGGATGAGAACCGTAAAGATTGCCGATGACACCAGTACCAGCGCCGTCACTTCTCGCCAGCCCACCGGTTCGCCCAGCACGATGAGGCTGGAGACGACGCCGACCAGCGGCACCGCCAGCACACCGACGGCGGCATAGACGGCCGGGAACATGCTGACGATCTTGAAGTAGGCCCACTGGCAGAACACCATCGGGAAAGCCAGCACGTAAAGAAATGCGATGATGGCGGGGCCGGACAGGGTTGTCAGCTCCGGCACCGGCTCGAACGCCAGCGCACCGATGCCCATTGGCACCGACGCCAGCAGCAACTGCCAGCCAATGATGGTAGCCACCGGCGTGTGCCAGAGGAACTTCTTGAACAGTACCGTGCCGATGCCCCACGACACCGCCGCGCCCAGCATGAACATCGCACCGACGGGCGCGGTGCCCAGTACCGATATGTCATGCCCGATCAACACGCCAAGCCCGGCCATGCCCAGCGCAAGGCCCACGATGACATCCCACCCCAGCCGTGCACCGAGCAGCGGCACCGAGGCAAGAGCGGCCCAAACCGGCATGGTGAACGCCATGATCGAGGCACGGCCCGCCGGCACCATCGTCAGCCCATAGGCGGAGAACAGGTGCCAGCCGACCATGTTGAAAATGCCCGCGACCAGCATCGGGCGGATATCCTGGCGGGCAATCTTCACCGTATTGCCGGATGCAGCCGAGATTGCCAGCAAGGCAGCCCCGCCGCACGACAGACAGATGGTGCGGAACCACCATGGCGGCACTTCACCCAGCACGATCTTCATGCCGGGCCAGTTTGCCCCCCAGAACAGCGTGACCAGCGCCAGCAATGCAAAGCCCGCCAGCGGCAGATTGGCGGCACCGGTGGGCGAAGGCCGGTCAGTCAACGCGCGGGATCTCGCGGTCGGGGTTGGGCACCTTGAAACCGGCCTGCACGGCCGGGCGCGCCGCAATCGCCTTGTACCAGCGCTTCACGTTGGGGAATTCGTTGAGGTCGATACGCTGCCATTCGAAGCGGGCTGCCCACGGCCAGGTGGCGATGTCGGCGATCGAGTAGTCCCCGGCGAGGTATTCCTCGCCGGCCAGACGCCGGTCCAGCACGCCATAGAGCCGCCGCGCCTCGTTGCCATAGCGCTGTTCGGCGTAAGGGGCCTTGCCGGGGTTGAACTGCAGGAAGTGGTGCGCCTGGCCGAGCATGGGTCCGAACCCGCCCATCTGCCACATCAGCCATTCCAGTGCCTGCCAGTGGCGCGGTCCGTCCTTGGCCAGCAGCTTGCCGGTCTTGCTGGCAAGGTAGACAAGGATCGCCCCGGACTCGAACACCGACTGCCCGGTTTCGTTGTCGACGATTGCAGGTATCCGGTTGTTCGGCGAAACCTTCAGAAAGTGCGGCTGGAACTGCTCGTCCTTCGTGATGTCGATGGGGTGAACCTTGTAGTCGAGGCCAAGTTCTTCCAGGGCAATGGATGCCTTGTATCCGTTGGGTGTGCTCCAGGTATAAAGATCGATCATCGGCCGGACCTTCCGCAAGTTCATGACTAATGGTGTTTCAGGCGGTTTCATAGCGCAGCCACCACCGGGCTGTCTTCAGGCAAGAGTTGCTGCTTCTAGGCAAGAGTCATGGCAACAGCCTCAGCCTCGACCTCCAGGATCACATCATAGCTCGACGGATCCGGGAACCGGACGCCGCTCAACAACAACTCTGCCCGCGCTTCGGCCAGCGACGGGTCAGCGAAGGCCTGGCGCACCGCTGCCCTGAGGCGCGTGACGGTTGTATGGCTGGCGCGCGCGGCGGTAATGTAGGGCAGGCCCGGCACCTGGCGGGTATGGCCGACTACGCGAACGCCGGCCACCAGCTGCGGATCATTGCGCGACAGCAGGGCGAAGGTGACAGCGTCAATCGCGGCAACATCTGCCTGACCTGCGGCCACGGCTTCAAGCGAGCGACGGTGGCCACCCGACTCGGTGAGCGAGTTGAAAAATCCACTGCCTTCGTCGCTGGCAGGCACCGCCATGCTGACGGCATGGCGCAAGGCCAGCAGGCCGGACATGCTGTCAGGCGTATTGAACACCGCGCGCCGGTTGCGGCACTGGGTCAGCGAGTGAATGGCCGACGACGCCGGCACCACGACAACTGAACTGTAGAACCCGTCCGCCGTGCAGCCGTCACACCCGTAGACCGGCAGTGCCACCAGTTGCACCGCGCCGCGCAGCGCATGGGTCAGTGGATATCCGCAGGTTTGCGAAAACAGAAGCGCCGGAGAGCGCCAGTGCGCCACCAGTTCAACGGGGCGATGCAACGTGTCAGGCACGTCGGCAAGACCCTCGCGCCGCATGTGACCTGCAAGGCCTGACCACCAGGCGCTGGTTGCACTGGTTACCTCGGGCAGGTCGTACATGGGGAGTGAAGCCAGGTTCAAGATGGGAGACTTTCCAAGCGATTGAGTTACGAACCTAACACCTTGCAATACAAAATTTCACTTCAAATCAGGCAGAGCAGAGAACCAGCCCTTGCATGTCGCTTCGCAACCCTTAAGGTTCAAGGACTGACGGTTTGTCGCGAAACTGCTTTTTGATGTCGCTCAAGGGCAACGGAAAGTCCGCCGAAAACCGTCGGATCAAGGGTGAGGCAGATCAGAAGGCAGCTTGCCATCATATCATGCCGGGCCAGACACCGCCGGAAGAAGCGGGTGCGGGCTGTTCAGGTCTTTGGGGAGTACGGGACGCATGCTTCAACTCATCGGCAAACGCCTGATTCAGATGATCCTGATCATGATCACTGTGTCGGTGCTCCTGTTCCTGAGTTTCGAAGCCGACAAGCTGAATGTGGCGGCGAAGGTTCTCGGCCAGTATTCTGCGCTGGACCAGCGGCTGATCTGGCTCGAGGACAACGGCTACAACCGGCCGCTGCCGGTGCGCTATCTCGACTGGGTGTGGAGCGCCATGCGCGGCGACTTCGGCGAGTCGATCCAGTTTGGCGCGCCTGTCTCCAAGCTGCTCGGCGAGCACCTGCTCAACACGGCAATCCTGGGTGGGCTGGTGTTCTCCATCACCGTGTCGATCTCGCTGGTGCTGGGCATCCTGTCAGGCATCGCCGAGGCCAGCTTCCGCGACCGCAGCATCACGGTACTGGCCGTGATCACCACCTCCATTCCCGAATTCGCGTCGGCCACGATCCTGGTTGCAATCTTCGTGTTCTGGCTGGGCTGGCTACCGGGCACGTCGCCACTGACCGACGGACTGAGCTGGTCGAGTGCCAACCAGCTGGTGCTGCCGGTGATGGTGCTGGTGATCTACAATTTCGGATATTACACACGCATGACGCGCGCCTCGATGGCGGAGGTAATGACCTCGCAATACGTGCGCACCGCCGTGCTGAAGGGCTTGCCGTACAACCGCGTCATCAAGCGCCATGCCCTGCGCAATGCACTGATCGCGCCGTTCACCGTGATGATCCTGCAGTTGAACTACCTGCTGTCAGGGGTGATCGTCACCGAGGTGTTCTTCTCCTACAAGGGCTTCGGCAAGCTGCTTTACGAGGCGGCCATGTACGGCGACATCTTCGTCATCTCGGCGTGTGCCATGGTGGCGGTGTTCATCGCGGTGCTGTCGCAGATCATCTCCGACATTGGCTACACTTATCTCAATCCCCGAATCCGGTTCAAGTAAGGTACCCCATGAGCGACATCACGGCAGAAACCGCCGCACCGGCGCCGCCCACCGGCTTCAAACGCTTCCTCAGCGGCATTGGCCTGCTGCGCGAAAGCTATGTCAGCATGATCGGCCTTGCGCTGGTGGTGTTCTGGGTTTTCATCGCAATCTTCGTTGACCTGCTGCCCTTGCAGGACCCGCTGGCGCAATCGCGCGGCGCGCAGATGCTGCCCATGATGACGGTCGACAGCAACGGCGTGATGCACTGGATGGGCACCGACGACCGTGGCCGCGACTTGCTTGCCCGACTGTTGTACGGTGCGCGCGTGGTGCTGTTCTGGTCGGTGCTGGCCACCGCAGTGGCTTACTCGATCGGCATGATCATGGGTGTCACGGCCGGCTATCGCGGCGGCTGGTGGGATGAAGTAATCTCGTTCATTGGCAACGTGTTCCTCGCCTTTCCGCAGATCGTGCTGCTGCTGGTGATCATCACCGCGTTCGGTCCGTCATCGCAGCTGGGCCTTTGGCTCTCCAACACGATCGGGCTCGACAAGACCATCGTGTCCGGCAGCCTGATCATCGTAGCAATCACGTTTTCCACTGCACCACAGGTGGCGCGCATCGTGCGCGGGCTGGTGCTTGACCTGAAGACCCGTGACTACATCGCAGCCGCGGAAGTGCGCGGCGAAAGCCCGCTCTACATCATGCTGGTGGAATTGCTGCCAAACGCGCGCGGGCCACTGATCGTCGATGCATGCCTGCGGCTGGGCTATGTTATCATCACCATCGCCCTGCTCGGCTTCCTCTCGCTTGGCTTGCCGCCCCCGGACCCCGACTGGGGCAAGATGATCTCCGACGGCCGCCAGTGGGGCTATAACGGGCTGAACATAATGCTGTGGCCGGCGCTGGCGATCTCGTCACTGGTGCTGGGCCTGAACCTGCTGGCCGATGGCTTGCGCGAAGTTTCGCTGAGGGATTGAGGATGGCAAAACCCGTCAAGGCAGCACCTGACAAGGTCACACCGGTTCTCGAGTGCAAGAACTTGTCGATCTCGTACTACACGAGAGCCGGCGAAATTCCGGCCGTGGTTGATTTCAATCTCACGGTCATGCCGGGCGAGGCTGTCGGCATCGTCGGTGAATCAGGTTGCGGAAAATCGACGGTGGCGCTGGCCATCATGCAGTACATGGGCAAGAACGGCGCCATCGTTGGCGGCGAGATCAAGTTCATGGGCCGCGACATGCGAACCATGTCCGAGGAAGAACTGCGCAACATCCGTGGCTCGCGCATCTCGATGGTCTACCAGGAGCCGATGGCGTCGCTGAACCCGTCGATGCTGATCCGTGAACAGCTCAACGAAGTGCTGATCTACCACGAGAACGCCTCCGAAGAGGAAGCCTCCCGCCGCTCGATCGAGATGCTGGAAGCAGTACGACTGCCTGACCCGGAGCGGGTCATGGACAGCTATCCGCACCAGATATCCGGCGGGCAGCAACAGCGCGTGGTGATTGCCATGGCGCTGTTGTCCAATCCGCAACTGCTGCTGCTGGATGAACCAACCACTGCGCTCGATGTAACCGTCGAAGCCGGCGTGGTCGAACTGATCAAGGATATATCGAAGCGTTTCGGCACCTCGATGATCTACATCTCGCACAACCTCGGGCTGATCCTGGAAACCTGCGACAAGATCGCGGTGATGTATTCCGGCGAGGCGGTCGAGTTCGGTACCGTGAACCAGGTGTTCGACGAGATGCGCCACCCGTACACGCGCGGGCTGTTCAACTCCATCGCCCTGCCCGGCGCCGACCGGCACGCACGTCCGCTGATCCCGATCCGGGGCCAGTTGCCACTGCCGCATGAACGGCCCAAGGGGTGTAACTTCGGGCCGCGCTGCGACCACTTCAGGAAGGGTCTTTGCGACGCGCACGAACTGAGCATGCAACCGGTCGAGGGCGCTGCGGGCCAGTCGGTCAGGTGCGTGCGCTACCAGGACATCGACTGGGACAAGGCAAAGCCACAAGCCGTGCAGGCCGAGCCGGTCCGGTTCGGGCCGACGGTGTTGCAGGTCAAGAACATGCAGAAATACTACGAGGTCAACGACGGCTCGCTCAAGGCGATGCTGACCGGCAAGACTTCGCGCTTCGTGAAGGCGAACGAGAAGCTCGACTTCGAGGCGCGCGAGGCAGAGACGGTTGCCATCGTGGGCGAGTCCGGGTGTGGCAAGTCCACCTTCGCCAAGGTGATGATGGGGCTTGAAACCGCGACGAGCGGCGAAGTCATCCTCAACGGCAAGCAGATCGGCAACCTGCCCGTTGCAAAACGCAGCCCGCAGCTTGTCGCCTCGCTGCAGATGATTTTCCAGAACCCGTTCGAGACGCTCAACCCGTCACACTCCGTGGGCAGCCAGATCGCGCGGGTGCTGCGCAAGTTTGGCGTGGCCAAGAACAAGGAAGAAGCGCGCCAGAAGGTCTATGAACTTCTCGACCTGGTGAAGTTGCCACGCGACTTTGCCCAGCGCCGTCCGCGCCAGTTGTCAGGCGGACAGAAGCAGCGCGTCGGCATTGCCCGCGCGTTCGGCGGTGAGCCCTCGGTGGTGGTGGCAGACGAGCCGGTGTCGGCGCTCGACGTGTCGGTGCAGGCCGCCGTGACGGGGCTGCTGACCGATATCCAGCGCGAGAAACGCACCACGCTGCTGTTCATCAGCCACGATCTTTCAGTAGTGCGCTACCTGGCTGACAGGGTGGTGGTGATGTACCTCGGCCAGATCATGGAACAGGGCGACACCGACGATATCTTCTCGCCGCCCTATCACCCCTACACCGAAGCACTGCTGTCTGCGGTGCCGATTGCCGATACCTCGATACAGAAGAAGCACATCGTGCTGGAAGGCGAGCTGCCGTCGCCGATGAACCCGCCGTCGGGCTGTCCGTTCCAGACCCGCTGCCCGCGAAAGATCGGGGCGATCTGCGAGACCGAGTTGCCTCCGCTGAAGGACCTCGGCAATGGCCACCGGATCCTGTGCCACCTGGACGATGACGTGCTGAACGCCATGGAGCCGGTGATCGCGATGCCGGACGAGGCCGACACCAAAGCGCGCAAGAAAGCGCGCAAGAAAGCCCCGGCTCCGGCCCAGCCGTGGAGCACGTGATCGCTGTCCGACAACAGCGATGACCACCATCACCGGGCTTGCTGCGCTCAGCGCAGGCCCACAACGGGTTCGGGCTGGATTTCGCGCAGCAGCTTCTTGCGCATGGCGCGCGCGAAGTCTTCATAATCGTTTGCTACCTCGACGAAACTGCCGCTGCCGACAACCATATGCTCGCTGTAGTATTCCGCGAGATCGGGATCTTCATTGATGATGGCCAGCCCGTTGATGGTGACGCCGTGATAGACAGCCATCGCACGGGCCTGCGGCAGCATCACCGTGTAGTCACGTGGCGGGCTCTCCCGCCCGTCGCCAGAGACGTCCACTACCATACGGGGCGCGGTGATATCGTTCTCCAACATCGAACTGATCGACTTGGCAATGCCGTCACCCAGCCCCGTCCCACCCACCTGGCGGCGTGGAAATGACGCCACAATGCCGGCATAGGCCTGGGCGTCTTCAAGGCTGGCAATGATTGCCCAGCCGGTATGATCCTTGGGACGGCGCGATTCACCCCATACGACCAGATCGACTGCGATGCGCTTGTGCCTGCCGGACTGGATGGCGCGGATGACTTCCGGATCGGTCAAGGCTGACGCTATACCTTGCAGCTGCAAACGGTATTCGTCGTTGTCCACGCTGCCAGAGGCATCCACCGAAAACACCAGTTCGAGGTCTGCTTCTTCGGCACGGGCCGAGCCGGCATTCATGCCCAGCGGGACCAGCGCCACGAGCACCAGTAACCAGCGCATACAAAATTGAGCTGTCTGGCCAAGCGCGACACGCGGACGTCGCTTCAAGGCATGACGGGCGCACTTGCGTGGTGATTGCATAAATTACGTTTCCTGCTGTTTTCAAAGCCGAGGCACAAACCCCATGAAATCCCATTACCGCGCAGTTGTCATCGGGGGCGGCGTCGTCGGCTGCTCCGTGCTCTACCACCTGACGAAGAAGGGCTGGAGCGACGTCCTGCTGATCGAGCGCGATGAACTCACCTCCGGCTCTACCTGGCATGCGGCCGGTGGTTTTCACACCCTCAACGGCGACCCCAACGTGGCGAAGCTGCAGGAGTACACCATCAACCTGTACAAGGAGATCGAAGAGATTTCCGGCCAGTCGACCGGGTGCCATGTCACCGGCGGGGTGATGCTGGTGTCCACGCCCGAGCGCCTCGACTGGCTGAAGATGGCGCATGCGCGCAACAAGTACCTCGGCGTCGCCACGCGGATGATTTCCGTGGAGGAAGCGAAAGAGCACTTCCCGCTGCTCGACCCGGCCAAGTTCCTTGGTGCCATGTGGCATCCGCTGGAAGGCCATCTCGATCCGTCCGGCACCACCCACGCCTACGCCAAGGCAGCGCGGCTGGCCGGTGCGGAAATCGTGCGGCACAACCGGGTGCTGGAAACCAACCAGATCGAGAACGGCAAGTGGCAGGTGGTCACCGAACAGGGCACCGTAACCTGCGAACACCTGGTCAATGCAGGAGGCCTGTGGGGGCGCGAGGTGGGCCGCATGGCGGGGCTGGAAATTCCGTCGCTGTGCATGGCGCACCAGTACATCATCACCGAGGAAATGCCCGAGGTCGTTGCCTTCAACGCGGCCAATAACGGCCGCGAGGTGGTGCACTGCATCGACTTCGACGGCGAGATCTACATGCGCCAGGAAGGCAAGGGCATGTTGATGGGCACCTATGAACCCAACGGCATCCCGTGGTCGCCGAAGCAGGCACCCTGGGACTTCTCGACCGAACTGCTGCCGCCTGACCTCGACCAGATCGCCGACAACCTTCAGCGCGGCTTCGAGCACCATCCGGCGTTCCAGACCACCGGCATCAAGAACGTCATTCACGGACCGTTCGCGTTCGGGCCGGATGGCAACCCGCTGGTGGGGCCGATCCGCGGCCTGCAGAATTACTGGGCCGCGTGTGGTGTCATGGCCGGGTTCAGCCAGGGTGGCGGCGTGGGCCTGGCCCTGTCGAACTGGATTGTCGATGGCGACCCGGGCTTTGACGTGTGGGCGATGGACATCGCACGCTATGGCTCCTACGCCAACATGGCGTTCACCAACGCCAAGGTGCGCGAGAACTATGGCCGCCGTTTCCGCATCATGTTCCCGAACGAGGAACTGAAGGCCGCACGCCCCTTGCGCACCACCCCGCTCTACGACCGGTTCAAGGCCATGGGTGCGTTCTTCGGTGTGTCGTTCGGCGTGGAGAATGCACTTTGGTTTGCCCCTGAAGGCGCCAGACCGGAAGAGCCGGTGACGTTCCGCCGGCCTGAATCATTCCAGTATGTTGGTGATGAATGCCGTGCTGTGCGCAGCTCTGCCGGATGTCTGGAAATTTCCGGCTACGCCAAGTACGAAATCACCGGGGCGGGTGCAGAAGGCTGGCTGTCGCACCTGCTGGCCAACAAGGTGCCGCCTGCGGGCCGCATGACGCTGGCGCCGATGCTGAACGAGAACGGCAAGCTGATCGGCGACTTTTCGCTGGCAAAGGTGGCGGACGAACGGTTCTACATTTTCGGGTCGGGTGCGGCGGAAAACTACCACATGCGCTGGTTCGAGCAGCACCTGCCCGACGATGGCTCGGTGTCGGTCCGGGCCTTGGGGCTGGAACTGTGCGGGCTTTCGATTGCCGGACCAAATGCGCAGAAGATCCTCGCAAAACTCACCGATGAAGATGTCTCGACCGGGGCCTTCCCGTTCATGGCGTTCGCCGAAATGGAACTTGGCCCCGTCCCCGCCATGGTGGGCCGGGTATCATACACCGGCTCGCTGGGCTACGAGATCTGGGTCAAGCCCGAATACCTGACCACACTGCATTCACACATCATGGCGGCAGGTGAGGAGTTCTCCATTCGCCAGGTTGGCGGGCGGGCGCTGATGTCGCTCCGGCTGGAAAAGAACTGGGGCACCTGGGCACGCGAGTACCGGCCGATCTACGGCCCGTTCGAGGCCGGCCTTGGCCGTTTCGTCGCGTTGTCGAAGAACGATTTCATCGGGCGCGAGGCTGCTGCGAAGGAAAAGCAAACCGGCGGCAACAGGGCGCTCACCGTGTTTACCGTGGCCGGCAACGATGTCGATGTGATCGGCGACGAACCGGTGTATCACAATGGCAAGTGCGTCGGCTGGATCACCTCGGGCGGTTTTGCCCACGCCGCCGGAAAATCGGTTGCAATGGGTTACATTCCGCGTGAACTGGTGAGTGAAACTAACGGTTTCGAAATCGAGATACTCGGGCAAATATACACAGCCACACCGCAGGCCGAACCGCTGTACGACGCGGACGCCAGCCTGATGCGGGCCTGAGTTCATAACGGAGCCGAACACGCCATGAAGTCCCACTATCGTGCAATCGTGATCGGGGGCGGCGTCGTTGGCTGCTCCGTGCTGTTCCACCTTGCCCGCGCGGGGTGGACCGACGTGCTGCTGATCGAACGCTCGGAACTGACCTCCGGGTCATCTTGGCATGCAGCGGGCGGTTTCCACACGCTGAACGGCGATCCAAATGTCGCCAAGCTGCAGGCCTACACGGTGTCTCTCTACAAGGAGCTGGAAGAGATTTCCGGCCAGTCGTGCGGGCTGCACCTGACCGGCGGCGTGATGATGGCGGACACGCCGGAGCGCATGGACTTCCTGCGGCTTGCCCATGCCAAGGGCCGTTATCTTGGCATGGAAACCGAACTGATCACCCCGTCCGAGGCCAAGGCGCTGTTTCCGCTGATGGACGAGAGCAACTTCGTCGGCGCCATGTGGGACCCGGTGGAAGGCCACCTCGATCCGTCCGGCACCACCCATGCCTACGCCAAAGCGGCGCGGGTGCTGGGCGCGGAGATCGAGCTACGCAACCGCGTTACCGAACTGACGCAGGACGCTGACGGCACCTGGAACGTCATCACCGAGAAGGGCACGGTGAAGTGCGAGCATGTGGTCAACGCGGGCGGGCTATGGGCGCGCGAGGTGGGCCGCATGGTGGGCCTCGAGCTGCCGCTGCTGGCCATGGAGCACATGTACCTGCTCACCGAGGACATGCCCGAGGTGGAAGAGTTCAACGCCGCAACGGGCCGCGAGCTGATCGGCGTGATGGACTTCAAGGGCGAGATCTACATCCGGCAGGAGCGCAAGGGCATCCTGCTCGGCACCTACGAGAAGGCGTGCAAGCCGTGGTCGCCGCAGCAGACGCCGTGGGACTTTGGCCACGAACTGCTGCAACCCGACATCGAGCGCATCGCGCCGTCGCTGGAGATCGGCTTCAAGCATTACCCGGCGGTCGAGAAGGCGGGCATCAAGCAGATCATCAACGGCCCCTTCACCTTCGCGCCAGACGGCAATCCACTGGTCGGCCCGGTGCAGGGCCTTACCAACTTCTGGTGCGCCTGCGCGGTCATGGCCGGCTTCAGCCAGGGCGGCGGCGTCGGCCTTGCGCTGTCGAACTGGATGGTCAATGGCGATCCGGGCGCCGACATCTGGGGCATGGATGTGACCCGCTTCGGCGAGTGGGCAACGCTGCGCTATACCAATGCCAAGGTGCGCGAGAACTACTCCCGCCGCTTCTCGATCCGCTTCCCGAACGAGGAACTGCCCGCCGCCCGGCCACAGGAAACCACGCCGGTCCATGACATCATGGTGCGCGACAACCACGCCGTGATGGGCGACTCGTGGGGGCTGGAGTCCCCGCTGTGGTTTGCGCCTTCTGCCGATGAGGCGTTCGATACACCGTCCTATCACCGCGCCAACGACTTCGCGCATGTGGGCAACGAGGTGCGCAAGACCCGCGAGAGCGTGGGCGTGACCGAGATTTCCAACTTTGCCAAGTACGAGTTTACTGGCGCGGGGGCAGAAGCATTCCTCAGCCGGTTGATGACCAACACGATGCCGAAGACCGGGCGCATCGTGCTGACGCCGATGCTCAACGAGGCGGGCAAGCTGATCGGCGACTTCACCATCGCCAAGGCGGATGACGAACGGTTCCTGATGTGGGGTTCGATCGCGGCGCAGAAGTACCATATGCGCTGGTTCGAGCGGCATCTGCCGAAGGACGGTTCGGTGTCGGTCCGCCGCTTCGGCAATGACCTCGTGGGCCTGTCCGTCTGCGGCCCGAACGCGCGCAAGGTGCTCGAGAAGCTGGTGGACTTCGATGCCTCGAACGATGGGTTCAGGTTCATGGACTTCCGCGAGGCGGACGTGGCCGGCTGTCCCTGCGTGATCAACCGGATCACCTATTCCGGCGATCTCGGCTACGAGATCTGGATGCATGCGCCCTTCCAGCGTCGGGTGTACCTGGCCATCAAGAGCGCGGGCGAGGAGTTCGGCATCGTCGACTTCGGCATGCGCGCGCTGCTGTCGATGCGGCTGGAGAAGAACTTTCCCACCTGGTTCCGCGAGCTGCGCCCAATCTATGGACCGTACGAAGCCGGCATGGACCGCTTCATCAAGCTGACGAAGAACGATTTCATCGGCCGCGAAGCTGCCGCTGCCGAAAAGGCATCCGGCGGCAAACTGCGCCGCGTCTCGTTCGTCGTTGATGCGGAAGACGCCGACGTGATGGGCGACGAACCAGTGTGGGCAAAGGTGGGCACCACCGACTACGGCACCATCGACCCGCCGCACGGCTATGGTGCATACCGGTTCTTGCCCGACGGCAATGACATGCCGCGACCGTCCGACCCGCGCATCGACGGCGACTGGCGCGTGGTCGGCTGGATCACGTCGGGCGGCTATGCCCACTTCGTCGATGCCTCGATGGCGCAGGGCTACATTCCGAAGGAACTGGCTGAAGATACGTCCAAGGGCATTTTCGAGATCGAGATACTGGGACACCGCCGCCCCGCCCGCATCCAGATCGACCCGCCGTTCGATCCGGCGGGCGAGAAGATGCGATCCTGAGGAGTTTGACCCATGAAGATCGCAAAACTCGAAACCTTCACCAACCGCTATGTTGGCTTCGTGCGGGTAACCGCCGACACCGGCGACATTGGCTGGGGTCAGGTCTCGACATACCATTCCGACATCACGGCCCAGGTGTTCCACCGGCAGGTGGCGCCCTATGCGCTGGGTCAGGACGCAGTGGATTTTGATGACCTGCTCGACCGCATCACCGAGCGTGAGCACAAGTTTCCGGGCTCCTACCTGCGCCGCGCCATGACCGGGCTCGACACCGCGCTGTGGGACTTGCGCGGCCGCGTCGAGGGCAAACCCGTCGCCACACTGATCGGCGGCAGCCCCGGCAAGGTGCGTGCCTATGCGTCATCGATGAAGCGCGACATCACGCCAGAAGATGAAGCCGCCCGCTTTGTGAAGTTGCGCGACACCTACGGCTTCGATGCCTTCAAGTGGCGCGTCGGCGCCGAATGCGGGCGCGACGTGGACGAGTGGCCGGGGCGTACCGAGGCCGTTATCCCCGTGGTTTCCAAGGCTCTGGGTGACGGCATCGAAAAGCTGGTCGATGGCAATTCGTGCTATTCGCCGGCCCGTGCCATCGAGGTGGGCCGGATGCTGGAGGACAATGGCATCGGCCACTTCGAGGAGCCCTGCCCCTATTGGGAGCCGGAGCAGACGAAGCAGGTCAAGGAAGCGTTGTCCATCGACGTGGCCGGCGGCGAGCAGGACTGCGACCTGTCCTGGTGGCGCTACACCATCGGCCTCAGGTGCGTCGACATCGTCCAGCCGGACGTCATGTACATGGGCGGCATGAACCGCACCATGCGGGTGGCCAGGATGGCTGCGGAAGCGGGCCTTCCGTGCACACCGCACGCGGCCAACCTGTCGCTGGTCACGCTGTGCACCATGCACCTGCTGCGCGCCATCCCCAATGCCGGCAAGTACCTCGAATTCTCCATCGAGGGCGAGGACTACTACCCCTGGCAGCAGAATCTTTTCGTCGAGGACCCGTACACCATCGTGGACGGCCACGCGACGGTGACCGACGCGCCGGGCTGGGGCGTGGAGGTCAACCCGGACTGGCTCGACAAGGCCGAATACCAGGTATCAGAAGCGGCCTCGTGAGGCCAACCAGAGGAAGCGCCACATGGCACACGCATCAGACGCCATCGCCACCCCGTTTTCCGACGAGCGAAAGAAGGCCTATTTCAACCCGGCAGGCAAGGACAAGCCGCTCAAGTCGCCCATCCCCCACGAGGTGCTGGAGCGCGCCCGGGCCTATCGCAAGGCGCGCATGGTCGAGTACGTCAACAGGTACAACTGCGACGCCATCCTGCTCTACGATCCGCTCAACACCCGCTACGTGTTTGACAGCCCCAACATGCAACTGTGGGCAACGCACAACCCGTTCCGCTATGCGCTGGTGTTTGCCGACGGCCACGCCATCGACTTCCAGTACCACGGCGCCGAGTTTCTCAATGACGGCAACAGGCAGATCAACGAGACGCGCACCGCCACCACGTGGTTCTACATGGCGTCGGGCGGGCGCACCGAAGAACGCGTCAACAAATGGGCGGACGAACTTGTCTCCACCCTGCGCGAGCGCTGCGGCGGCAAGACGAAACTGCGCATCGCGGTGGACAAGGTCGAGCACGAAGGTGCCTTCGCGCTGACCGAGCGCGGCGTCGAGCTGATCAACGGCCAGGAACTGACCGAACTTGCCCGCTCGATCAAGTCTGCCGACGAGCTTGAACTGATGAAGTGGACGGTGCGGGTGTGCGAGGCCGGCATGGCCCGCATCTGGGAGAACTCGCTGCCCGGCAAGACCGAGCAGCAGATCTGGGCGGAACTTCACTACGAGAACATCCGTTCGGGCGGCGAGTGGATCGAGACGCGCCTGCTCGCCGTGGGCCAGCACACCAATCCGTGGTTTGCCGAGGCGTCAGACATCGTGGCCGAGAAGGGCGACATCATCGCTTTCGACACCGACCTGATCGGTCCGTATGGCTACTGCGCCGACATCTCTCGCACCTGGACCATCGGACACACGCCGTTCGACCCGAAACAGCGCGAACTGTACAAGGCCGCCATCGAGCAGATCGAGCACAACTCGGCCATCCTGAAGGCTGGCGTCAGCATGGCCGAGTTCAACGAGAAGTCCTGGCGCATTCCGGACAGATACGTCGACCGGCGTTACTCGGTAGCGCTGCATGGCGTGGGCCTGTGTGACGAATGGCCTTCCGTGCCGCTGCACCCCGACTTTGGCAATGCCTATGAAATGGTGTTCGAGAAGAACATGGTGGTATGCGTGGAAAGCCTGATCGGCGAGGTGGGCGGCAAGGAATGCATCAAGCTCGAAACCCAGGTCGTCATTACTGAGGATGGCATCGAGCGGCAGGACAGCTTTCCCTGGGAGGATGTCTGACCGGCCGGCGCATGAGCTGACGCAAAGCTGGAACCACGCGGCATGATTGGCCGTTCGTTGACGTAAAGGAGGACAACTACCCATGGCCCCCATACGCAA
>CAYMJJ010000016.1:0-35556 GCA_964390445.1 uncultured Anderseniella sp.
AATTGCGTGATCGGTTGACCGAAACATGCCGGTCTGTCCAGGCAAGCATTCGCATTGCCGGATGTTTTGGACGAAGCCGAGCCCTGGTTCTGCGCTTTGCCTTGCGCGCTCCCGGCGTAACGGCTGCAGGCATCACAGTCGATGGTGTGGCTGGCAGTAAAGCCTAGAGGATCAGGGCAAGCAGGCTCAGGCCTGCACTGGCGCACAGACCAACCACAAGCCCCAGAAAAAAGCTGCGGGACCTTGTATTCGTGGCGGCCTCGAGGCTTTGCCAATCCTGAGCGATCAACTGGCCGATGGCCTGCTGCAATTCCTTCCGGCTCAGGCTTTCCAGCGGGCGTTGCCGCCAGCTGATCACGGTTTGCCCAGATGATGCATGGTTTGTGTCAGATTTGTACATGCCGGTTTGTGAGCAAGCCGCATGCCAGTGTGTATTTGCGTTTAGCCAGCTTCACGCAAGTCAGCCGGTTTACCGGTTGGCACTGTAGGAGGCTTAGCCGATGACCATTGTCGTTGGACTTATTGTAACAATGGTGTGCCTGTTCGGTGGCTTCATGGCCATGGGTGGGCACATTGGCGTTATCTGGCAGCCGTGGGAGTATGTGATCATCTGCGGCTCCGCGCTGGGCACCTTTATCGTGGCGAACCCGCTTGCGACGATCAAGGACAGCGGCAAGGCCTGCCTGGAGGCTTTCAAAAACGCCTCGCCCAAGCAGCGCGACTACCTGGACCTCCTGTCAGTTCTGTTTCTGATAATGCGCGCATTGCGAACATTGCCGAGCAGCAAGGTGGAAGAGCATGTTGATGATCCAGACGCATCGGACATATTCAACAAGTATCCCAAGCTGCTGCTTAACCGGACCCTGGTCAACTTCATTTGCGATTATGTGCGGCTGATCATCATCGGCAACGCGCGCACGCACGAAATAGAGTCGCTGATGGATGAGGAAATCCACACACTGCAAGGCGACAGGCTGAAGCCCTATACGTCGATGCAGACAATGTCTGAGGGACTTCCGGCGTTGGGCATCGTTGCGGCCGTTCTCGGCGTGATCAAGGCCATGGGCGCAATCGACCAGTCGCCCGAGATTCTGGGCGGCCTGATCGGTGCGGCGCTGGTTGGCACGTTCGCGGGAATCTTCTTTTCCTATGCGGTGGTCAGCCCGATCGCCACGCAGATCAAGATCGTGCGGACCAAGCAGTTGCGTCTGTTCTTTGTGACCAAGCAGGCCTTGCTCGCATTCATGAACGGAGCAGTGCCGCAGGTGGCAATCGAGCACGGACGCAAGACCATCTCGGCTTACCAGCGCCCTACGATCGAGGAAATGGAGGCGGAAATCAGTGCGGTTCCTGCGGCCAGTGGTGCCGAAGATCTGAAAACTGCAGCATAGGCGGGCCGGATGCAGGGCGATCTTGAGTCATCAACCGCTACCGGCCAGGTGAAATCGCTGGCCGCACTGTTGCGCTCCGCGACGCGTGGCAGCCAGATCATGGAAGGCATCACCCAGCAGGCACGAGCGGCCTGCAAACCGCTGCAGGCAGGGCTTGCCAGCTTGCTGACCGGTATCGAGAACGTCGAACTCCAGTCGGCCGGTCACACATCAGCCGGTCAGATGCTGGAAGACGCTGGAGAGGGCGGGGTCGTCGTTCGTGCGCTTGACGCTGACGAGGAGCTGATTGGCCTGATCTGCTTTCGGGCGGCTGACCTTTCCGCCCTGGTCAACAACATGTGCGGCTCTGTCTATCAGGACCGGCTGCCGGCACCCGTGGCCGCGACACACATGGCCCTCGCCCGTGAGATCTCGAAAGTGCTGCTGCGCGAACTTGTCAGCCTGGTGAGCGTGCCTGGAACAGCAGGCCGCGCGCACACTTTCAAGGAGGAACTGACCGGCGAGATGCCGGGCCGGGTTCCACCTGCCGAAGGCGTGGTGTTCCGGCTTGCGGTGAAGGGCGAACATGAATCTGCCAGCCTGATATTGTTTGTGCCCGGCAACCTGTGTGCCAGGACGGACGATCAGTCTGGCGATGCCGCAGAATCAATTTCCAGCATGGCGGTGTTGCGTGAAATCAAGCAGACGCGCGTGCCCTTGAGCGTCGTGCTGGAAGAACGGCAACAGAGCCTGCAAGACCTGGCCCTGTTGCATGAAGGCAGCCTGCTGAGTCTCGATCTTTGCCTCGGACAGCCAGTGCAGGTGGATGCAGGCGGCACCCGTTTGTTCAGCGGGAATCTTGATCAGAGCAACGACTGCTTCCGCATCGTCGTCCATGAATTTCTCTACAGGGGCGAGGAATGACCGCAACTGTCGTGATCATGGCGGTGCTGCTGGCCATTGCCGTCCTGTTAGGTGCCATGCTGTGGATCAGCTGGCGCATCGGCAAGGTCGAGCGCGCGATGCAATGTGCCAAGCGGCTGCTGGGCCACAACCAGCAGGCGCTGCAACAGATCGCAGACAAGCTTGATGCGGTCGCTGCTTCTTGCAGCATTCAGCCGACACAGTTGCTTGAGAGCGCGGCGCACCTGCGCGGCGCTGCCGACGAGATGCGCTGGCAATACAACAACCGGGAGCTTTTGCTCAATGACCAGCTGGAACTGCTGTCTCAGCAATCCAGGGCGCTGGCGAGGCTACGCTACGAGGCGGTCACGCTGCAGGCGGATCGAGGCGGTGCCTTCGCAGACGCTGCCCCGGTTGTGGTGCCGGCCAATGGCACGCCCGGGGAGAGGGTGGGGGTGGATATCCGTACAAGCGGTTTTCCATCGCGGTCCGGCACCGCCGTTGTGGACGGCAAGGTGGTCACGCTCAAGGAGCACCTGCGCCAGCTGTGACATACATTTGGATTTTGGCCTGAGAGCGGGGATTTGGAATGAACAAGAGTGATGACGATGCAGACGCCAACCGGGGAGAGGCTCGCGACGCCAGTTCGGCTCGCGCAAAGCCCGACTCTGCTGGCGCCGTGAACCTTTCACAGATCATGAAGATTCCCATTGATGTGAAGTTTGTATTGGCATGCGCGCGATTGTCGGTGGAAGAACTGATGCAGATCACCCCCGGCTCAAAGATCAATACCAGTGCTCACCTTGATGACAAGATCGACATTGTTGCCAATGGCCGGGTGGTGGCGCGCGGCGAGATGGTGGTTGTGAACGAGGAAACTTCGCAGATCGGCATCATGGTCACTGAAGTGGTTGGTTCCGGCAACAAGACTCCCGGTTCGTGATGCTGGCAGACAATGCAGACCGCCGGGGTAACCCGGCGCAGACACACATCGACCAGTTGAACGGTGGGGTGAAAGCCGCGCTGATGCTGATGTGCATCGGCAAGCCAATGGCGGCCCGGCTGGTGGGACGGCTGAACAGGAGCGAGGTGATGGGGCTGGTGGCCAGCGCCAAGTCGCTCAACTGTACATCGCGCGAGGAAGTAAACGCGATGATCGACAGTTTCAGCGAGATGTATGGCAAGACCTTCAAATTCATGGGAACGGAGGATGAGGTCATAGGGCTGCTGTCGGAGGTGTTGCCCGAAGAGATGGCTGACTTGCTTGCCCCTTCGCGCGATGAGAGTGCAGTAGAAGCACAGACGGCAGAGCTGCCGGTTTGGGACCGGTTGACTGGTCTCAAGCCGGAAAAGATTGCCGCGTTCCTGGACGGTGAACATGTGCAGGTTGCCGCAGCGGTGCTGGACGCGATGGACCGGGGTCTGGCTTCGACGATCATACCACTGCTGGCTCAGCCACGGCGCACCGAGGTCCTGCGCCGGATGATCGTGGTGCGGCCAATCACGCAACGGGCCAAAGAGGTGCTTGAGGAGGTCCTGCGGCGGGAGTTGCTGGGAGAAGACCCAGATGCAAAGCAAGCAGCCAAGCGGCAGGATGTGGCGGACATCATGAACGGGATGAAGCCGGCGGACATGCGAAACTTGCTGGCAGAACTGCAGGCAACTGAACCGGAGACTGCGCAGGCGCTAGGCAAGTTGCTGTTCGGCTTCACCGACATGGCGCTGCTGGCTGACGAGGCGATTTCGATGGTGCTCGATACCGTGGGTACGGAGCAACTCGGCATTGCGCTGCAGGATGCAGATGCGGACTTGCGGGAAAAGCTGCTTTCCTGTGTTTCCGCCCGTGCAAGACGGATGGTCGAGAGCGAACTGGCGAGTGGCGCCAAGGCCAGCGAAGCCGCAATCCTGGCCAGTCAGCGGCTGATTTCAACGACGGCCTTAAAGCTGCAACAGGACGGTCGCATTTCGCTGCCCGGGTCCAGCGGTGATGCCTGAGCCAGCACGCAGATGAAGCATGTCTGACGAACCCGACGAAGATAGCAAGACCGAAACTGCTACCGACAAGAAGCAGCGGGATGCAGTCGAAAAAGGCAACACACCGCAATCGCGGGAACTGACCAATTTTGCGTCGCTGTCGGCAATCACATTCATCCTGCTGTTTGCAATTACCGGTAGTGTGTCAGGACTGGTGGCGATTTTGCGGGACAGTTTTCACCGACTTGATGCTCAACGCCTGATCAACGGCCACGACGGCCTCATGCTGGTCACCTGGTACGGCAATTCGCTGATGGTGCAGATTGCCGGACCGCTGGCGATGTTGAGTGCTGCGGGTGTGATAGCCTCGCTGTGCCAGAACCAGCCAGCAATCGTTCTGGATCGCATCAAGCCGCAGTTGTCGCGGATTTCGCTGGCGTCCGGCTGGAAACGGCTGTTCAGCCGCCAGGCAGTGGTGGAACTGGCCAAGAGCATCGCCGCGATCGGGGCGGTTCTCGCCGTAAGTGTGCTGATCCTGAAGACCAACATCGGCCTGATCGTGAACAGCATGCATATGAACGCCAATGGGCTGCCGGAGCTGTTGTTGCAGATCTGCGTGAGCTTGCTGGCTGGCGTTGTGCTGTGCTCGATGGCCATCGCCTGCGCGGACCTGTTATGGTCGCGCCACAAGTGGCTTTTCGACCTGCGCATGACCAAGCATGAGGTCAAGGAAGAGATGAAGCAGGCCGAGGGCGATCCGCTCGTGAAGGCCCGGTTGCGTTCGCTGCAGCGGGACAGGCGCCGGCGGCGGATGATGCAGGCAGTTCCGGAGGCGACCCTGATCATCGCCAATCCGACCCACTATGCGGTGGCGCTGAAATATGTGCCCGGGCTGACGGCGGCGCCGGTGGTGGTGGCCAAGGGAACCGAATTGCTTGCGCTCAAGATCCGCGAGGTCGCCGCCACCCACAATATTCCAGTGATCGAGAACAAGCCGCTGGCGCGAGGTCTCTACGATTCCGTTGAAGTGTCACAGATGATCCCGGCCGACTTCTATCATGCCGTCGCCGAGCTCATTCAACAGGTTTACAATACCGGCCGTCGGCCACGTCATCCGAATGGAGAGTCATGATGACAACACTGCTTGCCCGCCGGGAGGCATTGCTGGCTGACGCCGTCAAGGAGTTTGCCGCCGAGCTTTTGATCATCGATCCGTCAGACATCATTGCTTATCTGCGGCTTGAGCGGTTCGCCATTCTCAACGACCTGATCCAGTCTTCCATGGAGATGTACTTCAAGCCGGGCAAGTTCAGGTTCGGCTATGGAGGCGAGTGTTTTCTGACGTGGTCAGCACCGGCCAAGGTCAGCCTCGACATGGAATTCGTGGACGCAGATGTGGCAGTGCAGTTCCGGCTGCTGCTGGGCGACAGCATCTGCGGCGTGTCGGTGGACCAGATCAGCTTCAGCGGCAGCGCCGGCAGTGCGGAGGTCAACACGCGCCGGCTGGAAGCGGCGCTGCAGGACAGCTTGCTACAGGCCTGATCAGCTTCGCACAAGTTTGTGCGCCTAGATTGTTCGTCAATATGAGACGGGCATCGACATGAACACTGTGCACCTATTCGATCTGGCGGCCCAACAGCGGGACTGGCTCACCATGCGCCAGGCTGCGGTGTCGCAGAACATTGCCAACAGCTCCACGCCCGGTTACCGCCGGGTCGATGTGCAGGCTTTCAATGTGGCCCTGGAGGCGACGGGTGCAGATATGGCCAGGTCGCATCCTGCCCACATCAACACTGGTGGGGGATTTGAGCCGGACGGCTCGCTTGGTGCTTCGCGCGGGTGGGAGACTTCCCACTCTGGCAACAACGTCATGCTGGAGCAGGAGATGCTGGCCGCAGCCGACGTAAGCCGCCTGTATTCCATGAACATAAACATCACCCGGTCGTTTCACGACATGATGATGGCAGGACTGAGGGGGTAGCAGACATGATCGATCCACTTGGTTCGTCAATGATGGCCGCCACCTCGGGCCTGTACGCACAGGGCCAGCGGATGCGCATTATCGCGCAGAACCTGGCAAACGCGGGTTCCACCGGCGAAACGCCCGGGTCGCAGCCGTATATGCGCAAGACCATCACTTTCGCAGAGGCGATAGACCGCAAGAGCGGCGTGCGCCAGGTGCAGGTGTCCTCCATCGGAACCGACCCCTCTCCATTCCGGCTCGAGTACCGCCCAGGACACAAAGCGGCTGATGCAAACGGCTATGTGAAGCTGCCAAACGTCAATCCGATCGTGGAGGTGGCGGACATGCAGGAGTCGGTTCGGGTCTACCAGGCAAACATCGAAGTTATCAAGCAAACGCGGCAGATGTTCTCGCTGCTCAACGATCTTCTCAGGAGGTAGCGAATGATTGGTCCCATGACGGGTATCGGCGATGTTGCAGGACAGGTGTCCGGCGTTGGGCGCGCGCCTGCTGCGAGCGCAGGTGGCAGCGCGCAATCCATTGGAGGAGCCAGCTTTGCAGCGGTACTCGGCGAGGCAATGGCTGGCGTCGCGGACGGCGTGCGCGCGGCGGAAACCTCGGCGCTGGGAGCGCTCAACGGTACCGGCACGATGCAGGACACGGTCAGTCACATGATGATGGCAGAACGCCAGCTTCAACAGGCCATCGCGGTACGAGACAAGCTGGTGTCGGCCTACATGGACCTGACGCGGATGCAGATTTAAGGGGATACGATGCTAAAGGCGCTTTCCATTGCTGCCACCGGGATGAGTGCGCAGCAGACCAATCTTGAGGTCATTTCCCACAACATCGCCAATATCAACACCACCGGCTTCAAGCGGGCGCGGGCGGAGTTCGCCGACCTGTTCTACCAGAACACAAGGACGGCCGGCATTCCCAATGCGACAGGTCAGGCAAGTGTGCCGGAAGGCGCCTATGTCGGTCTGGGCGTGCGGACGGCAGCCGTCAGGAACCTGCATGAACAGGGCGGTTTGACGGGAACTTCCAACAAGCTCGACCTGGCTATCCAGGGACGCGGCTGGTTCCAGATAACCGGGGCCAACGGGGAAACCCTCTATACTCGTGCAGGAACCTTCAACCGCAGCAGTGAAGGGCAAATCGTCACCATCGACGGATATGCGCTGCAGCCCGGCATTGTGGTTCCTCCTGAAACGACGGACGTTCACATCAACAGCTCGGGTGAAGTGTTTGCCCATATCGAAGGCCAGGACGAGATGCAGAACCTGGGCCAGATCAGCCTTGCGTCGTTTGCAAATGATGCGGGCCTGGAGCCGCTTGGCGACAACCTGTTCAAGGTCACCGAAGCCTCCGGCCAGCCGGTTGTGTCGGTGCCGGGGAACTCGGGGGCAGGCAGTATCCGGCAAGCATACCTGGAATCGTCAAACGTCGATGCGGTCAAGGAGATCACTGACATGATCTCCGCGCAGCGGGCCTACGAGATGAACTCCAAGGTCATAAAGGCTGCCGATGAAATGTCCGCCACCATCACCCAGGGTATTCGATAAGGGCTGTGATGACGGATTTCCTGCGCCTTGCCAACCTTGTCCGATTGCTGCCCCTGGCAGGGCTGCTTGTGCAGCCCTTGGCCGCGCTGTCGGCGGAGGACACTATCCTGGTGCCGGTCGTGACCATTTACCCTGGGCATGTAATCAACCAACAGCAGTTCCGCCCCATACCGAGACCCCGGCATATTCCGCGCGACATGGCGCTGGTACGGGACGTTTCGCAAGTACAGGGGATGGCGGCGGCACGCCTGTTGCCGATCGGGCGCCCGGTGCTGCTTGTGCATCTGCAGCAGCCAATACTGGTGCGCCCCGGCATGGCCGTCACTGTATTCTACGACAGCAACGGTATCGCCATAACCGGTGTCGCACAATCCCTTGGAGAGGCAGCCGAAGGCGAGTTGGTGAAGGCGCGCAACCTTGAAACTGGTATGGTGATTTCGGGGTATGTACAGCATGACGGTTCGCTGCGGGTGTTGCCATGAAAGCGTGGGCACAGGGGCTTGCCGTCGCGGCCGCGTGGTTGGGGCTTTGTCTGACGGGACCGGTCATGGCCGATGCAACCACGTTGCCCGGCACCCAAGACCCGGCGCTCTTGCAGGCATTTCAGGATAGTCCTCGCCCGGGCCTGAAGGTCCGTATCAGTGACGTGGCTTCGCTGGGCAACATGGCTGGCCGGCAGCTTGTCGGCTATGGGCTTGTGATCGGGCTGAACGGCTCGGGCGACAATGCGCGCGGCGCGCCGTTCACGGCACAGTCGATCAAGTCCATGCTGGACCGGCTGGGCGTAAACGTGCCAACCGGGGCCTTGCAGGCACGCAATGTTGCCGCAGTGGTGGTAACGGCAGAGCTTCCTTCCGATGCCAACCTCGGCACGCGCCTGGATGTCACTGCTTCGTCACTGGGCGATGCGAAGTCGCTGGCTGGCGGTATCCTGGTGCTGACGCCCCTGATGGGTGGTGATGGAAAGATCCATGCCGTCGCCCAGGGACCGGTTACGGTGGGTGGGTTTGAAGCCAACGGAGCGTCCGAACAACTGACAGCCGGTGTTCCCACCACCGGCCGCCTGCCGGGCGGTGCGGTGGTGCAGCGGTTGGCTGAAGATGGGCCTCGGGATGACAGCTTTGCATCGCTGGAACTGAAAAACGCCGGTTTTGGCCTGTCTGTCCGGGTGGCAGACCGTATCAACCGGTATGCGCTGCAACGCTTCGGCGTAGATGCGGCGCGCGAAAAAGACGCGCGCACTGTCATGCTCCGGAAGCCGCAAAACGTTTCACTCTCGCGGTTTCTTGCGGAGATTGGCGACCTTGAGGTTGAAGCGGAAGAGCGGGCCGTGGTGGTCATCGATGAACGCAGTGGCACTATCGTTATCGGCCAGAACGTCCGTATTTCCAAGGTTGCAGTGACGCACGGCAACCTGACCGTGCGGGTCACCGAAACCCCGGTGCTTTCCCAGCCCAATCCCTTTGCCAATGGCACGACAGTGGTTACCAGCGAGACTGGAATTGAGGCCAGCGAGCCGCCCGGGCAGCTCGAGGTGGTCAATGGCAGCAGTCTGCAATCGCTGGTGCGGGGGTTGAACCAAATGGGGCTGAGACCAAAAGGCATCATCGCGATCCTGCAGGCCATCAAGTCAGCTGGCGCGCTGCATGCTGACATGTTGGTGCAATGATGATGACGGTCAAAGGTTATGGGGCATGGCGTGTGGCGGGCGGGCTGCTGGGCTGCATGATGATGGGCGCGCCCGGCATTGCTGCTGCAACTGCTGACAAGGCAGCAGATACGGTGCCGATCGAGATGCAGGCTGACTTGCTGCTGATAACGGGCTCTACAAAAGCAGCCAGTACGTCCACCACAACGTCCGACTACTGCAAGTCCCTGGGGCCGGCGGCGGGTGAAGCGCGGATGAAGTGGCAGGCGGATCAGCTCAGGAAGCTGGAGCGCCAGGTGGAAACTGCAACCGCGGAGCTTGAGCAGAGACGGAAGGAACTGCAGGACTGGATCACACGGCGGGACGATTTCATCAAGCGGGCAAACGAGCAGCTCATAGCCATATACCGCAGCATCAAACCGGAAGTGGCGGCGGCGCAATTGAGCGAGCTGAATGATGAAACGGCTTCAGCAATCCTGCTGAAACTCGATGCACGGATCGCAAGCCGCATTTTTGACGAGTTGCCCGGTCCGCGCGCCGCCCGGCTGGTGTCGCTGATCGCGGGTGCGTCGGCGCTTGCTTCCCAATCCGGTGAGCAGACAAAATGACCATGGGCCGGCATTCACGCCTGACAAGCCTGGTTGCAATGACGATACTGGCCGGGTGCAGCCATGCGCCTGACCTGCTCAATCCATCGGCTCCCTCGCTGACCCCGGTCGGTAGCGGCGTGTCGACTGGTGTGGTGATGAATGCGGCACGCCTTATGCCCCGCGGACAGGCGGTCTCCGCCGGGGAGCAGTGGGAAAATTCGTTTGCCGACCTTTACCGCGACCGCCGTGCCCGCCGCGTCAATGATGTGGTGACGGTCGAGATATCCATAGACGACCGGGCATCGCTCAACTCCAACATCAACCGGTCAAAGCAGTCCAGCATCGGCAGCGGGTTTGACCTGGCTCTGGACTGGCTGGGCCTGGTCAACACAGGCAACGCCAATCTCACTGCGTCCACAGACTCGAGTGCCGATGGCAGAGGGTCGATATCAAGGTCGGAGAGAATCCAGTTGTCCGTCGCAGCGGTCGTTACCGACACCCTGTCCAACGGTCATCTGGTGATTAGCGGATCACAGGAAGTGCGCATCAACAACGAGGTTCGCGAACTGAGTGTGGCCGGGATTGTCGATCCGCTTCATGTGTCGAGCAGCAACACCGTTGCCTATGACAGGATTGCAGAGGCCCGCATTTCATATGGCGGGCGCGGACGGGTGACTGACGTGCAGCAGCCTGGTTTCGGTCAACAGCTGTTTGACCGGTATGCACCTTTCTAGCGGCCGGCAGGCAGGGGCAAATGGCTGAACCGGCAAGTGACAAGAACGCAGGCGGCCAGGGCGGTCCTGGTGCAGGCGGCCTGGTAATCCTTCTGCTTGTCCTCACGGTGCTTGCCGGGGGCGTCGGGTTTGCAATGGGCGGGTTGGTTCTGGGCCGGGACGCGGGGCCGTCGGCTGTTGCCGACACTGAGTCCGGTGACGACGCGCAGGCCGGGTCTGGCGAGGGTGGTCAAGCTGCGTCCGGCACCAAGGATGGCGGTGATGACGAAAACAAGACGGCCAGCCATGGTGCCCTGCAAGGGACGATCATCGACCTTGAGCCTGTCGTAACCAATCTGGCAGATCCGCCAAACACGTGGGTCCGGCTTGAGGCTGCAATCCGCATTGCGCCGGACTATGAAGGCGACAAGCAACTGCTGCAGCGCGAGATTTCCGAAGACCTGCTCGTTTTCATGCGCGAAGTCTCGTTGCGGCATGTCGATGGTGCTGCTGGTCTCAGCCACTTCAAGCAAGACATTACCGAGCGTGCGCGCACTCGTTCGCAAGGTGCGGTCAGTGAGCTGCTGCTCAAGATGCTGGTGGTGGAATGAGCAGCAACTGGGGGCAGTTGTCCCGCGTGGCGGCACTGGCTGGTCTGACCGGCCTTGCATTGGCGGTTGCATCCGCCAGCGTGCTTGCCCAGACGCAACAGGGGATGCCATCCTTGGAACAGCTGCTGCCTTCGGGAGATGCCTCGGCCAGCGGCCGCATCATCCAGATGTTCGGGCTGATCACGGTGCTGTCGCTGGCACCAGGAATCCTTGTTATGGTGACGTGTTTTACGCGCTTTATCGTGGTGCTGTCTTTCCTCAGGTCAGGTCTCGGACTGCCGACGACACCAGCCAACATCGTGCTGGTCAGTCTTGCACTGTTCATGACCATTCACGTGATGACGCCTACGCTGGACAAGGCGTGGCAGAACGGTGTTGAGCCGCTGAACAGGGGTGAGATCAGCGAGCAGGTGGCCCTGCAGCGCATTGCAGAGCCGTTTCGCACGTTCATGCTGTCCCAGGTGCGGGATGAGGATGTCGAACTGTTCATCAGTGTGGCGCGGGCCAATGCGCCGGACGGGCTCGTGCCGGAAGCTACCAGCCCGCAAGACCTGGGTCTGAGGCTGCTGGTTCCGGCATTCATGATCTCCGAGCTCAGGCGAGCCTTCGAGATAGGCTTCCTGATTCTGCTGCCGTTCCTGGTGATCGATCTCGTCGTGGCGACGCTGATCATGTCGATGGGCATGATGATGCTGCCGCCAACGGTGATTTCGCTGCCGTTCAAGGTCCTGTTCTTCGTGTTGATCGACGGGTGGAGCCTGCTGGCCGGGGGACTGATGCGTTCGGTGGGATAACGTCTCCTGCAGGACTGATGACAGCCGTTCGGGCTCGTTAACGATTGGTTCAGGTATTGAGACTACAGGTAGAGCATTCAGGACAGGGCCGCACCGCTACAAGCGTTGGCGGCAGGCATGATGCCGATCTGTCCTGCCGGTAAAGTCCGGCATGTCCCGATACAACCATCATCAAGATAGGGACAACACAGATGTCTTCCATTCTCACCAACATTTCCGCCATGACTGCCCTGCAGACGCTGCAGCAGACCAACAAGAACAGCGAGATGACCCAGGCTCGCATCTCAACGGGCATGCGAGTGGCCACAGCCACTGACAACGCCGCCTACTGGTCGATTGCCACCACCATGCGTACCGACAATAACGCAATGTCGACGGTACGCGATGCATTGGGGCTCGGCTCGGCAACCATCGATGTAGCCTACACGGCGCTGGAAAGCGCCATCGACGTGGTCGGCGAAATCAAGTCAAAGCTGGTAGCGGCCCGCCAGCCCGGCATTGACCGCGAGAAGGTGCAGGCCGAAATCTCCGAACTTCAGAACCAGTTGACCAGCATTGGCGATTCGGCGGTGTTCTCCGGCGAAAACTGGTTGTCAGTGGACTCGAGTGCTGCCAGCTACAACGACACCAAGTCGATCGTGTCGTCGTTCTCACGGGCAGCCGATGGCAGCGTGTCCATCGGTACCATTTCGATCAGCCTGACCTCGTCCAAGTTGTTCGATGCCAACGACCAGTCCGGCATTCTCGACACCACTGACACGACCACCAACGGTGGGGTGGACTACTCTGTTGTCGATCTGGACATTTCTGCCCTGACGGATTCGGTCGATGACCTCGCCGATCTGGAGCAGATGATCGGCCACGTGGACGACGCTGTGGCTGGCATGACCACGGCTGCGGGCAATCTTGGCGCGGTCAAGCAGCGGGTAAATCTGCAGCAGGAATTTGTAGGCTCGCTGATGAGCGCAATCGATCGTGGTATCAGCCAGCTTGTCGACGCCAACATGGAAGAAGAATCGACACGGCTGCAGGCGCTACAGGTGCAACAGCAGCTCGGCATTCAGGCGCTCAGCATCGCCAATTCGAGCAGCCAGAACATCCTGTCGCTGTTCAGGTAACATTCATCGTGACAACGCCGGGGCCGGGTTAACGGTTTCGCCCGGTGCTGGACGAGACACAAGCCACGTGGGCCGCCTGATGTATCCAGGCGGCCCTTCGTCTTTTTGGGTTGGTGCTCCCGCGCAATTTTCACACAAGCTTGCAACGGCATAGTCTGGTTTCATCAACAAAGCAGTGAAACCCCCCTGTGTCTTTTGCGCAAACCATAGGCGAGCTCCGAACAAACCTGAGCGGACTGGGCCCCCGGCGGGTCGCCATCCTTGCGGTGCTGGCGGCCGCCGTGTTCGTAACAGTCAGCGCGGGCAGCTATTTCATCAGCCGGCCTTCAATGATTGTGCTCTATTCGGGGCTGGAACCTGAAGACGTCAATGCCGTGGGTGCCGCCTTGCGGCAGAGCGGCTACGCCTTCGACATCAGCCCTGATGGCAAGTCGGTTCTGAGCAATGCGGCCACAGCCTCTCAGGCACGCATGATGCTGGCAGAACGGGGGCTGCCCCAGTCTTCTACATCGGGTTACGAACTGTTCGACAACATGGGTTCGCTGGGCCTCACATCCTTCATGCAGGACGTCACCATGGTGCGGGCTCTGGAAGGCGAACTGGTGCGGACCATCCAGTCGATGCGGGGCGTAAAGTCGGCTCGCGTTCACCTTGTCATGGCGGAGAGAAGTAGTTTCAGGCGCCAGGCCAGCGCGCCATCAGCGTCTGTGGTTATCCAGCAGATCGATGGTGCAGGGGCGGAACGGGCCAGCGCCATCCGTTATCTGGTGGCCGCCGCCGTGCCGGGCATGAGTCTCGGGCAGGTCACCGTTCTGGACTGGCACGGCAAGTTGCTGGCCTCTGGCGACGACAGCACGACGGCTGCGCCGACGCGCTTGATGGAGCTTGAGCGCAACCTCAGTCAGGACCTCACGGACCGCCTGACGCGTACACTGGGACCGCACCTGGGGCTTGGCAACTTCAGCGTGTCGGTTGTGGCGCAACTCAACATCGACAAACGCCAGGTGCAGGAAAAGACCTTTGATCCGGAAGTCCGGGTTGAGCGCTCGGTGCGCAACATCAGGGAGAAATCCGAGAGCGAGGACAGCCAGAGAAACACTGCGGCAACAGTTGCAACAGAGATCCCCGAACCGCCGTTGGACGCCACCGGTCAGACCGCCCGGCAACAAAGTGAAAAGCGGGACGAGACCAGCAATTTCGAAATCAACTCCCGTACCGTCCAGTCAGAGTCCGATGGTTACAAGATCGACCGCTTGTCAGTTGCGGTGCTGGTCAACCAGGAAGTCCTTGAAGGCATTCTCGGGCAGGGCGTCACGCCGCAACAGGTGGCGACCCATCTTGAGGACATGCAAAGCCTGCTGTCGTCGGTCGTCGGGCTTTCGACGGATCGTGGCGACACCATTGCGGTAAGGGCTGTAAAGTTTGCCGAAGCGGCAGAAGCGAATTCCCAATTGGACAGTTCCGGGGTCTTGCACTTCCTGGACAGATATGCGGGTACGCTGATCCAGTCCGGAGTCGCGCTGTTGTGCGTGATATTGCTGGTGTTCCTGGGCATCAAGCCTGCGGTTCGGGTGCTGTCGGGACCTGCGCAGATCGCTGGTCAAGTGCCGGCAGGAGGTGTGGCTGATGTCGCGCAGATCGATAGCCGCACTGGCATCGAGCCACGACTGGTCGATGACAGGACTGACCCCGCTGGCGCTACGGGCAGAGTTGGTGCCGCGAATGCGGGGGGGCTGCCGGACGTGTTGCGGCTTGCCGGAGCAAAGCCCGAAGAAAAGCTCGAGCAGCT
Source organism: uncultured Anderseniella sp. (assembly GCA_964390445.1). Lineage (GTDB taxonomy): Bacteria > Pseudomonadota > Alphaproteobacteria > Rhizobiales > Aestuariivirgaceae > Anderseniella. The sequence continues at coordinate 15,039 of CAYMJJ010000016.1, forward strand.
CGTTGCCTATGACGAAGAGCAGGCTGCCATCATCCTCAAGCACTGGTTGCGCGAGGCTAGTCCGTCGTGAATCGCGTTATCAAGCTGTCTGAATTTGTGGCCAGCCATGTCAACCGGCAAGACAGTGTCGAGGTTCAGGTTTGCGATGCGCGCGACGAGGCTGAAATGCCGGAACTTCACATCCGCGCGGACACTTTGGAACACCGCATCGTGTCGACCGATGTTCCGGCGGGAAATGAGGGGGCGGGAAGCTTTACCCAAGCCGACATTGAAACGGCGGAGTTGCGCGGTTGTACACAGGCATCCGGGGCGATGGAGGAGGCCCTTAACCGGCACGCGGTGGCTGTCGAAAGGGCGCTCAGACTGGCGGTCGAGCAGATTGAAGCGGGTGTGGCAGATGTTTGCGCCGAGCTGCTGCAACAGGTGTGTGAGGAGCGGATTGGGCAAATGGCGGTCGAGCGGCTGGTGCAGGACGTTCGGACTTCCCTCGCCCAGTTGGCCGGCACGGTTCCGGCGCCGATAGCAATCATTGAAGGGCGTGGCGAGCTTGCAGTGCAACTGGAAGGCTTGTTGGCGACAGCCGGAATCGAGGCAGAACGTGTGAGTGCCGACAATTCAGATCCTGATGACCCAGCGGTACTTAAGCTCAGAATTGGCAGCACTGTCATCGAGGCGTTGATTGGACGTTGGCGGCAAGAGCTGCAGGAGTGTTTCCAGTGAGCCGGGAGAAGGGTGAGTTTGACGCTGCCGAGATCGTCATCGTGCGCCGTGGTGGGCGAGGCGATGAAGATGGTCATCACGGCGGGGTATGGAAGATTGCCTATGCCGATTTCATGACGGCGATGATGGCGTTCTTCCTGGTGATGTGGCTGGTCAATGCCGCCAACGAGAAGACCAAGCAGCAGGTGGCAAGCTACTTCAATCCCATCAAGCTGATTGATACACGAACCAATCAGAAGGGTTTGCAATCCATGGATACCGGCAGCAGTGAAGCCGGCAAGCGGGGCGATCCTTCCGGATCAAGGCGGGAGCCGGACAGCGGAGAAGGCACGCCGCCAGTGGCGCCGGCCTCCCCGGGTGGCGGGTCCCCGGCGGGTCCCGCAACTGAACAGCTGCAGCCTGTAGAGTCAGTGCTGAAGGATATCCTGCTGATACAGGGGCTCACTGGCCAGCAAGGTCTCGATCAACGGGAGCAATTGCGCACGAAGGCATCCCCCGTTTCAGACGAGTTGGCGGCGCAGGCTCCGGTGCAGGATGAAGTTGCCGATTCAATGACGGGCAACAACGGACTGCTGGCAAACAATGCGATTGGAGATCTGCTGGCGAAAGCAGACAAGGTCACCGGCGCTGCGTCAGGTGATGATGTGGAGCCGCAGCCGGACAAACCTTCCGGTGACACAACCGCGCAAATCGAAGGACGGCTTTCCAGGGTGGTTTCAGGCCCGGAGGCAGAGATCGCGGATCAGCCGTCAGCAGCCGTACCCGGTGACGGGGTTCAGCAGCAGCAAGCCACCGAGAAGCGCCAGGAGCTGCTTGAGAGCGTGAAGCGGCTACTTGAACAAAGTGGCTATACGCCGCTTGTGGAAGGGCTTTCTCTCAACGTTGAGGAAACCCGCGAAGGGGTGCTCATTTCCATGGCCGAGAGTTCCTCGACGGCTATGTTCGACATTGCAACGGCTGAACCATCTCCTGCGCTGGTCGAACTGGCAGGGCAACTGGCCAGCGCGCTCAAGTTTTCTGAAGGGCGCATCACCATCCGCGGTCATACGGATGGCCGGAGCTTCTTCACCACGGATCAGGACAACTGGCGATTGTCGACGGATCGTGCCCATACGGCTTACCGGCTGTTCCTCGACGCCGGCTTGCCGCCCTCAAGGTTTGAACGCATCGAAGGCTATGCCGACACGCTGTTGAAGGTGAAAACTGACCCTCTTGCTGCTGCCAACCGCCGGGTGGAGGTGCTGCTGCGGGTAGAGGAGCCGGCACAATGACACAGCCCTCGCTGACGCTCGCCACGGTGATGCCAAAGGTCGCGTTACTGGCGCTGGGGCTGACGCTGTGGTCTTCCGGCAACCAGGCACAAGCTTCCTCAACGCCGCAACCTTACGAGATTGTCCGGGCCTTGAGTTCATTGCAGGACGGCATGCTGGCCGGCCGCCAGGAAGCCATTGGTGTCTACAATGCCCTGTTGCAAAAGGCATCGGCAGAAATGCTTGCTTCGCCAGCCGATGTCTGGCGGGACAGGCGTAATGTGTTTGCGGCCGCTTCGGTAATCTTCTCTGGCGGTGACGGACGTCTTGCCGGCAAGGTGCGGGAGCAGGCAATAGCGGCAGGGCTGGACGACAGCCTGGTCGAGTTGCTGGAAAGCTTTGCGGCGGGGCGTCTTGATGCCGTGCGCACGCTGTCGGCGCAGTCTGATTTTCTGGGGTTGCCGGAGGGTCTTGGCGCAGTCGCCGCAATTGCGGGTGCGCGGGTGTGGCATGTGCACGATCCGGCCCGGGCCATTGCCTACTATGACATGGCGCGCCTGCTTGGCACTGGCGGGCTGGTCGAGGAGGCGGCGATCAGAAGCCAGCTGGGCCTTACCGTCGCTGGTGGTGACATGGAGAAGTCGGAACTGCTTATGCGGCAATACTTCCAGCGCATGTCTAGCTCGGTGTTCGCAGGCGTTGCGGCCGCAGGGTTTGCCGAAGCCATTGTCGCGCTGGACTATCAGAACGCGTTGCCGCGTTTGTCGGAGTTGCTGGATACTGCCGCAGCCGGTCCGAATGCGTTTTCCGTCGAGTTGCACCGCAAGCTGATCCGCGCCGCCGTGCAGGTGAAGCAATACGCGGTGGCCAGGCTGGCACTGAAGCGGTTGAGCGATGGGGGTGGGGCTGATGCGAAAGAAGATCCCGCCATTCAGCTGCTGGACATTGTCGCTGGTCTGCATGAGTCCACGCAGCGCGAGCTTGCGGCACGCCTGGCCGGCATCGCCCGGGAAAAACTTGGCGAGGAAGACCGGCATCTCTACGACGCGACGGTGAAGATTGCAGGCACTATCGAGCGTTGGCCGGACGAGCCCGATGCCGGTGCGGCAAGGCGGCCGAGCAAGTACCGGCCGGTCAACCGCTTGCCACCACCTGTAACGCCAGCCCATCCGGACCTGGGTGGGCCAGCGGTGCGGGCACTTGATGAACTTGATCGCGTTGAGCAATTGATCGAGAGGATGTGAGAATGACGCCAGTTGTCATGGCGGCGCGACCGCGTGCAGAGTCAGGTGTATCTCCTGCGCTCCCACCGGGCGGCAAAGCTGCCGGGCAAGCGTTCGTGCTGCCTGCTGAAACCGGGCTGCAAACAGCCGGGAAGTACGGGCCACCCGGTCATCAACCGCAAGTGCCGGCCGATTCCAGCGCTCCTGATGAGCCCAGGCAATCGGAGCGCCTCGCAGAAGACCTGCAAGAAGAAGACGGCCAAGGAGATGTGCAGGTGCCTTCCTGCTGCGCGCATACTTTGCCAGGCATTGCAACTGCCTTCAACGCAGGTTCTGTTCGTGAAGCTTCCGGTGGCACGGCGTCAGGCGCTGCCTGGACAATGGCCGACAACGGGGTCAGGGCAAGTGGCAGCAGTGCGGATGAAGTGCTGACTGTGCCGACGCAGCGTGTCTTGCCTGCGGCCGTTCTGCCGGAAGGCTGGAGCCAGGCAGCACAGGCCGCGAGGGTGGTGTCTGCTGCTGCTGAAGGCGTCCGTCGGGTTGCAGATGTTGCGCGTGAATTTAAGGTGACGATGCAGGTTGACGGTGGCCGCCAGGCTGCACCAGTTGGGACGCATGAGCACCTGATGCTGGTGTGTGTTGATGGTGATCAGCGGCCAGAGGTATCGTTCCGTGACCGGCTGTCGCAGCATGCGTTCAAGGGCGAAGTGCGTGTTGCCGCTGAGCCAGTGACAGCATCACCCGGTGTTCAGCAGGGGATGACGGGTAGCTCTGGCGATGTCGCTGTGGTTGCCAGCGTGGCCGGGCAGGTGGGTCAGGCGATTGCAACGGAGCTGGCTGGCGATGATGGCGCACACCTGCAACTGTTTGCTGCGGCAAACCCTGAAACGGTTGAAAGTCCGGTCTCATTGGTCAAGCAGCTGAGTGTCCGCCTCAATCCGGATCACCTCGGCGAGGTCCGCATCAAGATTGCAATCGCTACTGACGGCACAATGCTTGTCACCCTGTCAGCCGTTGAAGAACAGACTGGCGAATTGTTCCGTCAATCCACTGGCGATCTGTTGAGGCTGCTGCAGGGCCATGGCGTCGATGTGAAATCTCTTGCCGTGGTGCAGCCGGATCCGGGCCAGGCCGCCGGCAGCTTTGCCAGACCGGCCGGTGCCGCGATGGACAGCTTTCAAGCCATGTCGATGAATGCCGGCCAGGGACCGGGCGCAGACGGTGGACATGATCGTCCAATGGTTGGCAGGCAAGGAGCAGGCAATGATGTGCACAACGGCAATGCCGGCGGCGACAGCAAGACGCCGTCACGCGCCGGCGCGGCCGAAGGTGGGGCAATCTATGTTTAGGGCGTTTTTCGTGGGCATTTGCCTGTCGGGCCTTCTTTCAGCACAAGCCATGGCAGCAGCAGACGGTCCATGCGAACGGGAAATGGCGCTCGCAGCCGAGCGCCATGGGGTTCCGCTGGCGGTGCTCTATGCCGTGGCGTTGAACGAGACGGGGCGCGGTGGCAAGCTACATGCCTATGCGCTCAATGTGGCCGGCAAGGCAGTTTATGCCAGCTCACTTGCGGCTGCAGTACGCTCATTCGAGGAGGCCAGGGCTAGCGGCCACCAGCTGATCGACGTGGGTTGCATGCAGATCAATCATTATTGGCATGCGCAGGAGTTTGCCTCCGTGAAGCAGATGTTCGACCCTGGTACCAACGTTGATTACGGTGCGCAATTCCTTCGGCAGATCTACCGGCAAGAAGGTTCATGGGCCCGCGCCGTTGCGATCTATCATGCTGGAAGACGCAACCATAGCGCGCAATCCCGTTATGTTTGCGGTGTCATCGGAAGGCTGGTGGAGTCAGGGATGGGAGCGTGGACGGACCGTGCGAGAGCATACTGCTCTGCGGATTAAGGCCGCCTTTTTTCAACATGATTGAGCCATTTCTGCGTACTTTTAGCGATCCGGGGTTGCTGAGATAGAGACAAGCCCTCTCCAAAAAGTTGTTAATCATTATACTTATACAATTGAAGGTTGAAGTTTTAGTTGACCTCAGAATGCACTTATAGGTAGCGTCACCTCAGTGTGATGACAGGTGATTCGGAGGCAACATTGATCGCGGTCATTGAAGATCAAGCACGTGAGACACGGTGCTTCGCAGATGGATTCAGACGCCAGGGCGTGCCGTCCATCAAGATGGGTTCGGATGATTTTCTCGAATGGATTCTAACCTGTGACAAGGATGACGTTAAGTCGATCCAGGGATTTGTGCTGGGTGAGTGCCCGGCGCTGCCCAAATGCCAAACGTCCATCCGCAAGCGGTCCGATGCACCCATTATTCACGTTCAGCAACAGTACGATCTCAATGCGATGCTCAATGTCTTCGCCGCAGGTTTCGATGATGTGGTGGCAAGATCGATAGATCCGCTGGAACTTCTCGTTCGCATCCGGGTGATCGCCCGCCGGGCGGCCAGCCTCAGCCAGGCAGACGGGGTTGCCGGGATCGTGGTGTTTCCAGATGGCCGCGATCCGATCGTGGGTGGCGAGCCGCTGCGTCTGCCGCGGCGTGAGCGCCACATCCTGGAGTATCTGGTGGCCAACAGTGGCCGGCGCGTGACAAAGGCGCAGATCTTCAATGCAACCTACGGCCTGTTCGACGAGGACGTAGAGGAACAGGTGGTCGAGAGCCACGTCAGCAAGCTGCGCCGGAAGTTGCGTGACCGCCTGGGAGAGGACCCGATCGATAGCCAGCGGTATCTGGGCTACTGCCTCAAGGGTTAGCCGCAATGTGCGGCTCGCACCGCATGGCAGTGCCAAGTTTGTAACGTGCGTCATGGCTTGCGACAGGTTCGCGCAAGCAGAACGAGGCAGGGTTTGTCCAAGTCCCTGGTAAACGTGACAGGAGTGCCACAATGAGCTTGAACGGTATAATGCGCACCGGCGTGTCCGGGATGTCGGCACAGTCGACAAGACTGTCTTCAATTGCCGACAATATCGCCAACAATGACACCACGGGTTACAAGCGGTCCAGCATCGAGTTCGCCAACCTGGTCGGAAGCGGTACCCACTGTCCCGGACACTACATCGCGGGCGGTGTGGATACACGGGTGCGCATGCACATATCCGAGCAAGGCAGCATCGAGTTCACCAACTCCCGTACCGATCTTGCCATCAATGGCACGGGCTTTTTCCTGGTAGACGACGGAACCGGCTTCACATCCCTGACGCGTGCCGGTTCTTTTGTGCAGGACGGTGAGGGGCATCTCATCAATGCCGCCGGGCAGTACCTGATGGGTTATCCGGTTATCAACGGCAACGCTCCGGTGGTGGCCAATGGCAGTGCCGGACTCGAGCGTGTCCAGTTGCAGGAACTGGCCCTCCAGGCGCAGGCTTCCACTGAAGGCATCCTGCAGGTGAACCTCCCGTCCGAGGCTCCGGTGGTTGCCGCGGCGGACCTTCCCTCAGCGAACGCTGCCAACAGTACGTTCACCCAGAAGACCTCGCTGGTCGTCTATGACAATCTCGGGGCGGAGAAGCTGGTGGACGTCTACTGGGCAAAAGCCGCTGATGAAACATGGGACGTTGCGGTATTCGACAACGCGCTTTCGACCAATGGCGGCTTTCCGTACTCAGCTGGAGCGCTGACAACTGCGACAGTCACCTTTGATCCGGGCAACGGACAGCTGCTGGCACCGTCCAGCCTGGCGTTTGCCGTACCGGATGGCCAGGCATTCGCGCTGGACATCAGCGGCAGCAGCCAGCTGGCAGCGGATTATGCCGTCCTCAATGCGCAGGCGAACGGACAAGCTCCAGCCGGTGTGGAGAGCGTCAGCATCGCCTCTGACGGTTCGCTGGTGGTGACCTTTCAGGACGGCACGCTGGCCGTGCCATATCGCATCCCGCTGGCTACGGTGAACGGCACCGATCTGCTGACTGCGCAGTCCGGGAACCTGTTCAACCAGAGCATCGATTCAGGCGGGTTGCGCATAGGATTTCCTCAGGATCCCGGCTTTGGATTGATTCAGTCAGGGGCGCTGGAGCAGTCCAATGTCGACCTGGGCGACGAACTCACGCAGATGATCGAGTCGCAGCGGAACTATTCCGCCAACTCGAAGGTGTTTCAGACCGGTTCGGAACTCTTCGACATCCTGGTGAACCTCAAGCGGTAACCGGCGGGGCATGCAAGGGGCGGCATCATGTCAATATCGAACGTACTGGCAGCATCACGCTCGGCATTGTTGAGTATTGGCGAGCAGACCGGCATCGTGAGCCGGAACATTGCGAATGCATCCGACCCGGATTCAAGCCGGAAGGTGGTGGCACTGGTCACGGCACCGGGCGGCGGGGTGAATGTCGGGCGCATTTCGCGTGTCACGAATGAGGCGTTGTTCAACAGCAGCCTCGACCTGGATGGCCGGGCGGCGCGCAGCGGTGTGGTTACGGACGCGCTCAACCGGCTGGATGGCTTGTTCAGCGACCCGTCGGACGGTAGATCACCTGCGGCCCTGATTGGCAAGTTGCGCGATGCACTGTCAACCTTTGCCACCCAGCCCGACAGCATTGTTCTGGCATCTTCGGCCGTGTCAGCGGCAACCTCGCTCGCAGGTTCGCTTGGCTACATGACCTCGCAGGTCCAGGCCCTGCGGCAGGACATGGACCAACGGATTGCCCAGTCCACAGGCTCGATCAACGATGCGCTGCGCAATATCCATGAGCTGAATCCGAGGATCGTCGAGGCCAGCCGGACGGGACGCGACGCGACGGACCTGCTTGATCAGCGCGACGCAGCCTTGCGCGCGATTGCCAATGAGACGGACATCACGTGGGACGTACGGGCGGACAACGACATACGTATCAGCACGGCCACCGGCCTGACCCTCTATGACCGTGTGCCGCGTGCGGTGACGTTTGAGCCATCCGGCTTTCTGTCCGCCACGCGCAGCGGAAATGCACTTTACGTGGATGGGGTCGCCGTGTCCGGGCCGGGCAGCCCGCTGCCGGTTTCGGGTGGCAGATTGGCCGGCCTGATAGAAGTACGCGACCAGATCGCGCCTTCTGCCCAGCGCAAACTTGACGAGATCGCCCGCGGGCTGATCGAGGCATTTGCCGAGAGTGATCAATCGGCGGTTCCGACATTGCCGGACAGGGCGGGTCTGCTGACATGGCCGGGTGGACCGGACCTGCCGCCGTTGGGTGTCATTGAGCCGGGGCTTGCAGGCTTGATCCAGGTGAACCCGTCCGTGGCCGCTGGTGGAGCAGACGCCAGGACGTTGCTGCGAAATGGCGGCATAAGTGATCCTGGCAATCCGGCCTACAACTACAATCCGGCCGGAGCCGCCAGCTTCCCGGACCGGGCGCTTGAACTCGTCAGCAGGTTGGAGGAAAGCCAGGTCTTCGATCCCGCTGCGGGACTCGACAACGCGACCGACGTGATCAGTTTCAGTGTCAGCATGGCAGGCTGGCTCGGAGATACGCGGGCGCGAGCTGCGCAGGAAGCTACCTTTATGGGAGCCAGCGCTGACCGCGCCCGCCAGGCCCTTTCGAATGAAACGGGCGTCAACCTGGATGAGGAACTGGCGCACATGCTGCAGCTGGAGCGCAGTTATCAGGCTTCTGCCCGGCTGATCACCATGGCCGATGACATGCTTGCCTACCTGATCGAGTCCGTGAGGTAACGCCATGAATGTTTCGCACGTTTCAACCCTGGCCATGTTCCAGACACTGCGTACGACGCAATCGCGCGGCCAAATTGAGCTTTCGCGCTTGCAAGCTGAAGTGACCACTGGCCGGCACGCAGATGTCAACCTGACGCTTGGCTCAAGGGCCGGTGCGCCTGTAGCTTTGCGCGTTGAGCAGGATCGGCTTTCCGGGATCATCTCATCGAACGTCCTCGTGGCCCAGCGGCTTGACCTGACCCAGCAGACGCTGGAGCAGATCACCAGCGGCGCTCAGCGCGCTTCAGGGAGCCTGACGACGGCCCTGGCATCCAATGCGAGTGCCGGCGTGGCCATTGCCAACGTGCAAGGCATCTTCCAGGAATTTGCCGGACTGATGAACCAGTCTGTCGGCGGTCAGTATCTGTTTGCCGGCATCAACACCGATGTGCGGCCCTTCGATGATTTCACCGCCGGCGCATCCAGTACCAGCAATGGTGCGGTTGCAGCGGCATTCACCAGCGAGTTCGGGTTTGCACCGGATGACCCGGCCGCAAGTACCATCTCGCCGGCTGCCATGGAGGCCTTCCTGGACGGTGCGTTCACGCAGATCTTCGAGGATGATGCCCAATGGCAGGCAGGCTGGTCGTCTGCGTCAGAGCGCAATATCCGCAGCCGGATTTCGCCACAGGTGAATCTCGAGACGAGCCTCAACGCCAACGAGGCGGCCTTCCGCAACATCACGGCGGCCTACACCATGGTGGCGGGTTTGGGCGGGCAGGCGCTGGCGGGCGATACGCTTCAGCTGGTGATGTCGAGAGCGCTTTCCAGCCTCTCGCAAGGCGTCTCCGGCATCAACGACCTGCGTGGCCAACTGGGCCTGGTACAGGAGAGCGTCAGCCTGCACAGCCAGGCACTGGCAGCACGAATGGACATCAATGCGGGTTACCTCGCCGCGCTCGAGGGCGTTGACAGGTTCGAGGCCGCAACCCGGCTCAGCGAGATCACTGCGCAGATTGAAACCTCGTATGCCATGACCGGGCGGCTACAGTCGCTCAGTCTGCTGAACTACGTTTAGAGACCCGGGCCAAAGGCCCTGCCGGCCGCCATGATTACGGAGAGATAACAGTTCATGTCCCTTGCCCAGTACGACCAGGAAACTGCCAGTTCCGAGGCCACTGCGCGGGTGCAGGAAGCGCGCGCGTTGCAGTCCAACATAGAGCTGCTTGAGCGTGCGCAGGAGAAGGGGCCTGCCTCGCCCGAGGCAGCAGCGGCGCTGCATGCAACCCGGCAAGTCTGGAACGTTCTCATTGAGGATCTCGGACGCCCGGACAACGGACTGCCCAAGCAACTGCGAGCTGACCTGATATCGATCGGCTTGTGGGTACTGCGCGAGGCCGAGGCCGTAAGGACCGGCCGCAGCAAGAGTTTCGCCGGCATCATCGAGGTAACCCAGATGATCAGGAAGGGACTGGCATGAATTCGATCTTCAAACTCGGCCTGAACGCCAACCAGAGAATATTCGTCAATGGCGCGGTGCTGCGGGTGGACCGCAAGGTCGGCATCGAATTTCTGAACGATGTGACTTTCCTGATGGACAGCTACGTGCTGCAACCGGAACAGGTGACCTCTCCATTGCGGCAGCTTTACTACGTAACGCAAGCGTTGCTGATTGACCCGGCCAACAGCGGTACCAGCAGTGCTGTGTACAATGGCATGCTCAACTCGATGCTGGCGGCTTACAGCGATCAGCGCATCCTGCATGGCCTGAAACAGGCAGACAGTGAAGTCAGGGCAGGCCGGGCGTTTGATGCGCTCAAGACACTCAAGGGGCTGTTCGACATTGAGGCCGGCGTCCTTGGCGTGACCTTCGCCAGGGACAACGTTGCTAATGCTGATGCTGACGGTGCCGGATCATCCACAGCCAGTCCGAATGCAGCAAGGGAAGGCGGGCGAGCATGAACGTTACCAACCTGATCCCGTCAGCGGCCCTGGCCGGCGGCGCCACCCAGCAGCAGTCCCGCAGCACTGATGCGGCCACGGTCGATTATGACGCGTTCCTAAAGCTGCTGGTCGCCCAGATGCGCAACCAGGACCCGACGCAGCCGACCGATCAGGCAGAGTACCTGTCGCAGCTTGCCTCGTTCTCGTCGGTCGAGCAGCAGATCGCATCCAACCGGAAACTGGACGAGCTGATCTCAGCCATGTCGCTGGGCCAGGGAGCATCTTTGATCGGGACGCGTGTTACGTCTGTGGACGGCAGTGTCAGTGGCGTTGTGACCAATCTGCATCAGCAGGGCGGCAGCGTTAACCTGGGCCTGGCTGGTGGCGGCACTATCGCGTTGCCGGATGTGGCGACGATAGAGCAGGGCTGACCCTTGAGCGAAACAGATGCGCTTGAACTGATCCAGGCTGCGATCTGGACCGTCATTGTTGCCTCGGGCCCGGTGATCGGCGTGACCATGGTGGTCGGGCTGGGGATCGGGCTGCTGCAGGCGCTGACGCAGGTTCAGGAGGTGACGCTGACCTTTGTGCCGAAGATCGTCGCCGTGCTGCTCATGATCATTTTCACAGCACCTTTCATCGGGGCGCAAATGCAGACGCTGACCCAGCTGACGTATGGCCGCGTCGCCACAGGGTTCCGGTGAGGAGCACCCGAATGCCAGGTTTGAAACCAGCAGTGGAAAGCTGCGCCCGGTGGCCGCAACGGCAGCGGGAGTTTGACTGATCATGCCACCAACGACCACGCCGATACCGACTGGCGGCTTGAAGGTGACTCCCAATACAGATCTCATGCTGGCCGTGGGCATGACGATCATCCTCGCCACGTTGTTCCTGCCGGTTCCGGCCGTGCTGATCGACCTCGGACTGGCATTTTCCATAGCCCTGTCCGTTGTCATTCTGATGGTAGCCTTGTGGATCAAGAAGCCGCTCGATTTCTCGGCGTTTCCGACAGTGCTGCTGATTGCCACGATGTTGCGGCTATCGCTCAACATCGCCACCACCCGGCTCATTCTTACCGATGGCAACAATGGCGAAACCGCCGCCGGCATGATCATCAGCGGCTTTGCCAATCTGGTGATGAATGGTGATTTCGTTATCGGCGTCATCGTCTTCCTGATCCTGATCACGGTGAACTTCATGGTGATCACGAAGGGTGCTACCCGCATTGCCGAAGTGGGTGCCCGGTTCACCCTCGATGCCATTCCGGGCAAGCAGATGGCGATCGACGCTGACCTGTCGGCAGGCCTCATCGATGAAAAGGAGGCCCAGCGCCGGCGGATGGAACTGGAGGAGGAGAGTTCCTTCTTCGGCGCCATGGACGGGGCATCCAAGTTTGTGCGCGGCGATGCCATCGCCGGATTGATCATCACCGGAGTGAACATCTTTGGAGGGATCATCATCGGGGTGACCCGGCACGGGCTGTCGGTGTCACAGGCCACGGACATCTTCACCAAGCTGTCGGTGGGTGATGGGCTGGTGTCGCAGATACCGGCCCTCATCATATCGCTGGCTGCTGGCCTGCTGGTGTCGAAGGGCGGCACCAAGGGATCTGCTGACGAGGCACTGCTGGGGCAGATGGCGCGCTACCCGCGTGCGCTTGGCGCAGCGGCCCTGCTGATGCTGGTGCTGAGTATTGTTCCCGGCTTGCCCATGCTTCCATTTCTGGTTCTGTGCCTGGCCCTGGGCAGTGTCGCCTACCTGGTACCGTTGCGGCGGCAGCGCCAGATCGATGCTGATCAGACCGCGGCAAGAATAGTGGATGAGGAAAAGCAGGTTGAATATGCAGGCTCGCTGCAACGGCAGTTGAAGATTGCCGACATCGAACTGTGCATGGGCAAGCACCTTGCGGCGGCATTGGTGACACCAAACGGCGAGCTGGCCACGAGGGTAGCCAAAACACGTCGCAGGTTTGCTCACCAGTACGGCTTCATCATTCCCGAGATCAAGTTGACGGACGACCTGGACTTAGCCAACGGACAGTACCTGATCAAGTTGCACGGGACGGCGATTGACCGGGGAGAATTGAGGCTGGGCGAGTCAATGGTCATTCTTGATCATGAGCAGGAGCACCATTTTGCCGGCGAGGAAATCAGGGAACCAGCCTTTGGCATGCGTGCCATATGGCTGCCCGACCTGCTGGCCAACGAGGCGCGGCGTGACGGTTTCAAGGTGGTTGATCCGGTCTCGGTACTGCTTACTCACCTGAGTGAAGTCATACGGAGCAATCTCGGCCAGCTGTTCACCTACCGCCACCAGCAAGCGCTGATCGACGATCTGGAACCGGTTTACCGCAAGCTGTTTGACGACCTTTGTCCGACCGTTACGAACTCGTCGAGCCTGCTGGCCGTGTTGAAGCTGCTGCTAAAGGAACGAGTGTCGATCCGCAACCTGCCATTGATCCTGGAGGCGGTCATGGAAGTCAGCGGGCATCTGCGCCGGCCTGAGCAGATACTCGAACATGTGCGTACGCGATTGTCGCCGCAGATCTGCGGCGACCTCGCCAGCCAGGGTGTTCTGAACGTCATGCGCTTTTCGGAAAAGTGGGAGATGCAGTTCCACAAGGCCCTGAGACGCGATGCAAAGGGCGAGGTGGTGCAGTTCGATCTCGACCCTGAGTCGATGGAGCAGTTTTGCAGCGACCTGAAGGACGCTGCGTTCAAGCTGCGCGACAAGGGGGTCGAGTTTGCGCTGGTGGTTCAACCGGACGCCCGGATGTACATACGGATGATCGCTGAGCGGCTGCTGCCTGGTATGCCGGTGCTGTCGCATGTGGAAATCTCGCGCAATGTCCAGCTTGAGGTTGCCGGGCAAATCGGATGACCGAAGCACTCACTATCGAAGTGCTGCTGGTTTTCATTGTGTTCTGCCGGCTGGGTGCTTGCTTGATGATCATGCCGGGTGTGTCGAGCCTGCGGGTGCCAGTCCAAGTGCGGTTGTTTCTGGCTCTGGCACTGTCAGCGAGCCTTGTGCCTCTGGTTCCAGCGGAAATTCGCGGCATCGTGGCGGATGGTGACCAGACGAGGTTCATCCAGCTTGCAGTAACTGAAGTGCTGACCGGTGCGCTGTTCGGGGCTCTTGGCCGGCTTTATTATGCTGCGCTCCAGTTTGCTGCGATCGCAATGGCGAATTTTTCAGGGCTGGGGCAATTGTCGGGTTCCATGGTCAATGATGCCGAACCGATGCCTGAACTGGCGTTGCTGGTCATGGTTTCAGCCACGCTACTTCTGTTCGTGATGAACCTTCACTGGGAGATCATTGCGGCGCTGGTGGCCTCGTACAGGATGCTGCCAGTCACGGCGATTTTCGATACCGGGTTCGCACTGGATTCGATGCTGGTCACGTTCAACGATGCATTCATGACTGCCCTGAGAGTGACGTCACCATTTGTGGTCTATGCGGTGCTGATCAACGTGGCCATAGGGGTGGCGAACCGGTTGCAGCCAAGCATACCGGTGTTCTTCGTGTCCATGCCGCTGGTCATCCTCGGCGGGATGCTGCTGCTCTATTTCACGCTGCCGGAGATGTTGTTGCTGTTCGAGACCCACTTTGCGAACTGGTTGCGAAATGGCTGACCGCCGGGACCGCGTCGCCAAGGCCAACCGCCTTGTCAGACTGCAAGGCCTCAAGCTGGAGGTCGATCAAGCGCGGCTGGCCATTCTCAAGCGTGAACGGGACATGCTTGCCGGCACCGCCCGACTGCTGCTGCGCCAGATGTCGGATCATGCGGACAGCGACCTGGGAGGTAGTGCCATTGCGGCTGACATGCTGGGTCATGCCGGTCATCGTGATGCCATTGTAGGAAACCTGACCGAACTACAGGCCGGGATCGTGAACCAGGCCCGGATAGCACTGCGGCTGGCTGAACATCGCAGCGAACTCATGCGCCGGGAAAGCGATACCCGGCATGCCGAGGATGCGACCGAGGAAGCAGTTGCGCGGATGGTTGAGTCCGCAAGCCTGCCGAAAGGTTGAGGTCATAGACTGATCCAGTGTTTCGGGCGATTGGGGATTACAGTCATGAGTCTTGCAGTTGGTGACCTTGTCGCGGAAGTGATCCGCAATGCCGATCCGGCTCGCAAGCAGGAGGTGATGGCCAGGCTTCAGAAACTGGCTCCGTCAGCGCGACAATCTGATGGCGCGGCGGGCGCCGTGGTGACGCCGGCCAGCGTAAGCTTTGACTCTGTGATGAAAGATGTAGCCGGCTCAGGCCAGGTGCGAAATTTCAACCTGCAGCCAGCCAACAGCCCTTCGATGGAAAGCAGCCTGCAGGGTATGCAGGATGTGGCGCGCGATTACGAAACATTGTTCCTGCAGCAGATGTTGCAACTGGTTCTGCCGGAACGGGAAGGTGATGCCGGGGCAAATGTTCTGTCGGCTGACTTGGCGAGGACACAGTTGGCCTCGGCTCTTGCCAGCCAGATGACAAAATCTGGAGACTTTGGTATTGGCCAGCAGATTGCGCAAGCGCAGGTCAGTGAAGCCCCTGACACGATGGCGAACCAGACAGCACTCAAGACCGGTGCACTGACGCCGCACATCATGCCCAGTCACACGGATGGCGAGGTACGGCAGCATGCTGTCCTGACGCAACCGGATGCAGTGACCAGCGATTCACTGGCGCGCAACCGTTCAGTGCAACTGCCGGATGTGATTGCGGCATTGTGGTCGAGGGTTGAGAACGTACTCGAAAGCGTCGGTGGCACCACCCGGGCCGTTGACCGGTTGGAGCGGACGAGATGAGCCAGAAGGCTTGCTGGTGCAATCTGAACAGTGGCCAATGAAATGTATCACGATACCACAACCACTCCCCCGCCAGATGCTGCAAAGCTCAACTGGCCCACGTCTTTCAGGCGCAGAGATTTGAACAACACGGCTGGTGCATTGGCTGAACGGGAGGAGTTTCATGCCACCCTGGAAAAGCTGGTTGAGGGGCTGAGCAAACTGCTGGCCGACGAGATGACGCAGATCAAGGAAAATCCTGCTGCGGATCTGGAGACATTCGCCAATGCCAAGGCCGTCTACATGCTGGAGCTAAGCCGCATGATGCGGCGAGGGCAGTTTCTGCCACTCAGCGAACACAGCCGGGACCTGATCCTGATGCTGCGCAACCGGCTGAGCGAGAACCAGGAAGCGCTGCGCATTTACCTCGAGGCATCGCGAAGCGTGGCCGAGACCATCAAGCGCGCGATCCGGGATGCAGAGTCCGATGGCACTTACCGGTATGGCACCAGTGCAGGAGGACGCGACTTTTGATCCGGTACCTGCTGCTCGGTGTCTGGGCAATCGGTGTGGCGATGGCAAGCGTTTATGCAGGCTCCAGGTGGTCGCAGAGCGAGACCGCCACGGCTGGCGAAAATACGCCCATGATCGGCCTGGACTATGTGAAGACCCAACCACTGAGCGTGCCAATGATACGCGACGGGCGGATTGCCGGATATGTGGTGATGGAGCTGGTCTACACGGTGGACGCCAAGGTCAAGAGCAAGCTTCCGGTGCCTTTGGACGTGTTCCTGCTAGATGAAGCATTTCGCAGTGTCTATGCCAGCAAGGATATCGATTTTGACAACCTCAAGAGCCACAATGTCGACCTCATGACCTCCGATATCCGCACGAAGGTCAACGGACGGTTCGGTACGACGCTGGTGCACGAGGTGCTGATCGAGCAATTCAATTTCGTCACGATGGACATGGTGCGCAACAAGCTGGGCCGCACCAACTAGACCAGGTCGTCAATCGGCGATTGCCTTGGCAATCCTGTCAAAGGCGTCGGTTGTGCCGGTGTCCGAAGGTGACTGACTGAGCTCGCGCCATAGCTTCGGCACGACGGCCAGACACTCATCCAGAGCGGGGTCGTTGCCGGGTTTGTAGCCACCGATCATGCGGATGTCGCGGGTATCCTCAAACCGCTCAATCATCGACACGAGCTTCATGGCCAGTGCTTGCTGTGGAGGCGACCATGCCTTGCCGGCGAGCCTTGATATCGACTGCAGCACGTCAATGGCCGGGTA
Source organism: uncultured Anderseniella sp. (assembly GCA_964390445.1). Lineage (GTDB taxonomy): Bacteria > Pseudomonadota > Alphaproteobacteria > Rhizobiales > Aestuariivirgaceae > Anderseniella. The sequence goes on from CAYMJJ010000016.1 coordinate 31,889, forward strand.
GCGGCCTTCCTGGGCAATCTTGCGTGACAATACGATATGGCCATCCAGGATACCTCGCACCGTGTCAGCAACGGGCTCCTCGGTGTTGTCGCCGTCGAGCAGTACCGAGAAAAGACCGGTTATCGCGCCTTCGCCACTGCGGCCCGGCCCGGCCCGCTCCAGCAACTGGGCGATCATCGCGAATGTGGACGGCGGGTAGCCTCGCGAGATCGGCGGTTCTCCGGCGGCAACGGCTACTTCGCGGCAGGCATGGGCCAGCCGGGTCAGCGAATCCATGATGAACAGGACGTTCTCGCCAGACTTGCGGAAGTGCTCGGCAATGGTCATTGCCGTCAACGGTGCGCGACGGCGCGCCAGCGCGCTTTCATTGCTGGTGGCAACAACCACAACGGCGTTGGCCAGGTTCTTGCCGAGGCAATCCTCGATAAACTCGCGGACCTCGCGACCGCGTTCGCCCACCAGCGCGATGACCAGAACATCGAAGGCCGATGCTTTCGCCAGCATTGCCAGAAGGGTGGACTTGCCAACGCCGGAACCGGCAAATAAGCCGACGCGCTGACCCATGCAAAGAGGCGTGAACACGTCGATGGCGACAACACCGGAGCTGAACGGCTGGTTGACACGGTTGCGCAACAATGCGTCGGGTGGGGCAGCATCCACGGGTATCGATGCGGCTCCGCGCGGCAACGGTCCCTTGCCATCCAGCGGTGTCGCGAAGGCATCCAAGATGCGGCCTTTCCATTGTGGCGACGGGGCAATCCGGTGCTGACCGTTCAAGTAGACTGACGTGCCCAACCGGGCATCAGTTGCCTGGCCGTACAACTTTACCGTGACTTCATCCTGCCCGATCACCACGATCTCACCAACTGCACCTCGTTCGCTTGTCCCGATACTGACCTGATCACCGATCTGCGCGAATGGGGAAAGTCCTGTGACCTTGATCAATGAGGGTTGCAGCGCACTTATGCGGCCGCCGGGCCTGACATATTGTCTTGCCGCAGCAGAATCGAGGAGGCGGGCTGCCTGACGCAGTCTGAGCAGGCGGTTGCCATCGGGCCGGTTTCGGGGGACAGCGGCAGCCGGGGGTTCGTGATCCATGCCCGTCACCGTCAAACGGAACCGATATCCCGGATCGCCTCGCGCCTTGCGGTGTCAACGGTCCGCATCATGGCGGTCACAGCTTCGAATGTGCGCGTTACCGAGATGAGCGACGTGATTTCTTCGATGCTGTTGACGTTCGAGTTCTCAATGAAGCCCTGTTGCAAGGAAGCCACTGACGGATCAACGACCGGAACGGCGGGTTGTGTGCTGGTGACAAGTGTGTCGCCAACGCGGGCCAGCGTCGCATTCGCCGGAAGGCTGTACAGGCCGATGCCGCCAACCTGGCGGCCCGTCTGCAGTATCAGGCCTTGACGGGTAATCTCGGGCGGGCCTGCATTCGGATCAAGAGCTACCGGTGCGCCACCGGCATCGAGTACGGGATAGCCCGTTATGCTCAACAGTTCGCCGGCCGGCGAGATCTGGAGCCGGCCATCGCGCGTGTAGGCCGGTCCGGACGGGGTCTGAACTGCCAGCCAGGCAGGTCCATTGATCGCCACATCGAGCGGATTTCCGGTCTGGCTGAAAGCGCCAGTCGCAGTTGACAGGCGTGAGCCACCCTCGGATGCGAAGTCCACAGGCCTGTCAGTAAGACGGCTCATGATCGAGGTAAATTCGACTTCCTCGGCGCGAAAGCCTGCGGTGTTGGCGTTGGCAACATTGCTGGCAATCGTGTCAAGCCGCCGTTGCAATGACAGTTGAGCGGACACCATTACGTCGATTGCTACCGCCACGGGATCAACTCCGGTTTTTCAGGTTGCGCAAGGCCATCAGGGTCTGCTCCGAGATGCCAAGGGTGGGCGGTGAGAACAGGGCAAGCGCTCCGGACGCGGGAAGGGATGGCGGGTTTTCCAGGTCCCAGAGGGTTGCAAACCTGCTCAGGAAATCGCCAAGTTTCTCAGGCGACTTGAAATCTTCAAAGTCGATGCGGCTGTTCAGCAGTGCAGCTTGCCGGTCAATGTCGAGAAACGAGATCGACTGCGGCAACCCAAGCGCGGTCCGGGCAACCTGCAGCAACGCCCTGTCTGACAGGATGTCGAAGGCGTTGTCGATCCCGGTTGCCTTGCGTTCAAAATACAGTGACAGGCGAACGCCTTCATTTTGACGACCTGCATCGACTTCCAGCGTCTGACGCAAGTATTTCTGTACCGTTTCTTCGCCGGTGCGTTCAAAGGACGTCGTGGCACTGCCATAGCGTTTGAAGTTGAAGGTTGCCGCAAATTCGGCGAAGCGGCTGTCGGCAAGCCGGTTGGCAAGTGCCGTGGAGGAGTCGATGCCATCCTCCAGCACCTTGCGGATGAGCCCCCTGGCATAGGAGAGGTCCTGCATGCCATGCGCTGTCATGGCAAAATTGACCAGCCGCCTGTCATTCATGAAATCGTCGATGGACTTCACCTTGCCGATGTTTTCGCGGTAGTAGTCGACCTCGCGCCCGACCTGGGGCTGATTGGCGAGCTGCGTCAGCGACCTGTCGAGGTTGTTGCTGATAAGGCGGAATGAAATGGCGGTCGAAATCATCGCGTTTATTGCCTGTTGTCGTCAGGACTGTGATGTTCAGGCAACCGGCGGCTGTCAAAGTGTTTCACGAATTCCTCAAAGCTTGAAAATTTGATCCAGCCTTCGCGGCTGGCGGCTTTCAGCGTCCCGTCGGAGTACAATCGGACAGGGCGGCCAAAATAGAAGCCCTTTTCGACGAGCTGGGGTTTGCCAAGGCCGCTGGAGTGGTCCTCGCTCGACAGGTCACTGCTGTCACGGGCGCTCCTGTTGAAGCCAGATTTGAATAGCCGCCAGATCATCGCAGCAGTCCTGCCGTGATTGCTACCTCAGGCCATTTCTGTAGCAAGGCTGGCTTGCGCGAGGCTGTCGGCTGGCTGCCGGTGGCTGGCAGCCCGGCGCCAGTTCTTCCGCCACGTCGAGCGGCGATCGACGTGCGTGAGCCGGTATCCGCTCAGTCGAGGCGGGCGGCACCGAAGTCGTCGAGAATGGTATAGACCGCCGGAACAATGAACAGCACCAGCACCGTCGTCGCCAACAAGCCGAAGGCAAGGCTGGTGACCATCGGGATCAGCACCTGCGCCTGCAGCGACGTTTCCAGGAGCAGCGGCATCAGCCCGACGATGGTGGTGAGCGAGGTCAGCAGGATTGCCCGGAACCGCGCGCCCGAGGCCAGCGGTGCGGCCTCCGCCACCGAGTTGGTATCGCCATGGTAGTGCTTGATGAAGTTGACCAGCAGGATCGAGTCGTTGACGACAATGCCTGCAAGCGCCACGAAGCCGAGCATCGACGGCATGGTGAAGTCGATCCCCAGCAGCATGTGCCCGCCGATGGCACCGATGAAGGCGAACGGGATGATGATCATCACGATGAACGGCTCGATATAGCTGCGGAACTGGAACGACAGCAGCAGGTATACGCCGATCAGGCCGAGCACGAAGCCTGACAGCATGGAGCGTTGGGTGCGCCCGGCATCGGCATTGGCGCCTTCAAAACTGGTGGCGACATCGGGATACTTCTCCTTCAGCTGCGGCAGGAAGCGGGCGCGCGTATCGTTCAGCACCTCGGTCGAATTG